>CP028150.1:2016306-2352357 GCA_003028315.1 Neisseria mucosa | reverse complement strand
TGAGAAGATGGGTAACGCCTCGGCAAAGGCGGTTGCGGCTCATCCGCAAGCATCCGATACTGGATTCGTCGGAAGCAGAAACACGCTTCCTGTTTATCCGTGAAGGAGCATTATCATGAAAAAAACCTTACTGACTGTTTTATTGGCTACCGCTTCCGCCATCACTTTCGCTGACGGTTCTTTTACCGGCGCAGGCTTGGAAGTCGGCGCGGGCGCAACCAAAAGTGATGTGCGCAACGTTAATCTAAACGAAAAAACCAAAGGCGACGTTGCCGTACGCGGCAGCTACAACACACAATTCGGACAAAGCAACTGGATTGGCGGCGTTGAAGCCGGTGTCAAACCGCTGCACCGCAAAATCGCGGGCAATGCGAAACAAAAAGTCGATGCCAACGTTTCCTACGTCCAAGGCTACCGCCTGACCGACAATGCGCTGGCTTACGGTAAGGTAGGCTACCACTACGGCCGCTTCGACAATTTGGGCGCGAAACGCAACAATATGAACGGCCTCGGCTACGGCGTGGGCGCGAAATACGCCGTTGCACCGAATGTCGAAGTCGGCGCCGAATGGGAGCAAACCCGTTATAAAAAAGACAATTTGAAAGTCCACAACAACAGCTACATGGCTACTGTCGGCTACCGCTTCAAATAATCTTTTTTAAACAGACAAAGGTCGTCTGAAACCGTAAATCTGGTTTCAGACGACCTTTTTTATCAGCATTTCCGATTTGGATTGACGATATAGCCGACTGCTTAGTTCATCATTCGTACGCGGGAATGACCGAGATAATAGATACCGTGAGATCTTTGCAATAACATGAGTTATTAAAATTTTATGTTCAATACCATTTTCAAAATGAAGAACCTCCCTGATTGCTTCTACTTTTTTCTCAATATCAAAAAGGTTTTAGCCAATTGAAAATTTTTTAGCACATTTTTATGCGTCAAATTTTGTTAACAGACTATTTTTGCAAAGGTCTCACCGTATCAAAAACCAAACGGATCTTTATACCGATTGCTGATTTGCTGTTTTTCAGTCGGTAAAGAAGGTATGCGCGCCCAAATAATTCTTCGCGTAAAACGGGCTGGAAAGTTTTTCGGTTTTAATGGTTTTGCCGCTGCTTGGCGCATGGATGAATTCACCGTTGCCGATGTATAGGCCGACGTGCGAATATTTGTTCGCGCCGCCTGTGTTGAAGAAAACGAGATCGCCTGCCTTAAGGCGGCTGTCGGGGATTTTACGGCTGGCCGCCGCCATATCGCGGGCGGTGCGCGGCAGGCTGACACCGAGGGCGTTTTTATAGACAAATTGAATCATGCCGCTGCAATCAAAACCGGTAGAAGTAGTGCTGCCGCCCCATTTGTACGGCGTACCGATAAGGCCCATGCTGTGCAACATCAGCTCTTGCGAACCTTGGGTGTGATCGATATTGCTGATGCGGACGAGTTGGACTTTTCGGGCAGAAGCGTGGGTTTTGGCCGTCGGACGGTGTTTGCCTGTTGAGAAGCCGCATGAGGCAAGAAAAGGGATTAAGGCGGCGGTCAGGATAGTTTGAAATATGTGTTTCATGATGGTTAACCTTTATGAGTAACACTGATTGTAGTCTTTTTGAGGTCGTCTGAAACCTGAATTTCAACGGTTTTCAGACGACTCTTTTTCATTTATTCGTCTTCTGTTTTACTCATTGTCAGCCAGTCCCAAAAGTTTTCGCTCCATTTGCCGATGCGGTAGAGGAAGAGGGCGTAGCTTTCTTGAAGCAGGAATTTGTTTTTTTCCTTGCTTTGATCGAACCGCGTGGTCGGCGTGGCGGAGATGTAGGCTTCGATGTCGAGGTCGGAGGCGATTTCGAGGGCGCGGGCGAGGTGGTAGGGGTCGCTGACGATGATGATGCTTCCGATGCCTTCGGCGCGCAGTATTGGGCGGATGTTGCGGATATTTTCGTAGGTGTTGCGCGAGGTGTTTTCAAAGAGGATGTTGTGCGCAGGTATGCCTTGTTTGAGGGCGTAGCGCCGACCGACTTCGGCTTCAGTCATGTAGCCTTTTTTGGGTGTTCCGCCGGTGAAAACGATTTTTTCGACACGGTGGCTTTGGTAGAGGGTGATGGCGTGGTTGATGCGTTCGCGGAAGATGGGCGAAGGCCGTTTGTCCCACGCGGCGGCGCCGAGCACGAGGGCGGCATCGGCGCGGATATGACCGGGCAGGGGCTGCGAGCCGGTGTGGTACACCTGCCATGCGCCCTCGCCGAATATGCCGAGTACCAACAGGATACTCAGGCCTATGCCGCGAAAGAGGTAGTAGCGCAAGCCGTTGCGGCTGCGGAACAGGGAAATCATGTAGGGACAGCCTTCCCGCGCTTCAGTCCAACAAGGCTTCGATGTTTTCGAGCGGTCTGCCGATGGCGGCTTTGTCCCGTGTGGTCAGGATGGGGCGTTCGAGCAGGGCAGGGTGGGCGGCGATGGCTTCGAGCAGGGCTTGGTTGTCGAGGTCGGGCTTGTCCAAACCGAGTTCTTTGTACAAGTCGTCTTTGACGCGCATCATGCCGCGTACGGACTCTAAGCCCAGCTTGGCGAAAATGTCTTTCAGTGTCGCCAAGTCGGGCGGGGTGTCGAGGTATTTGACGACTTCGGCTTTGATGCCGCGCGCTTCGAGCAGGTCGAAAGCGGCGCGCGATTTGCTGCAACGGGGATTGTGGTAGAGCGTGAATTCAGACGACATAGAGTTCTCCGATGTTTATAGATTTTGCTGATGGGCTTTATTATCGGCTGCATTGGAAATTTCCTCAACTTATCACCCGATAATCGTCATTTTTTACCGCTAAAATCCAACATCTTCATTTTCTCCATAGACAGCACGCTGAAAGGGGTTACAATGCCATCAATCTGATTGATGCAAAGGATGGAACTTATGAAAAAATTATTGCTTGCCTCTGTTTTGATGACTGCAGCCCTGTCTGCCCCTGCGTTTGCCGCCGATCCGCTGGCGGGCTGGAACGACAACAAGCCGCAAAGCCTGCAATCGCTCAAAGCTCCCGTGCGCGTGGTGAATCTGTGGGCGACCTGGTGCGGTCCGTGCCGTAAGGAAATGCCCGCCATGTCCGCTTGGTACAAAGCGCAGAAAAAAGGCAGCGTCGATATGGTCGGCATCGCGTTGGATACTTCCGACAACATCGGCAAATTCCTGAAACAAACCCCCGTCAGCTATCATGTTTGGCGCTATACCGGCGCGGACAGCCGCAATTTCATGAAGTCTTACGGCAACAACGTCGGCGTATTGCCGTTCACCGTCGTCGAAGCGCCGAAATGCGGCTACAAACAAACCATCACTGGCGAAGTCAACGAAAAAAGCCTGACCGCCGCCGTCAATGCGGCTAAAGAAAAATGTAAATAAGTCGGGCTGAAACCGATGTGGAAGGTCGTCTGAAAACGGATACGGCGGGTTTAATTGAAACGCCGAAATCCTTTTCAGACGACTTTTCGACATGTGGATAAGTATTTAAGCATTTTGCAAACGCGACAATCACACTTGTAATATTGTGTTGTAAAGCCGTCAGTCCGACGCTTTGCCTACCGCCGTCCATATCTGAGCAAACTATCAAAAAAACGCCGAAATCTTTATAATTCGGCACATATCCTATTTTTCAGACGACCTATCTCCGATAGCGCATCCTTTTGTGGATTAACTGTGGATAAGTTTGTCCTGACCCCTTTCCAGGAATACCTTATGATCCGTTTCGAACAAGTTTCCAAAACCTATCCAGGCGGTTTTGAAGCCCTGAAAAACGTCAGCTTCCAAATCAAAAAAGGCGAAATGATATTTATCGCCGGCCATTCCGGCTCCGGCAAGTCCACTATCCTCAAGCTGATTTCCGGTATTACCAAACCCAGCAAAGGCAAAGTGTGGTTCAACAACCAAGACTTGGGCGAATTGAGCGACAACCAAATCGGCTTCATGCGCCAGCATATCGGCATCGTGTTCCAAGACCATAAAATCCTCTATGACCGCAACGTCCTGCAAAACGTCATCCTGCCGCTGCGGATTATCGGTTATCAGCCGCGCAAAGCCGAAGAACGCGCCCGCATCGCCATTGAAAAAGTCGGCTTGAAAGGCCGCGAATTGGACGATCCCGTAACCCTCTCAGGCGGCGAACAGCAACGCCTGTGTATCGCCCGCGCCGTCGTCCACCAACCCAGCCTCCTGATTGCCGACGAACCCTCCGCCAACCTCGACCGCGCCTACGCGCTCGACATCATGGAATTGTTCAAAAC
Organism: Neisseria mucosa; assembly: GCA_003028315.1. Taxonomy (NCBI): domain Bacteria; kingdom Pseudomonadati; phylum Pseudomonadota; class Betaproteobacteria; order Neisseriales; family Neisseriaceae; genus Neisseria; species Neisseria mucosa. The sequence goes on along the minus strand of CP028150.1, from coordinate 2,348,091 downwards.
CTTCCACGAAGCAGGAACCACCGTCATCGTCGCCGCCCATGACGAAACCCTCATGGCAGACTACGGCCACCGCATTCTGCGCCTCTCGAAAGGACGACTCGCATGAGCATCATCCACTACGTCTCGCTGCACGTCGAATCCGCGCGCACTGCGCTCAAACAGCTCCTGCGCCAACCCGTCGGCACGCTGCTCACCCTCCTGATGCTCGCCGTTGCCATGACCCTGCCGCTTTTCATGTATTTGGGCATCCAAAGCGGACAAAGCGTTTTAGGCAAGCTCAACGAGTCGCCGCAAATCACGCTCTATATGGAAACCGACGCATCCAAAGCCGACAGCGATACCGTCCGCAACCTGTTGGAACGCGATGCCCGCCTCAACAAAATCCGTTTCATCAGCAAGCAGGAAGGCTTGGAAGAGCTGCAATCCAACCTCGATCAAAACCTCGTTTCCATGCTCGACGGCAACCCCTTGCCCGACGCATTTATCGTCACGCCCGATCCCGCTACACCGCCCGCACAAATGCAGGCGATTTATCAGGATATGGTCAAGCTGCCCATGGTCGAATCCGCCACCATGGACACCGAATGGGTGCAAACGCTGTATCAAATCAACGAGTTCATCCGTAAAATTTTATGGTTTCTTTCACTGACGCTGGGTATGGCGTTCGTCCTTGTCGCGCACAATACCATCCGTCTGCAAATCCTCAGCCGCAAAGAAGAAATCGAAATCACCAAGCTGCTCGGCGCGCCCGCATCGTTCATCCGCCGCCCCTTCCTCTATCAAGCCATGTGGCAGAGTATCTTCTCCGCCGCCGTCAGCTTGGGACTGTGCGGCTGGCTGCTCTCCGCCGTGCGCCCGTTGGTAGATGCCATCTTCAAGCCCTACGGGCTCAACATCGGCTGGCGTTTCTTCCATTTCAGCGAAGTTTCGCTGGTGTTCGGCTTCGTCATCGCCCTAGGCGTCTTCGGCGCATGGCTTGCCACCACGCAACATCTTTTGGGCTTTAGAGCCAAGAAATAAAATCATTGGATTGAAGCAAAGGCAAAAAGGTCGTCTGAAACCTTGTTTTAGGGTTTCAGACGACCTTTTGCTACAATAAGGCTTTTCCGTTTTGCAAGGCATTCCCATGAGCAAATCCGCCGTTTCCCCGATGATGCAGCAGTATCTCGCCATCAAATCGCAGCACGCCGACAAGCTGGTGTTTTACCGCATGGGCGATTTTTACGAGCTGTTTTTGGATGACGCGGTGGAAGCGGCGAAGCTGTTGGACATCACCCTGACCACGCGCGGGCAGATGGACGGCGTGCCGATTAAGATGGCGGGCGTGCCGTTTCACGCGGCGGAGCAGTATCTGGCGCGGTTGGTGAAGATGGGCAAAAGCGTGGCGATGTGCGAGCAGGTGGGCGAAGTCGGCGCGGGCAAAGGGCCGGTAGAGCGCAAAGTCGTGCGCATCGTTACGCCCGGCACGCTGACCGACGCGGCGTTTTTGGAAGACAAGGAAACCAACCGCATCGCGGCGGTGAACGCGGATAAAAAACACGTCGCCATCGCGTGGGCATCTTTGCAAAGCGGCGAATTCAAAACCAAGCTGACGACGGCAGACAAACTCGCCGACGAGCTGGCGCGTTTGCAGGCGGCGGAAATCCTGTTGCCCGAAGGCAAAAGCCTGCCTAATGGTTTTCAGACGACCTCCGCCAACATCACGCGCCTGAACTCGTGGCAGTTTGCCGCCGACGCCGGCGCGAAATTGTTGACCGAATACTTCGGCTGTCAGGACCTGCACGGCTTCGGTTTGGACGGCAAGGAACACGAAGCCGCCGTCGGCGCGGCGGGCGCGCTGCTGAACTACATCCGCCTGACGCAAAACCTGATGCCGCAGCACCTCGACGGCATTTCGCTCGAAACCGACAGCCAATATATCGGCATGGACGCCGCCACGCGCCGCAATCTCGAAATCACGCAAACCCTCTCCGGCAAAAAATCGCCGACCCTGTTTTCCATACTCGACGGCTGCGCCACCCACATGGGCAGCCGCCTCTTGGCACTCTGGCTGCACCACCCCTTACGCAGCCGCGCCCACATCCGCGCCCGCCAAGAAGCCGTTGCCGCGCTGGGTTCGCAATACGAAACCCTGCAAGGTCGTCTGAAAAACATCGCGGACATCGAACGCATCGCCGCCCGCATCGCTGTCGGCAACGCCCGCCCGCGCGACCTCGCCGCCCTGCGCGACAGCCTGTTTGCCCTGTCCGAAATCGAATTGTCCGCCGAGGGCAGCAGCCTCTTAGAAACCCTCAAAGCCGTTTTCCCCGAAACCCTGCCCGTCGCCGAAACCCTCAAAGCCGCCGTGATGCCCGAACCCGCCGTCTGGCTCAAAGACGGCGGCGTCATCAACCAAGGCTATTCGGCAGAACTCGACGAGTTGCGCCACATCCAAAACCACGGCGACGAATTCCTGCTCGACCTCGAAGCGCGCGAACGCGAACGCACCGGCCTCTCCACCCTCAAAGTCGAGTTCAACCGCGTCCACGGCTTCTACATCGAGCTATCCAAAGTCCAAGCCGAACAAGCCCCCGCCGACTACCAACGCCGCCAGACCCTGAAAAACGCCGAACGCTTCATCACCCCCGAACTCAAAACCTTCGAAGACAAAGTCCTGACCGCGCAAGAACAAGCATTGGCATTGGAAAAACGCCTGTTTGAAGCCCTCCTCAAAGACATTCAGACGACCCTTCCCCAGCTTCAAAAAGCCGCCAAAGCCGCCGCCGCACTGGACGTACTTTCCACCTTCGCCGCCACCGCCGCCGAACGCGGCTTCGTCTGCCCCGAGTTCGCCGACTACCCCGTCATCCATATCGAAAACGGCCGCCATCCCGTCGTCGAACAACAAGTGCGCCACTTCACCGCCAACCACACCCGCCTCGACCACAAACACCGCCTCATGCTCCTGACCGGCCCCAACATGGGCGGCAAATCCACCTACATGCGCCAAGTTGCCCACATCGTCCTCATGGCGCACACCGGCAGCTTCGTCCCCGCCGATGCCGCCCAAATCGGCCCCATCGACCAAATCTTCACCCGCATCGGCGCCTCCGACGACCTCGCCTCCAACCGCTCCACCTTCATGGTCGAAATGAGCGAAACCGCCTACATCCTCCACCACGCCACCGACCAATCCCTTGTCCTCATGGACGAAGTCGGACGCGGCACCTCCACCTTCGACGGCCTCGCCCTCGCGCACGCCATCGCCGAACACCTGCTGCAAAAAAACAAATCCTTCAGCCTCTTCGCCACCCATTATTTCGAACTGACCAAACTGCCCGAAGCCCACGCAACGGCAGTCAACATGCACCTCTCCGCACTCGAACAAGGACAAGACATCGTCTTCCTCCACCACATCGAACCCGGCCCCGCCAGCAAAAGCTACGGCATCGCCGTCGCCAAACTCGCCGGCCTGCCCAACCGCGCCCTCAAAGCCGCCCAAAAACATCTGGACGAACTCGAAGCCCAAGCCGCCGCCGTCCGCCCGCAATTGGACATCTTCAGCACCCTGTCGTCTGAAAACGAATACAGCGGGTTTAGTCCAGACGAAACGGCGGATATAGAATCCCAAACCGCCGCCAGCCAAGAAAACCCTGCCCACAACTCACTCGCCGAGGCCCTAAACCAAATCCGCCCCGACGACCTCACCCCCCGCGAAGCCCTAGACGCACTGTACCGCCTCAAACAGATTGTTGAAGGCGGGGAGTAAGCGCGTTGGTTTATATAAAACAAGGTCGTCTGAAAAATTTCAGGCGACCTTAATTTGTATCCGAACCTGCCCCTCTCCCGTAGCGTGGGCTTTGCCCACTAAATAAATAACAGACACAGTTCCCGATTCAACAACCTGCCCCCTCTCCCGTCCAGCGGGAGAGGGCCGGGGAGAGGGTGGCTTTATGGACTAAACGAATCCGATTTTACCTAAACCCACAAAGCCACCCCCATCCTAACCTTCCCCTGCCGGATGGGGGAAGGAACAAGCTGCCTTACAGTCACCCGTAGCGTGGGCTTTGCCCACGAAAGGAAAACAAATTAGATTGTTGTCCAACAATGGATGGTTAGACGGCAGATTTCGTGGGCAAAGCCCACGCTACTTGAGTTATCCCAAACCCGCGTTAATTGAATAAAAGGTCGTCTGAAAACGAGTATGAACGAGTTTCTCTAAAAACCTTGATCTCAAAGTTTTCAGACGACCTATTTCAACAGGTTTTTTAAAGCCAAGCGCACGCCTTCGCCGACTTCCGTGCCTTTTGGAATGCCTTTGATGGCGGCTTTTGCCTCGCGTTCGTTGTAACCCAACGCAATCAGGGTGTTGACGATGTCGTCCGTTTCGTCGGCAGCAGGCGCGGCGGTGAAAAGCCCGTCGGCAGCGGTATGGGAAACCAGTTTGCCGCGCAGTTCCAAAACCATGCGTTCGGCGGTCTTTTTGCCGATGCCCGGGGCGAAGGAGAGGCGTTTGATGTCTTCGTCGGCAACCGCGCGGGCAAGCTCGTCGGCGGACATGGCGGAGAGTATGCCCAGCGCGGTTTTTGCGCCGATGCCGCTGACTTTGACCAACTGGCGGAACGTCGCCCGTTCGTCGGCAGTCGCAAAACCGAACAATAAATGCGCGTCTTCACGGACGACAAGCTGGGTGTAAAGCTGCACGGTTTCGCCCAAGGCGGGCAGGTTGTAGAAGGTCTGCATGGATACGTCGGCTTCGTAGCCGACGCCGTTGACGTCGATGACGATTTGCGGCGGGTTTTTCTCGATGAGCCTGCCGGTCAGTCTGCTGATCATGGGGGTTCCGTTAGGGAGTTGGGTAAAAAGGTCGTCTGAAACCTAGATGCCGACTGGCAACAGGGCTTCAGACGACCGTGATTGTAGCAGTTTCTCAAGGGCGTATCGGCCAAACTGCTTTGCGGCAAAGGTCGTCTGAAACCTGAATCTTGGTTTTCAGACTTGCATGAACGCGGTTTGCCGTTCTTGCGTTGGGAACCGTCAAACCAAATGTTCCGCCAAAAATTCAAGGGCGAAGGCGACGGCCTGATTTCTGACGGCCTCTCGGTCGCCGCTGAAGATTTTCATTTGCTCCAGCGATTCGGTCGGCGTGGACAACCCGAACCACACCGTGCCGACGGGTTTTGCCACACTGCCGCCGCCCGGGCCTGCGATGCCGGAAATACTCAGGGCGTAGTCGGCTTGTGCGACGGCTTTCGCACCGCGCGCCATTTCGTACACGGTTTCACGGCTGACCGCGCCGTGTTTCAGCAGCGTGTCGGGCATGACGCCGAGGCGTTCTTCTTTGGCTTGGTTGCTGTAAGTCACGAAACTTTGATGAAACCATTGCGAGCTGCCCGCGATGCTGGTGAATGCGCCCGCAAGCAGGCCGCCCGTGCAGGATTCGGCGCAGGTAACGGTTTGTCGGTGTCGGGTGAGGTGTTCGGCGATGGTTTGCAGCGCGGTCATGGGACTTTCTTTCTTCAATGGCGGCGGATTCGTCGGGGGTGGACGGGAAATAGATTATAGGTCGATTGCCAATGGTGGCGGAAGGTCGTCTCCAACTGCTTTTTCAGACGATCTGAAGGACATTCTATTCCGCACCCGCCTTCTTCCCGTCCTTCACCAGCACAATCACCAATTCGCTGTCGTCGGTTATTTTGATGGCAACGTATTCGCTGCCGTCCGCCTTCAGGACACTGCCCGGCCGCAATTCCTGCCTTTTTCCGCCGTCAAACAAAAATACCGAGCTGCCTTTGGTTTGGGTAACCAGCAGGGTGTGGCCGGGGTGGTTGTGGCGGGGGATTTCCTTGCCTTTGGGCAGGGTTTCGCGGATGACGGTGTAGTTTTCGCCTTCAAAGACTTTGCCCGTGCTTTGGGCTATTTCGGCGGCAGGCACGGCTGCGGCAGAGAGGCCGAGGAGAACGGCGAAAAGTTGGGTTTTGATGTTTTTCATGATGGTTTTCCTTTGGTTGCAGACAAAATTTATGGCAGATCAAAATTGCAATGATACGGCACTGCCAACGCCCTTATGTACTCTAGCTGTACACAGCGGGTATTACCGTCTTGTCTCATTTTTATTTTAATCCACTATCTTTTTCGGTCGGTTTGGGTCGTCTGAAAGTGGAATATGGCCGCGTTATTTGTTTTCGTAACCGGTTTGATTAGACTCCGTGTGGCGGTTTTCGTTTCGTTCTGAATGCAAACCTGCGGCTTACTGCCCTCTCCCTAACCCTCTCCCACGGGGAGAGGGGACGGGCTGCCGTAGCCTTGCTGTTTGCCGCATAAACTCGGGTGCGGACTGCCATCGGTCTGAATCTTTGATTCAGCCGCTCGATGCGTGTGCCTGCGGTGTTCCAAAAGGTCGTCTGAAAACGGAGCTTCTGAAGGAAGTAGAGTTTCTGCGAAGCTAAATCGCAGCTTCAACGAAGTTAAAAATCGCCTGAAGCTTAAAGCAGCCTGCAACCCAATCCCCTCTCCCCGTGGGAGAGGGTTAGGGAGAGGGCGGCAAACCAAAGGTTTGCTTTGGCGGTATTTTCAACGTGCAGGCTGCTTTTCGCTTCTTTTGCAGCTTCGGTTTTAGCTTCACAGAAACCCCGCTTCCTTCAGAAGCTCCGTTTTCAGACGACCTTTCCGTTTTCAGCGCACAGGCTTTGTGAAAGCGTTATCGGCTTTGATGCAAGCCTGCGGCTTACTGCCCTCTCCCTAACCCTCTCCCACGGGGAGAGGGGACGGGCTGCCGTAGCCTTGCTGTTTGCCGCATAAACTCGGGTGCGGACTGCCATCGGTCTGAATCTTTGATTCAGCCGCTCGATGCGTGTGCCTGTGGTACTCCACGAGGTCGTCTGAAAACGGAGTTTCAACGAAGTGAAAATTTGCCTGAACCTTAAAGGCAACCTGCCACCCAACCCCCTCTCTCCGCGGGAGAGGGCTAGGGAGAGGGCGGCAAACCAAAGGTTTGCTGAGCGGTATTTCCAACGTGCAGGCTGCTTTTTGCTTCTTTTGCAGCTTCGGTTTTAGCTTCACAGAAACCCCGCTTCCTTCAGAAGCTCCGTTTTCAGACGACCTTTCAGTTTTCAGTGCACAGGCTTTGATGCAAACCTGCGGTTTACCACCCTCTCCCTAGCCCTCTCCCACGGGGAGAGGGGGTTGGGTGGCAGGCTGCTTTTAAGCTTCAGGCAATTTTTAACTCTTGTTGAAGCTGTACTTTCAGAAGCTGCACTTTAGCTTCGCAGAAACTCTACTTCCTCCGGAAACTCCGTTTCAGACGACCTTATTTAAAGCGGTAGGTAAACGCCGCGTTCACTGTCCGCAGTGCACCGTAGCTGTGGCGGTCGGGCTGGGTGCGGTAGTGTTTGTTGAACAGGTTGTCCACGTTCAGCGACAGTTCGGCGCGCGGATTGAAGCGGTAACGCGCCATGATGTCGGCGACGGCGTAGGCTTTTTGGCGGCTGTTGGCGGCGGCGCGGGCTTTGGTGGCGGGATTGGGGATGCGGAGCGTGGCAGGGTCGGTGTGGGTTTCGCTCTGCCAGCGCATGCCTGCGCCGATGGTCCAGCCGCTGGGGGCTTCGGGGGCGAAGTGGTAGGCGGTGAAGAGTTTGAAGCTGCGTTCGGGCACGCTGTCGGAGTTCAGGCGGCTGCCGTCTTGGTCGCGGGTTTTGCTTTGGCTGTAGCCTGCCTGTATCTGCCATTCGGGCGTGATGCGGCCGCCGACTTCGATTTCCCAGCCGTGGGTTTTGGCTTGGTTGGCGGCGCGGTAGTAGGTGTTGCCGCTCGGGTCGCGTCCTGCTGCGGTGGCGAGGTTGTTTTTACGGGCGCGGTACACGGCGGCGGATGCGTTCAGACGGCCTTCAAGCCATTCGCCTTTGATGCCGGCTTCCAGATTGTTGCCGGTTACGGGTTTCAGGTAGCTGCCGTGTTCGTCTTTTTGCGATTGTGGGACGAACAGGCTGCTGTACGAGCCGTAAAGCGACAAGTTGTCGGTCAGGTCGAACACGATGCCTGTGTAGGGGGTGAAACGGTTGGCGGACACATAGGTCATGCCTTGTGTGCGGCTGTCGTAGCTGCCTGCGCGGTAGCGGCTGTATCTGCCGCCGAGTATCAGCGAAAGGTTGTCGGCGGCGCGGAAACGGGTGGCGAGATAACCGCCGATTTGCCGCCTGGTGCCGTATTGCGGGATGGTTTGGGCAAACGATGATGGCTGCGGGTAGGCGCCCGTGCGGGAAAATTCGTAGGCGTTGGGGATGGTGTTGGGGATGATGCTGCGTTCGCCGTATTTGTTGCTGGCGTATTTGTAGCCGTTGATACCCGCGATTAAATCGTGTTCGCGGCCGAACAGGCGGTATTTGCCGGTCAATGACACGCTGACGCTGTGGGTGCGCGGGTCGGCGTGCCAATAACCGGGAATCAGGTCGGTGGCGGCGGTGCTATGGTCGATGGAAAGCACGCCTGCCACGCCGTAGGGCTGGCGGAAGCGGCTGCGGGTGTAGTCGTATTCGGCTTTGAGTTTCCAGTCTTGGTTGAAGCGGTGTTCGATGCCGGCGAACAGGTTGAGCGCACGGTGGCGGCTGTTCGACCAATTTGTGGCGGGGTTGTCTTTCGGGCCGAAGGCGGTGGCATAACCTTGGCTGTCGTACACGGCGTAGCTGAGCGGCGCGTCGGCGGTTTCTTTCGCCTGCTGGTAGTCCATGCCTGCGTGGACGCGGGTTTGCGGTGCGATGTCGTATTCCAAAATGCCGTAGAGTTCGGCATCGCGGCTGCGTTCGCGCTGCCGCCACGAGTCGCCGCGTCCGAAGGTGGAAACCAGGCGGCCGCGCAGCGTGCCTTCGGCGTTCAGGCTGCCCGATACGTCCGTGCCCAGCCCGAAATGTTTGCGGTTGCCCGCTTCGGCGCGGACTTCAAACAAGGGATTGCGGGTCGGGCGTTTGCGTACCAGATTGACGGTGGCGGAAGGCTCGCCCGTGCCGTCCAGCAGCCCTGCCACGCCGCGCACAACTTCTACGCGCTCATAGGCGGCGGTGTTGGCATTGCCCGTATCGGCCAGCGCGTCGGCAACGGGGATGCCGTTGATTTGGTAGTTGGCGATGCGGCTGCCGCGCGCGAACAGGTAGTTGTAGCCCGCGCGGTCGGAGCCGTAAATCTGGCGGCTGGTGCCGGTCGCCTGCAATAGGGCGCGGTCGAGCGTTTTGATGTTTTGGTCGCGCATTTGTTGCGATGTGATGACGCTGACGCTCTGCGGGATTTCGCGCAGGGTCATGGGCAGCCCGAGCGGGGTGTGCGTGCCGGAAACGGTGTAGCCGCCGTTGGAACTCGCGGTGCGGTCGGCGGTAACGGTGATGGTCGGCAATTCGGTGCTTTCCTGCGGTTTGGGGTCGTCTGAAACAGAAACATCGGCCTGCGCGTACACGGGCAGCAGGGCGGCAAACAGCAGGGAATATTTGAAGCGTGTCATGGGATTTCCTTTGTGTGTTGGTGTGCGGTGGGGTTGTATTTTCGGCATATATTTTTGGCATATTGGAGGTGCAGGCTGCTTTTTCAGGCGGCCTCGGACGGGTCGGGCAGCTCAATCAGCACCACCGAGCAGCCGTTTTCCGAACGCGGGCGGTGCGACACCGACTTCGGCACGACCGCCATCTCGCCTTCGCGTATCGTCATGCTGCCGCCGTCGGCGAAGTCCACCGCCATGTCGCCCTCCACGGCAAACAGTACTTTGTCGCTGTATCCGTGCGTATGCCAGCCGTAATCGCCCAAAAGTTTGACCAGGCGGAATTGGAACCCGTGGCGGTTGATGATTTCGGGCTGCCAGTATTCTTTGATGGCGGCAAGGCACTGTTTCAGGTTGATGGTTTCGTTTTGCATGGGGTTCTCCTATGGGTTGGGTGGTTTACGATGCGGTTTGTCATTTTGGCTTCGTTGCAGGCTGCTTTCAGTGGGCGGGGTTGTAACGGAAGCGTTATCGGCTTTGATGTAAGCCTGCGGCTTACTGCCCTCTCCCTAACCCTCTCCCACGGGGAGAAGGGACGGGTTGCCGCAGCCTCGCTGTTTGCCGCATAAACTCGGGTGCGGACTGCTATCGGTCTGAATCTTTGACTCAGCCGATCGATGCGTGTGCCTGTGGTACTCCACGAGGTCGTCTGAAAGTGCAGCTTCTGAAAGTACAGCTTCAACAAGCGTTAAAATTTGCCTGAACCTAAAAGCAGCCTGCAACCCAATCCCCTCTCCCCGTGGGAGAGGGTTAGGGAGAGGGCGGCAAACCGTAGGTTTGCTTTGGCGGTATTTTCAACGTGCAGGCTGCTTTTCGCTTCTTTTGCAGCTTCGGTTTTAGCTTCGCAGAAACTCCGCTTCCTTCAGAAGCTCCGTTTTCAGACGACCTTTCCGTTTTCAGTGCACAGGCTTTGTGAAAGCGTTATCGGCTTTATGTAAGCCTACGGCTTACTGCCCTCTCCCTAACCCTCTCCCACGGGGAGAGGGGACGGGTTGCCGCAGCCTTGCTGTTTGCCGCGTAAACTCGGGTGCGGGCTGCCATCGGTCTGAATCTTTGACTCAGCCTATCGATGCGTGTGCCTGTGGTGTTCCACGAGGTCGTCTGAAAGTGCAGCTTCTGAAAGTACAGCTTCAACAAGAGTTAAAATTTGCCTGAACCTAAAAGCAGCCTGCAACCCAATCCCCTCTCCACGTGGGAGAGGGCTAGGGAGAGGGCGGCAAACCGTAGGTTTGCTTTGGCGGCATTTTCAACGTGCAGGCTGCTTTTTGCTTCGTTGAAACCACGATTTAGCTTCGCAGAAACTCCGCTTTCTTCGGAAGCTCCGTTTTCAGACGACCCCTACTCTTTCCCCGCCGCAACGGGTTCGGCCTTTTCAAACGCCGCCTTCAACTGTTCCGCCGCCTGTATCAACTGCCGCGCGCCGCCCGCGACAATGTAGTTCGCGGCAGGCATGACGATGATTTGTTTGCGCTTCCAAGCGTTCGTGCCGCGTACCAACGCGTTATCCAACACTTCGACGGCCGCCGGCCCTTCCTGCCCGATGGCGGCGGTACGGTCGATGATGAAAATCCAGTCGGGGTTTTTCTCTTTGATGTATTCGAAGGAAACGGGCTGTCCGTGCCCCTCGTTGCGTAAAGATTCATCCACGGGCGGCAGGCCGATGTCGCCGTGTATCCAGCTGGCCAACCGCGACTGTGTGCCGAAGGCGGACACCTTGTTGCCCGTAACCGACAGCACCAGCCCGCGCCCTTTGCCTTTGGCGGCTTCGCGCGTTTGGGCGAACAGCGCGTCAATCTGCGCCTTCAATTCCGCCGCGCGCGCTTCCTTGCCGAAAATCCGCGCCAGGGTTTCCATCTGCTTTTCGCCGCTGATACGGATATTGCCGTTGTCCACCGTCAGGTCTATGGTGGTTGCGTTTTTCGCCAACTGTTCATACGCTTCCGCGCCCGGCCCGCCGGTAATGACAAGCTGCGGATTGTAGCGGTGCAGGGCTTCGTAATCGGGCTCGAACAGCGTCCCCACCGTTGCCGCCTTGTCAAATGCAGGCTGCAAATAGTCCACGCGCACCGGTGCGGTGGTTGCGCCCACGTCCACGCCCAATTCGGTCAGCGTATCCAATGCCGCCCAGTCGTACACGGCGACGCGTTCGGGATTCTTCGGCACAACGGCATCGCCCCGTGCGGTCGGCACGGTCAGCATGGCGGCAGATGCGGATGCAGCTTGGGATGCGGCGGATACAGTTTTTTCGGCGGCAGGTTCGGGCGAACAGGCGGCCAGCAGGACGGCGCAGGCTGCAAGGCAAAAACTCGGTTTCACGGTGTGCGGTTCCTTTGTGTTGTGCGAATAGGAATGTTTATTATTAAATAAATAATTCGCAGAAACCATGCTGCCGAACGCAAAATTCCCGAAACGGCAAAACAAATTCCCGAAACGGGAAAGGTCGTCTGAAACACGCTTTCAGACGACCTTTCCCGTTTCAACCAATCCCTACGCTTGATTATTGGCAATAATTCCTATTTAATTCATTTGTTAGACAACCCGTTCCTATCCAAGCATGAACACCGCCGCCATCTACCGCCAGTACCAAACCTATGTCCGCTCCGATAAATCCGGCTGGGCGCTGGACGGCTGTTCCGACAGCGCGCTCATGGCGCAGGCAAAACAGCCCGGTTTGCATCTGGAAATGTGCATCAACCGCTTCGACTCAGGCATCACCCTGTCGCGGATGCGCGGCGGCGGAACGGGCGCGTTTCCCACCGAAATCCACAATTTCAGCCACAACTGCGCCTTGTTCGTCATGGTGTCGGGGCAGAACCGGTTACAAATGGGCGGCAGGGAATACCGCCCGTCTGCCGGCGAAATCTGGCTGGTACGCGGCGAACTGGCGGACGTGTCCGAAACCCTGCTGCCCGACAACGGCGGCATGCGCGCGCTGCATTTGGATTTTTCGCTGGAAAAACTGCGCCGCTGGCACGACGAAGGCTTGCTGGACGAACGCCTGTTTTCGCCGCAAACGATAGGCCGATTCGCCCTGCAACGGCTGGCGCAAAACGCGGCGGCACTGACGGCGGCGGCCTGCCCCCTGCTGCAACGCCCGTTCGAATCGGACGGCTTCGGCCTGCTCGCCGACGAAGCCGCCGCGCTGGAACTCTCCGCCCGATTATTGCGCTTCACCTTCCGCCGCCACGACAACGGCTACCGCCGCCGGCGCATAGACGAAGCCGCCGACATCCTGCAACACGAATTCGCCCGCCCGCTGACCATCGCCGAAATCGCCCGCCGAGTCGGACTGAACGAATGCTACCTGAAACGCTATTTCAAAGCGCAAACCGGCGAAACCGTCGCCGGACGCCTGCGCCGCCTGCGGCTGGAACACGCGCTCGCCCTCATCGAATCCGGCAGCACCGTCCAAGCCGCCATGCACTTTTGCGGCTACCGACACGCGGGACGGTTCAACGAAGCATTCAGGCGGCATTACGGATTTTTGCCTTCGGATGCGAAGAAGTGCTGATGGGGCCGGCGGCATAGATGTTTTGATTTGAAACAACCATTAAAAAAGGTCGTCTGAAAAAGCAGTTTCAGACGACCTTTTTTCATTCGCGGCGGCAGTGTCGCCCCCTGCCCTTACCCCAAAAATTCTTTCAAAAACAGCAACACGCAGGCAAGTTCGTCGGCGGATTCACGTTGCGTGCCGTTGCCGGTATGTCCGCCGCCGTCCGGAGCGTAGAGCCATGATTGCGCAGAGGTTTCGCGCAATTTGGCGTAGAACTTGAGCGCGTGGGCGGGATGGACGCGGTCGTCGGATAGACTGGTGGTGATGAGTGCGGGCGGGTACGGCACACCGTCTGAAAGATTGTGATACGGCGACAATTCACCCAGCCAGCGTTTGCAGACTTCGTATTTCTGCGGGTTGCCGTATTCGTCCGTCCAGCTTGCGCCGGCGGAGAGCAGCGGATAGCGGATCATGTCGGTCAGCGGCACTTCGCACACCAGCGCGCCTATGCTTTGCGGTTCGCGCACGAAGGCGGCGGCGGTAATCAAGCCGCCGTTGCTGCCGCCCTGCAAACCGATGTGTTGGGGCGAACTCATGCCGCGTTCGGACAAATCTCGCACAACGGCAAGCAAATCATCGACGCTTTTGTGTTTGCTGATTCCCTGCGCCGCCTGATGCCAGCGCGGGCCGAACTCGCCGCCGCCGCGTATGTTCGCCAATACGAAGGCGTGGCCCTCTTCCAGCCAGTATTTGCCGATGCTGCCCAAATAGTGCGGCAACTCGGGCACGCCGAAGCCGCCGTAGGCATAGACCAGTGTCGGCGTATCGGGCGCGGCGTTTTTGCCGACGTGGAAATAAGGGATGCGCTCGCCGTCGGACGAAACCGCCCAAAACTGCCGCACTTCGAGGTCGTCTGAAACAAACTGCTGCGGCTGGCGGCGCATGACGGTCAGTTCCATCACGTTCAAATCCAGCGCAAACAGCGTCAGCGGCGTGGTGAAATCGCTGGCGGCAAGGTAAACCACGTCGCCGCCCCAAGGCTGGTCGGTCATTTCCAACGCACCCGAAGGCAGGCGCGGCAACTCGGCTTCCTGCCATTTGCCATCGGTAAAGCGCCATGCTTTCAGACGACCCTGTACGTTTTCCAGCAGGCTCGCCACCACAAAACGCTTGGTCGTTTCCACGCTTTCCAATGCCTGCGTTTCATCGGGCGCAAACAAAAGCTGCGCCGCCCCGAGTTCGCCCCGATTCAGCTTCACCGCCACCAATGCGCCGCTCGGATAGCTTTGGTTCGCGCGGTTCCAGTCCTTGCGCAACGTCAGCAAAAGATGCCCCGCCAGATAGCCGACCACGTCGCAATCGGCGGGCAGGTTCAACGGTTTCGCCTCGCCTTCAGACGACACCTGCAAATACGTCTTGGTATAAAAACCGTCCGACGCTTCAATCAAATCAATCGGCGAACCCTGCGGATCGAGATAACGCCACGCGTTCACCATCATCCCGTCTTCGCCGATTTGATACACCGGCAGGCTTTCCTCGAAACTCTTGCCGCGCTCCACCAGCCACACCTCGCGCGGATAGCCCGATTCGGTCAACTGCCGTTCGTCCCAAGCCGGACACACCCACACGCTGTTTTCATCGCGCCACGACACATGGTTTTTCCCCGCCGGAAAATGAAAGCCGCCCTCAACCAGCCCGCCCGCCTCCAAATCCACTTCCAACGTATAAGCCGTATCGCCGCCCGATTTGCTCAAGGTCAACAGCGCGCGGTTGGGCTGCTCCACCAAGTGCGACACCCCACCCAAATACACATCGTCGCCGAGCAGCTCGTCGAAATCCGCCACCGAAAACAAGATTTTCCACTCAGGATAGCCCGAACGGTAGGTCGCCGCCGTACACACGCGGTACACGCCCTTCGGATATTCCGCGTCCTGATGGAAATGGTACATCCGCGCGCGGTGTTCCTGACAAAACGGAATCTGCCGCGTGTCCTGCATCTGCGCCAAAATCCCGTCCGACAGCGCACGCGCTTTATCGTTGTCCAAAAAACGCACACGCGTTTCGGCATGCGCTTCAGCGGCGAAATTTTGCGTTTCGGGGGCGTCGAGGTTTTCGAAATGGAGATAGGAATCGGGATAGGATTTCATAGAAAAGAGGTCGTCTGAAAATAGCGAAAGCGGGAATTATAGCGGGAAAGCCTTGCAGGCAGATGAAAAGGTCGTCTGAAAACCGAGCGGCGGGTTTCGCCATCGCTCCCGATACGCCGCTTAGCCATCAGCCGTCATTCCCGCCCCCGTCTACGCGAGGACAGGCTACGGCGGGAATGACGATTGACAATAAGCACCCATATCGAAAATTAAGCAAACCAATCTACTTATTCGGCGGATTAATCGGCAGCGTCGAGCGGGAGACTTTGACGTCGGGGCATTTTTCTTTCATCTGATAGCGGAACACTTCCGCCTTGCGTTGATTGCCGGTTTTTTCGTAATTCGTGCCCAAAATCACTTCGTCCGCCTGATTCCGTATATCGGCATAAGGGATATAGACGGATTGGGTCTTATCGCAAAATTTGATTTTCTTCGAATCGATCGGCTTGATGACCAACAGGCGGAACTCTTCTTCATCGCGGAAAGCGAAGTCTTTAAACAGATAGCGGATGTATTCCAAGGCTTTTTTATCTTCGTCGCTGACGGCGGATTTATCCTTGAAACACCCGATAAGCTCTTCCAACGCTTCTTTTAATTTTTCCAAGCGGAACTGATGCCATTCTTCATTTCCGACGGGTTTCAGGCGGATACCGAATCGATTGATATTTGCGTTTAACTTGAATCGAATGGACGAACCCGAATTTTTTTGTACTAAATTTTGATGAAGGTCGAATGGCTTATTTGACGCAGAAAGCCATATCCCGCATTTCTTGTCCGCAATATATTCATCTTTGTAAGCGATATAAGCGACTTGATAAAGCGGTAGCTTTATGTATGCAGAATCTGACATTTCGGCTTCCATCATCCGCTCGTTGAATCTTTGGATAAATGCTTCTACTTTTGTCTGTGACCTGCCTGATTTGTTGGCAAGACTACGGAATGGAACAGAAATATCTACTTCTCTCAACCAATCCCCATTTCTATTGAACACCAGGCAGCAGCCCGAAGCCTCTACGCCGTTTTCTTTACCATACAGGCGAAACTGGTTCAAATCGTTGACGCGGCTGGAGAAGCAGGCAAAAAAAGCATTGTAGGACGAGCTATCCGCCTTGTTTTCCAACCCTAAATCTTGCTGGTTTAGCAAGTCCAGCAAACTCTTGCCCTCGGACGGGTCGTTCATATAAGTAGAGCTGCCGAGCCGCATCTTACTGTCGATTTCGTTGCCACCAATCCCGAACAATATATGGCATACATGGGGTGAAGTGTAATGCGCCATCGGGGTAAAACCCAACTCTATCGGCGTAATATGGAGAACCGCCAACACGGTTGCAACGGCATCTTGCGGTTGTGAAGTTTCGCTTTTGAAAAGCGATTCCTGTATTTCTTGTTTTTTCTTCTCGAAATAGGAACTCCAGTCTTCATTGAGGTAATCAAGGTCTCTTAAACCCTGATAGATTATTTTCTCCCATCCTTTTTTTTCTGTTTCACCACTTAATTGTGATAATTGTGCATAAGCATCAGAAAAATATTTGTTAGCCTCACACTTAGCAAATTTTCCTACTTCGGATGTGCTGTTATTTCTCCTAAGCAGTTCAAGATAACAACTGCCAAGTTTAGATTGAATCAAGATTTGCTCTCTAATCAGGGTGCTTTTATCCGTAATCGCCTCCAAAGCATCAAGCAGTTTTTCAATCGCTTCATCGTATTGTTTCTCATCGAAAAATAGGAGACTTTCTTCAATCAAACCATCAACAATTAAAATATCAAAACCCATCATTTATCTCTTTATGAAACCAATCAAACGAAAATTGTACACCATATGCCAAAGCCACCCCTTCCCGCCCCCAAAGCAGAAAACCGATTCAGTATCCATCCATCTTTATAAAAAGGTCGTCTGAAAACTTAAAAATACGGTTTTCAGACGACCTTTCATCCATCCGCTTTCACCTGTCCGTCCTGACCCGCACAAACGTGGCAAATTTCGGCGTGCCTTTTTGTGTGAAGCCGCGGTAGCGGTATGTGATGACCGCGCCGATTTTGGGCGGGTTGTCGCGGTCTTTGTCTTTGAAGCCGCTTCCGATACGGAATTCGCCGTGTCGGTTTTTGCAGCCGACTGCGCCCAGCCGTCCGGCGTTGCGCCCTTTGCCTTCATAATGCCGCGTTACCGTGCATTCGTCGTCGTATTGGCTTTTCAGCTTCAATAATTGGCTGCTCCTGCCGCCGCTGTAACGCGATTCCGGCTGGCGCAGCATCACGCCTTCGCCGCCCTGCGCTTCGATTTGTTTCAAAAAATCCATCGCGTGCTGCCGGTCGCGCACTTTGATTTGCGGGATGATGGTGATCGGCGCGTTCGGATGCGTTTTCAGCCATTGCGTTGCGACTGCGAGGCGTTGGTAGAGATTGCCCTGCGCTTTGGGTACGTCGAAAACGTGCAGGCGGATGCCGCGCCAGTCGCCGGAAGACGAGCGCACGGCGGCGGAAATCTGTTCAAACTGTCCGCGCCCGCTATACAGCTCGCCGTCGAGCGGATAGGGCGGGAACTGCGCGGTAAAACCTTTGGGCGGCGTGAACGCGTAGCCCTGCCTGCTGATCAGTTGCCGCCCGTCCCAATATGCGCGCACGCCGTCGAGCTTCTCGCTCATCGCCCAGCCTGTAATGTCTTGGTCTTTGTATTCCTGCGCCAGCATCAAATCCGCGCCGAGCGCCGTTTGGATGAAAAAAGCGGCAAAAATCGGTATCATGCCCTGCATTGAAGTTCTCATAAACGTTCCAGTAATGTGAGTGATTATTTCAAATATAATAATGATACCGCATAAACAGACCGAAGGTCGTCTGAAAACATCGCTTCATCGTTTCAACGAAGTTCAATACCCGTCCAACCACTACCCAAGGAATCCCGCCTCATGGCACTTCAAGCCGAAATCATTGCCGTTACCCCTTTCCGCCAAAACTGTACCCTTTTGTGGGATGACGAAACCCGCGAAGCCGTCCTGACCGATGTCGGCGGCGATGTTCCCTACCTCCTGCAAGAGCTGGACGCGAAAAACCTCACCCTGACCGCCATTTGGCTGACCCACGGACACCTCGACCATGCCGGCGGCGTGGTGGAATTGCGGGAACACTGCCCCGTCCCCGTCATCGGCCCTCATGCAGACGACGATTTCCTGCTCCAAGCCCTGCCCGAAACGACCGCCCAATACGGCTTTCCCGTTTCCCCCGCATTCGAGCCGACCCGCTGGCTGACCGAAGGCGAAACGCTCAAGGTCGGCAGCCACGCCTTCCAAGTCCTGCACATCCCCGGTCACACGCCCGGTCACGTCGTTTTCTACTGCGCCGAAGCAGGGCTGCTCATCGCCGGCGACGTATTGTTTTACGAAACCATAGGCAGAACCGACTTTCCGCGCGGCAACCACGCCGACCTCATCCATAATATCCGCACCAAACTGTTCGTCCTGCCCGAAGACACCCGCGTCATCGCGGGACACGGCAGAATGACCGACATCGGGCATGAAAAACGGCACAATCCGTTTTTTTAAATCCTGAAAGCGAAAGGTCGTCTGAAACACGGATAAGCGTTTCAGACGACCTTTTTAAAAAATTGGCATAAAACTTGCATGGAATCTGAACAAGAAATTAACATTTCGCCTTAAATTTGATTAAACATCAAAATAAACAACCAGTAACGCGATTTTACCCGACCCGGACACACGCTTGCCTGAAGCCGATGTACCATCATTTCCAATTATATTCGTATGAAATTGTTACAAAGTGACAATAAACGGCATCTGCACAAAGGGCAGCGTGCGGGTAAATCGTATTTTTCCATGCGGCAGAGGCATAACCGAAGCCGCCAACATGAAAAAGGATTAACCATGAAAACGTCCCGCATCGCCAAAACCGCCCTTTACCTCGCTGCCGCAGCCGTATTGTCCGCCTGCGCCGGCAAAAGCCACGTTAAAGCCGACGGAACGACGGACAACCCCGTCTTTCCGAAACCCTACTCCGTAACCTTCAACAAAAACCAAGGCACATTCCCTACCGCCGATGAACTCGAACAGATGAAACCGGGTCTGAGCAAAGACGACATTTACAAAATCCTCGGCCGTCCGCACTACGATGAAGGTATGTTCGGCGTGCGTGAATGGAACTACCTCTTCCACTTCCGCACTCCCGGCGTTCCCGCCAATCCCGACATCGGCTCCGGCGTAGAAGGCATTACCACCTGCCAATACAAAGTCTTGTTTGACAAACATAAATACGCCCGCAGCTTCCATTGGAAAGCCGTCTTCCCGGAAGACGCCGTCTGCCCGCCCGTACAAGAAGTTGCCCCACAACCCGCGCCTGAACCTCAAATCATCATCCGCGAGGTTGCGCCCGAAACCCACCACCGCATCCGCAAATAACAGGAAAACATGTTTAAAAGAATCATCCTCGGCGTATCGCTGCTGGCAGGGCTGAACAGCTTTGCCGCAGCCGATGCCGCCAAAGAATACATGCAACGCAAAAAAGTCATCGTCAACACCGCCAAAGCCGAGCTGTGTTTCACCGACGATGCCCAGTGTTACCCCGTGCTCATCGGCAAAACCACGCCGAAAGGCACATTTGATATGCAGTTGATGAAGACTTCCAAACCCGGCTACGGCGGCGAAATCATCGGCTTCAAGCAGGAAAAAGACTTCCTCTTCGCCCTGCACCGCGTCTGGACGCTCAAACCCTCCGAGCGCCGTATGCAGCGCATCGCTTCCAACGTCGTCTCCGACCGCATCATCACCAACGGCTGCATCAACGTAACCGACAAAGTGTACGACAAATTGCGCCAATATTTTGTTTTGGAAGTGATTTGACGGGTTTCACCATAATATAGCAGGCATGAAAAAGGTCGTCTGAAACTTGAAATTCAAGGTTTCAGACGACCTTTTTATTGACTCGATACATACTTGGAGCAACCGAACCCGTAGCGAGGGCTTTGCCCACGAAATCTGCTGTTTAATAATCTGAATCAGTTATCTGTTTCCGTGTATTCATTTCGCAGGCAAAGCCCACGCTACGGATTGCTTCAACGGCAACCTGTCCCTTCCCCAGTCGGGCGGGGGAAGGTTAGGATGGGGGTGGTTCTATGGCTCTGGGTAAAATCAAATTCGTTTGCCCCGTAGAGCCACCCTCTCCCCAGCCCTCTCCCGCCAGACGGGAGAGGGGGCGGTTTTCGGATAAAAACGAGGTCGTCTGAAACTTTAAGATTCGGGTTTTAAAGAAACAAACCCGTTCATACCCGTGACCCGTGTATTCAATCAATACAGATTTTGGATAACTCAAGTAGCGTGGGCTTTGCCCACGAAATCCATCATTTAAGTAATCAAAATCAGACAATAGCCGAATGTGCTTTCATTTTGGCATTCATATCGCGGGCAAAGCCCACGCTACGGTTTGCTTCAACGGCAATCTGTTCCTTCCCCCGTCCGGCGGGGGAAGGTTAGGATGGGGGTGGTTCTATGGCTTTGGGTAAAATCAAATTCGTTCAGCCTGTAGCCCCCCTCCCCAGCCAGACGAGAGAGATTGAAGACCGCAGATAAAAACAAGGTCGTCTGAAAACCTGAATCCCAAGTTTTCAGACGACCTCTTTATTTTCAAACCCAACTTACTTGACGCGTCCTGCTTTCAACACGCGTTGGGCGAAGAACACCATGCCTGTGATGAAGAATGCCAGTCCCAGCCAGGATGCGGTGGTTTCCCAGTTTTCTAGACCCAGCGCGAGCGGGGCGTCGGAGCCGCCGTTGGTCACGGAGAAGGCGATGATGAATGCCATCACTACGCCGACCAGGCTTTCGCCGACAATCAAACCGGCGGAGAACAAGGTTCCGATACGCTCGGCGTTTTTCAGACGACCTTCACGGTTTTCCGCTTTCTTGCCGATGATGTGTTTCAACACCGCCGCCAACACTGCGCCGATCACGATGGGCATATTGACGGACGGGGGCAGGTAGATGCCCATGCCGACGGCGAGGACGGGCAGTGCGCGTTTGCCGCCGGACGATTTTTTCAACACCAAATCGACGACGATCAACACCGCGCCGATCGCGATTCCGGTGAAGATGTACGCCCATTCGAGGTTGTGGGCGAAAATGCCCGAGGCGATGGTCGTCATCAAAGTCGCTTGGGGAGCCGCCAAAGCCTGCGCCGCGTCCATGCCTTCGCGCGGCATTGCGCCGGTAAAGCCATAAGCTTCGTAGAGCAGTTCCAACACGGGCGAGATGACGAATGCGCCTACGATACAGCCGATAATCAACGCAATCTGTTGCCTCCACGGCGTTGCTTTGAGCAGGTAGCCGGTTTTCAAGTCTTGCAGGTTGTCGTTGGAAATCGAAGCCACACAAATCACTGCTGAGCCGCAGAACAAGGTCAGCGCCAGCAGGAATTTGCGGTTGGCTTCATCCGCCATCAAGCCGCCGGATTCGCCCACGACCAACAACACCAGCGAAATGATAACGATGGAAACGATGCCCACGCCGGAAATCGGGCTGGAAGACGAGCCGACCAAACCTGCCATATAACCGCAGGCAGCGGCGACCAAAAAGCCGATGACGGAAGCCAAAAGCGTGCAAACGACCACCAAAAGCCAAGCCATGCCACCCGTAATGTGCGAATCGCCGATAAAGTGATAAAACGATACGCCCAAAATCAGCATCATGGACAATACCCAAAAAATCATGGCTTTAGGTGACAAATCCTGTTCGGCGCGTTCCGCAGCGGGCGTACCGCCGCCGAAACTCTTGAACGACATTCTCAGGCCTTCGAGCATCGGCTTGAGCAGCATCAAAAGCGTCCAAACCGCCGCGATACCGATGGTACCCGCGCCGATAAAGCGTACTTTTTCCTTCCACAGCTTCATCGCAAACGCTGCCATTTCCATATCGGCAGGCTGCGGAATGTGCGATGAAAAATACGGCACGGCAATGCCCCAAGCAATCGAAATGCCCAGCAGGATGGCGATACCGCCCGTCAGTCCGACCAAGTAGCCCGCGCCCAACAATGCCAGCGAAAAGCCCATCGGCAGTTGGAAAATCGCCGTGCCGCTTTTAAACCAATAACTCGCGCTGTCGGCAATCACGCGCAAACCGTTGGAACAAAAGCTCATAAAGCCCGCCAACGCGCCGCCTGCCGCCAGCTCTTTAATGCCGCTGCCGCCCTGACGGCCTTCCTCTTCCTCGTGGCTGCCGACTTTCAAAATCTCCGCTGCCGCCACGCCTTCGGGATAAGGCAACTCGCTTTTCACCACCATCGCGTAACGCAGCGGAATGGTGAAAATCACCCCCAAAATCCCGCCGGCAATACATAAAAGCGTCGTCTGCCAAAACGGAAAACCGCTCCAGTAGCCCGCCATCAGCAAACCGGGCAGGACGAAGATGATGGTCGAAAGCGTACCCGCCGCCGAAGCCTGCGTCTGCACCATATTGTTTTCCAAAATATTGCTGCCTTTGCAAAACTTCAAAACCGCCATCGAAATCACCGCCGCCGGAATCGACGAAGCAAAGGTCAGACCGACTTTCAAACCGAGGTAAACGTTCGACGCGGTAAAGATAACGGTAATCAGCGCACCGAGTATCATGCCCCGAAGCGTCAGCTCGCGGTAATCCGCGTAAGGATCGTGAGTGGATTGTGTCATCGTAGATAGCCTTTCGGTTGATAAAAAACACGACGGCAGGCTCGAACCGGCTGCCGAATCTGCCTTTATGGTGTTGCGACAGCAAGGAAATGTCAAGTTAGACAAAGAATATGCAAAGAAAGCGGAAAGGCAAAAGGTCGTCTGAAACCTTAAATCTCCCTTTTTCAGACGACCTTTTGTCCTTCTGAAATATTATTTATTCTTAATGTAAGCATGATATTATCCCATGCAGACGTTGGAAAAGCGGTGAAAATCTCGATACCGCAGCCTACCCGACAGGGTGTCCGAGAGCGCGTGCAAGTGATTTCGAGCCTTGCCCGGCGTCTGTTCCACACTTCTTTCCAGAAGTTCGACAATTTCTTTCTTTTTATCGATTCGGTACGGTAGCAAATAAACCTCGCCTGCCTCTTGTTTTCAGACGACCTTTATCATTGTGAAATCACTATATAATACTGCTCATCAAATTCCCGATACGAGCCAGCCATGTCCGCATCCCAACCCACCATCGCCGCCATCGCCACCGCCCCCGGACGCGGCGGCGTCGGCGTTATCCGCCTTTCCGGCAAAAACCTGCTGCCTTTGGCACAAACACTCAGCGGCGGCAAAACGCCCAAACCGCGCACCGCGCTTTACACCGACTTTCTCGGCGGCGACGGGCAGCCGATAGACAACGGCATCCTGCTCTACTTCGCCGCCCCCGCCAGCTTTACCGGCGAAGACGTGATTGAATTGCAGGGACACGGCGGCCCCGTCGTGATGGACATGCTGCTTTCGCGCTGCCTCGAACTGGGCGCGCGTATGGCAGAGCCGGGCGAATTTACCAAACGCGCCTTCCTCAACAACAAACTCGACCTTGCCCAAGCCGAAAGCGTCGCCGACCTCATCGACGCCTCCAGCAAGTCCGCCGCACGCATGGCGTTGCGTTCGTTAAAAGGCGCGTTTTCCCGACACATACACGAGCTGGTGGACGACCTTATCACCCTGCGGATGCTGGTCGAAGCCACGCTGGACTTCCCCGAAGAAGACATCGATTTTCTCGAAGCCGCCGACGCGCGCGGCAAGCTCCAAGCCCTGCAAGGTCGTCTGAAAACCGTCCTTGCCAGCGCGGAACAAGGCGCGATTTTGCGCGAAGGCATGAACGTCGTCCTCGTCGGCGCGCCCAACGTCGGCAAATCCAGCCTGCTCAACGCCTTGGCGGGCGACGACATCGCCATCGTAACCGACATCGCCGGCACCACCCGCGACACCGTGCGCGAACAAATCACCCTCGACGGCGTGCCCGTCCACATCATCGACACCGCCGGCCTGCGCGAAACCGACGACGTGGTCGAACAAATCGGCATCGAGCGCAGCCGCAAAGCCGTCTCCGAAGCCGATGTCGCCCTGATTCTGATTGACCCGCGCGAAGGCGTGAACGCCAAAACCCAAGCCATTTTGAACAGCCTGCCCGAAGGTTTGAAAAAAATCGAAATCCACAACAAAGCCGACCTGACCGGCGAACCCGTCGCCGTCCGTTCAGACGGCCTCGCGCAAACCGGCGCGGACACCGTCATCAGCCTGTCCGCCAAAACCGGCGCGGGTCTCGATTTGCTCAAACACGCACTGTTGCAGGAAATCGGCTGGCAGGGCGAAAGCGAAAGCCTGTTCCTCGCCCGCAGCCGCCATCTCAACGCCCTGCACGAAGCCGAAGCCGAGCTGGAAAACGCCGCCCTCTGCGACAACAACCAAATCGAGCTTTTCGCCGAACACCTGCGCCTCGCCCAAAACGCGTGCAGCGAAATCACCGGCGAATTTACCGCCGACGATTTGCTAGGCGTGATTTTCTCGCGCTTCTGCATCGGCAAATAAGATTAAACCTTATCCATACGCGAAAGGTCGTCTGAAAACCAAGATTCAGGTTTCAGACGACCTTTTGTATGTCTTGCTCAGAGCGGTTTTTAATCCGCGCCTTTGAGCATTTTATTCAAAACGGGAACAAGCAATAACAATACCACACCGGTTATCACGCCTATGCCGCAAAGCATCCAGTAGAAATCCAGCGGTGCTTTATCGTTGAATCCTTCTTTAAACAGCACGCCGCCCAAAGTGAAGCCCAATGAGAGCCCTAAGAAATTGAGCGCGACCATTTGGGTTTTGAACATGGGTGGGGCGATTTTGGTGGAAACGGAAAGCGAAATCGGAGAGATCATGAGTTCGCCTATGGTGATGGCAAGCAGGATCAGCGCGAAAACGATGATCGGCATGGGCGTGCCGGATGAGATATACGGTACAAACCCAAGATAGGATACGCCGACGACAATCATCGCCAATGTAAATTTCAATGGGGTTTTCGGCTGGTGTTTGCCCATTTTCGTCCAAATCGCCGCCATCACGCCGGAAAAGAGAACGACCCACATGCTTTGGATGGAATCTTTCCAGGCAACGGGGACAGTCCAGCCGCCTATGGTTCGGTCAACCGTTTCGTCAAAGTACACCGTTGCCACAGTATAAACTTGGAACCAGACAGCCCAAAACAGGCAGATGGTCAGAAACAGCGGAATATAGGCGGTGATGTAGCGTTTGTTTTCAGACGACACATGGCTGCTGCCGAGCAGTCGCGCGAAATAGGCGATGACGGTGAGGATGACCGTGCCGAGCAGGAATTTGGAGAAGTTGTCCAAATTGAGCGTGTCTGACGCAATCAGGCTGCCGACAATTAAGACAATCAACACACCTATTGCCGCAGCGGTTTTCACTTTTTCAGGACGCAAAGGATTGGGCGCAGGCGTGTGCGGCAGCAGTTTGCGCCCGACGGAGTAACGCCACAGCCCCAAAGCCATACCGACTGCCGCCGCGCCGAAACCATAGTGGAAACCCATCTCGGTTTGCAGCAAGCCGGTCAGGAGCGGGCCTAAGAAGCCGCCGATGTTGATGGAGATATAGAAAATCGAAAAACCCGCATCGCGCAGGGGCTTCATATCGTCCGCCTCATAAAGCGAGCCGACCATCGAGCTTGCCGACGATTTCACGCCGCCGCTGCCCAATGCGATAAGTACCAAGCCGCACAGCAGACCGTAGAGACCCGGTGCGATTGCCAAAACGATGTGTCCGAGCATGACCACGATGCCGGAAATAAACAGCGTTTTTTCCGCGCCCCAAATCCGGTCGGCAAGCCATGCGCCGAGTATGGTGGACAAATAAACACTGCCGCCGTACGCGCCGACGAT
Organism: Neisseria mucosa; assembly: GCA_003028315.1. Classification (NCBI taxonomy): domain Bacteria; kingdom Pseudomonadati; phylum Pseudomonadota; class Betaproteobacteria; order Neisseriales; family Neisseriaceae; genus Neisseria; species Neisseria mucosa. Next base: position 2,322,086 of record CP028150.1, on the reverse strand, counting down.
GCCGCCGGCGAGCGACTTGTCTATGCCCAAACCGCCTTTGTCGGCAGTGTAATACAGATAAATCAATAAGATACCCTGCATACCGTAAAACGAGAAACGTTCCCACAATTCGATGTGGAACAGAGTAGAAAGCTGGATGGGATGCCCGAAGAAGGTTTTTCCCTTGCGGGCGGAGTAGTTGTCAGACATAAAAGTTCTCCAAAGGCGTTGAAACCGCCTTTTATTTTCAGTTGCGGCACATTTTGCACCGTCCATTTTTCAGCCATATATGGCATAACCTTTTTTAACGTAATATTAAAAAACTGTCAAACTGATAGATTGCCCGGATAAAGCAAAAGGTCGTCTGAAAAACAGATTTCTATTTTTCAGACGACCTTTTTCAATAATCGGGACATACAGGCCGGACGGTAAGCCGGGTTCTGTCTCGGACAGTCATTCCTCTAGGCACACCATTACTGATGCACTCCAGCAACCTACCCGAACGCTCGGCGAGCAGCGTCAATGCGTTCTGTTTGGTCTTGCTCCGGATGGGGTTTAGCCTGCTGCGCCTTGTTACCAAGTGCACGGTGCGCTCTTACCGCACCTTTTCACCCTTACCCGTGCCGCCCGAAGGTGGCCGTCGGCGGTATTGCTTTCTGTTCCACTTTCCGTCGCGTTTCCGCGCCCGGCCGTTAGCCGGCATCCTGCTCTGCGGAGCCCGGACTTTCCTCCCCGTATGCCTTACGCGATACGCGGCGACTGTCTGTCCGACCTGTATGAAGTGCGGATTATAACACAATAAAAACATACCGTTTGAGTATAAAAAACGACCATTTATCACGCTTTTTGCATATTTTACACTAAAAAAATGCAAATAAAATAAACCGTTTAACTAAAAATGATACCTTTCGTCGCAAAAATCAGATGACATAAAAATGAAACACGCATAGAATGATTTTCACATAACTACTTTAAATTGAGAACATTACGATGAAAACGCCTTACCCTCATATCTTATCTTGTATTGCCGTTTCAATATTAACAGCCTGTGGAGGAGGTGGCGGAGGCGGTACACCGTCTGTCGCTCCAACCCCGACTTACCCGATTGTCCAGCCGGGCAATATTCCGAATCCATCCGGACAAACGGAAAGAACGGCAACCCCTCCTGCCGGTAATCAAGCTGATGCAAATAATGCTTTAGAAGCATCTGAAGAAAATATCCATAAAGAAGTCGAAGATTCCGTAAATTCAACACAAACGTCGTCTGAAAACCAGAATCAAGACGTAAAAGCGGATAGCAACGACAAAGCCGAAGCGGAACGAAAAGCTGCGGAAGAAGCCGCCAAAGCTAAAGCCGAAGCCGAACGTAAAGCTGCTGAGGAAGCTGCAAAAGTTAAAGCTGAAGAAGAACGCAAGGCCGCTGAAGAGGCTGCCAAAGCTGAAGCCGAACGTAAAGCGGCAGAAGAGGCTGAAAAAGCTGCAAAAGCCAAAGCTGAAGCTGAACGCAAAGCGGCTGAGGAAGCTGCAAAAGCCAAAGCTGAAGCCGAGCGCAAAGCTGCCGAAGAAGCTGCCAAAGCTAAAGCTGAAGCTGAACGTAAAGCTGCCGAAGAGGCTGCTAAAGCCAAGGCAGAGGCTGAACGTAAAGCCGCTGAAGAAGCTGCTAAAGCCAAAGCTGAAGCGGAACGTAAAGCTGCGGAAGAAGCTGCTAAAGCTAAAGCAGAAGCCGAGCGCAAAGCTGCGGAAGAAGCTGCTAAAGCCAAAGCTGAAGCCGAACGTAAAGCTGCTGAGGAAGCTGCAAAAGTTAAAGCTGAAGAAGAACGCAAGGCCGCTGAAGAGGCTGCCAAAGCTAAAGCCGAAGCTGAACGTAAAGCTGCTGAAGAAGCTGCAAAAGTTAAAGCTGAAGAAGAACGCAAGGCCGCTGAAGAAGCCGCTAAAGCTAAAGCTGAAGAAGAACGCAAAGCTGCCGAAGAAGCTGCCAAAGCTAAAGCCAAGGCTGAAGCGGAACGAAAAGCTGCGGAAGAAGCTGCAAAAGCCAAAGCTGAAGCCGAGCGCAAAGCTGCCGAAGAAGCTGCCAAAGCTAAAGCAGAAGCCGAACGTAAAGCTGCTGAGGAAGCTGCAAAAGTTAAAGCTGAAGAAGAACGCAAGGCCGCTGAAGAGGCTGCCAAAGCTAAAGCCGAAGCTGAACGTAAAGCTACTGAAGAAGCTGCAAAAGTTAAAGCTGAAGAAGAACGCAAGGCCGCTGAAGAAGCCGCTAAAGCTAAAGCTGAAGAAGAACGCAAAGCCGCTGAAGAAGTTACCCCAAAAGCGGAGGTTGCTCCGGCTATGCAATCAATCGGCGGTTTTTACACCATGTTGTCGGTTGACGGTGCCGATAACAAAGTGATTAACAGAGTGGGTAATCCTGATGTCCTCGAAGTCAACGGACAAAAAATCAACCTGCTGCCACAAACATTTGACGCGGCAAACGGTATGCTGTCCTTATCGGATAACAAAATTATCCGCGCCATCGGTACGCATCTGCAATACGGCCATTACGGTTTTTACGGAAGCAAAAAGGACAACGGCGAGCTCAATTCATCCCTGGTGTTCTACCAAGGCCTGATGACGCCTGTCGAAGCCATGCCGCAAACCGGTTCGGCTATCTACCAAGGCAATGCGTTCTACAATGACGCATCCAACATCAACACTGTCGGCTCATCCTTGTTCAATGTTGATTTTGGTGAAAAATCGCTGACCGGCGGTGTTTATTCGGCAGAAGGACGTTTTAACCCCGTAATGCTCCAGGCCAATATCGCCGGTAACCGTTTTGTTTATGTGGACGGGACAACTAAAAACAGTATGTCGGGCATTTTCCTGGGTCCGCAGGCGGAAGAAATGGCCGGCCGCTTCGACCATCCGAGCGAAGGCAAGAGCGGTACGTTCGGCGCCGCCATGCTGAAAGACTGATTTTTACCGTATCATCAGCTCAAAAGGTCGTCTGAAAACTTGGAAATCAGGTTTTCAGACGACCTTTTTCCGTTCCTGACCAAGAAGCAGCCCATAAAATGCTACAATACCGCTTTGATTTTTTGCCCGCATCATCATGAAAAAAGCCCCCAAATCCTTTGAAGAAGCCCTCGCCCGCCTCGAAACCCTGACCCAGTCCATGCAAAGCAGCGAAATGCCGCTGGAAGATGCTCTGGCAGCCTATCAGGAAGGCAACGAGCTGGTCAGATACTGCCAAACCAAGCTGGCGGAAGTCGAACAAAAACTGCAAGTATTGGACGCGGGCGAACTGAAGGAGCTGAACCTTGAACCCGGCGAATGAATTGAAAGCATGGCAGCAAAAAGCCCAAGCGCAGACAGAATTGCTGCTGGAGCGTTTCCTGCCGTCTGAAAACCAAGTGCCGCACACGCTGCACGAAGCCATGCGTTACGTTACCCTCGGCGGCGGCAAACGGCTGCGCCCGCTCTTGGTGCTCGCCGCGTCCGAATTGGACGATGCCGACCAAAACGCCGTCGAACAAGCCATGGCGGCGATTGAAATGGTGCACGTCTATTCCTTGGTTCATGACGATATGCCCGCAATGGACAACGACAGCCTGCGGCGCGGCAAACCGACCTGCCATGTGAAATACGACGAAGCCACCGCCCTCTTGGTCGGCGACGCGCTGCAAACCCAAGCCTTCGACGTATTGAGCCGTCCGACCGGACTGCCCTCCGAACGCCAAATCGCCATGTTGTCTACGCTCGCCAAAGCATCCGGCAGCCTCGGCATGGCGGGCGGACAAGCCATCGACCTTGCCAACGTCGGCAAAGCCATGAATCAGGCGCAGTTGGAACAGATGCACAGCCTCAAAACCGGCGCCCTCATCCGCGCCGCCGTCGTATTGGGCGCGCTTGCCTGCCCCGATTTGGATTCAGACGACGTCCGCACCTTGGACAACTACGCCGCCAAACTCGGCTTGGCGTTCCAAGTCATCGACGACGTGTTGGACTGCGAAGCCGATACCGCCACCTTGGGCAAAACCGCCGGCAAAGACAGCGACAACGACAAACCGACCTATGTCAAACTGATGGGTCTGCAAGCCGCCCGCGCCTACGCCGAAACCCTGACCGCCGAAGCCGCCGCCCTGCTCGAACCCTTCGGCGCAAAAGCCCTGCATTTGCGGCTCTTGGCGGAATTTGTTACTGCGCGGAAAAATTAGAGTCCGGCAGACCGAAAAACGACCTTTATGAACGATTTCGAACGCATTTACAACGACTGGCACGAGTTTGCCAAAAACCGCGACACCGCCCGACTGATCAGCCTGTATGACGACAACGCCGTTTTCGAAAGCCCGCTCGTTCCCCTTATCATGCAGCGGCAAAGCGGCATTTTGCGCGGCAAAGCCGACATCCTGGCTTTTTTAGAAGAAGGAACGCGCCGCCGACCGAATGAATTGGTACGCTGGTATCGTAACGGCACGCATTTCACGACGGGGGACACGCTGGTTTGGGAATACCCGCGCGAAACGCCCGACGGCGATCAAGTAGATATTTTGGAACTCATGCAGATTGCCGGTGGAAAAATTGTCCATCACCGCATTTACTGGGGCTGGTTCGGCACGCAGATGCTGATTCGTTCGGCACTGAACCGTGCAGCGGAATAATCCGCGAAAAGAAGAAGAGGTCGTCTGAACCCCCAAAAATAGGTTTTCAGACGACCTCTTTTTTACGTCAAACCGCTTACGCGCCGCGTTTTTCCAAAGCGGCTACGGCAGGCAACTCTTTGCCTTCCAAGAATTCGAGGAACGCGCCGCCGCCGGTGGAGATGTAGCCGATTTGGTCGGTAACGCCAAATTTGGCAATCGCCGCCAGCGTGTCGCCGCCGCCCGCAATCGAGAACGCTTTGCTTTGGGCGATGGCTTCGGCAAGGGCTTTCGTGCCGCCCGCGAACTGATCAAACTCGAACACGCCGACCGGACCGTTCCACACCACAGTGCCTGCGGCTTTAAGCAGTTCGGCAAGTGCGGCGGCGGATTTCGGGCCGATGTCCAAAATCATATCGTCTTCGGCAACGTCGGCAATGTCTTTCACGACTGCTTCAGCATCGGCGGCAAAGGCTTTGGCAACGACGACATCGGTCGGCAGCGGTACGGAGCCGCCTTTGGCCGCCATTTTCGCCATAATTTTTTTGGATTCTTCCACCAAATCATGTTCCGCCAAAGATTTGCCGATGGCTTTGCCTTCCGCCAACAGGAAGGTGTTGGCGATACCGCCGCCGACGATGAGTTGGTCGACTTTGTCCGCCAGCGATTCGAGGATGGTCAGTTTGGTGGACACTTTGCTGCCGGCGACAATCGCCACCATCGGGCGTGCAGGCTGTTTCAGGGCTTTGCCTAAAGCGTCGAGTTCGCCCGCCATCAATACGCCGGCGCAGGCAACGGGCGCGGCTTGGGCGACGGCTTCGGTCGAGGCTTGGGCGCGGTGGGCGGTGCCGAACGCGTCGTTGACGAACACGTCGCACAAGGCGGCATAGGCTTTGCCCAGTTCCAAATCGTTTTTCTTCTCGCCTTTGTTGATGCGCACGTTTTGCAGCATGACGACATCGCCCGCGTTCAGGGCGGGTTTGTTTTCACGCCAGTCGTTTAATACTTTCACGTCTTTGCCCAACAGGCTGCCCAAGTGCGCGGCAACGGGGGCGACATCGTCTTCGGGGTGGAACTCGCCTTCGGTCGGACGGCCCAAGTGGGTCATCACGATAACGGACGCGCCGTTGTCCAGGCAGTATTTGATGGACGCGAGCGAGGCGCGGATACGGGTGTCGTCGCTGATTTTGCCGTCTTTGAACGGCACGTTCATATCGGCGCGGATGAGGACGGTTTTGCCCTGCACGTTTTGTTCGGTCAGTTTCAGAAATGCCATGATGTATCCTTTGTCAAAGTTGGAAACGGAAATGGGAATGTTCTCAATTATCCGCGAACGGGACGCATCGGTAAAGGCGGGATTTGCCTGCGCTTGATTTGCGTCAGCGGCAGCGTCGATATAAAAAGTCGTCTGAAACCTTAAATCCCCTTTTTCAGACGACCTTTCCCCCGTCTCGCCCGCACGATTTACGGTATAATTCCCCATCTTTATCCATTGTTTTCCCAAGCATAAACCATGACACGCAAAATCCTCGTTACCTCCGCGCTGCCCTATGCCAACGGCAGCATTCACCTCGGCCACATGGTCGAACACATCCAAACCGACGTTTGGGTGCGCTTTCAAAAACTGCGCGGCCACGAATGCCACTACTGCTGCGCCGACGATACCCACGGTACGCCCGTGATGCTTGCCGCGCAAAAACAAGGCATTGCGCCCGAAGACATGATTGCCAAAGTGCGTGAAGAGCACCTCGCCGACTTCACCGGCTTTTTCATCGGCTACGACAATTATTACAGCACCCATTCCCCTGAAAACAAACAGTTTTCCCAAGACATTTACCGCGCGCTGAAAGCCAACGGCAAGATTGAGAGCCGCGTCATCGAGCAGCTTTTCGACCCCGAAAAACAAATGTTCCTGCCCGACCGCTTCGTCAAAGGCGAATGCCCCAAATGCCACGCCCAAGACCAATACGGCGACAACTGCGAAGTCTGCGGCACGACCTATTCCCCGACCGAACTGATTAACCCGTATTCCGCCGTTTCCGGTGCCAAACCCGAATTGCGCGAATCCGAACACTTCTTCTTCAAACTGGGCGAATGCGCCGACTTCCTCAAAGCATGGACTTCCGGCAACAACCCGCACGACGGCAAGCCCCATCTACAACCCGAAGCCCTCAACAAAATGAAAGAATGGCTGGGCGAAGGCGAAGAAACCACCCTGTCCGACTGGGACATTTCCCGCGACGCGCCGTATTTCGGTTTCGAAATCCCCGACGCGCCGGGCAAATACTTCTACGTCTGGCTGGACGCGCCCGTCGGCTACATGGCGTCGTTTAAAAACCTGTGCGACCGCATCGGCGTCGATTTTGACGAATACTTCAAAGCCGACAGCCAAACCGAGATGTACCATTTCATCGGCAAAGACATCCTCTATTTCCACGCCCTGTTCTGGCCCGCCATGCTGCATTTCTCCGGCCACCGCGCCCCGACCGGCGTGTACGCACACGGCTTTTTGACCGTGGACGGACAAAAAATGTCCAAATCGCGCGGCACGTTTATCACCGCCAAATCCTATCTGGAACAAGGCCTGAACCCCGAGTGGATGCGCTACTACATCGCCGCCAAACTCAACAGCAAAATCGAAGACATCGATTTGAACCTGCAAGACTTTATCTCGCGCGTCAACAGCGACCTCGTCGGCAAATACGTCAACATCGCCGCCCGCGCGTCAGGTTTCATCGCCAAACGCTTTGAAGGTCGTCTGAAAGACGTTTCAGGCAGCGCATTGCTGGCAAAACTCGCCGCCGAAAGCGACAACATAGCCGAGCAATACGAAAACCGCGAATACGCCCGCGCCCTGCGCGACATCATGGCATTGGCAGATGCCGTGAACGAATACGTCGATGCCAACAAACCGTGGGAACTCGCCAAACAGGAAGGTCAAGACGAACGCCTGCACGAAGTATGCAGCGAACTCATCAACGCCTTCACCATGCTGACCGCCTACCTCGCCCCCGTGTTGCCGCAAACTGCCGCCAACGCCGCGCGTTTCCTCAATCTGGACGCGATTACCTGGGCGAACACGCGCGAAACCCTAGGCGAACACGCCATCAACAAATACGAACATTTAATGCAACGAGTGGAGCAAAAACAAGTGGACGATTTAATCGAAGCCAACAAACAAAGCATTCAGACGACCCCCGCGCCTGCCGCCGAAGACAGCAAATACGAAAAAGTCGCCGAGCAGGCAAGCTTCGACGACTTCATGAAAATCGACATGCGCGTCGCCAAAGTATTGAACTGCGAAGCCGTCGAAGGAAGCACCAAACTCTTAAAATTCGACCTCGATTTCGGTTTTGAAAAACGCATCATCTTCTCCGGCATCGCCGCATCTTATCCCAACCCCGCCGAATTGAACGGCCGCATGGTCATCGCCGTCGCCAACTTCGCCCCGCGCAAAATGGCAAAATTCGGCGTATCCGAAGGCATGATTCTCTCCGCCGCCACCGCCGAGGGCAAACTGAAGCTCTTGGATGTCGATGCAGGCGCGCAGCCCGGGGATAAAGTGGGCTAAACGTTAAAAGGTCGTCTGAAAACAGTTTCAGACGACCTTTCTACACGATAACACGTCATGAACATCACCCCCTTGCAAGCCTGCCACATCGAGCCGCTCTCCCGTGCGCTCTACCAAGAGTGGCACGACTTCGCCCCGTGGTCGTCGCTTGAAAAAATCCGTGCCTATTACCGAAAATGTCTGGACGGGGACGGTTTGCCGCTCGCCTTTGCCGCAGCTTCGGAAGACGGACGGCTGCTCGGTTCCGCCGCGCTCAAACGCTTCGACATGGAAGAATTTCCGCAATACGAATACTGGCTGGGCGACGTATTCATCCTGCCCGAATATCGAGGCAAAGGCATCGGACGCGCGCTCATCGCCTATTGCCTGCAAACCGCCCGCTCCTTACGCCTGCCAGCCCTTTACCTCTATACGCCCGACGTACAGGCGGTTTACGCCAAATACGGCTGGCGGGAAATCGCGACGCAATGGCACAACGGCGAAACCGTCTCCGTGATGAAACTGGATTTACAGGTCGTCTGAAAACGTAGAAACAGACATTGCAAGGTTGCGCCCGATATGTTCAGACGACCCTTCCGACCATTCGTACCCCGTAAACACCCTTCGGAAGAATTCTCCCCGCCCGCCCGCAAAAACCGTCAAAATCCCTTATAATTCCGAATCTAAACGAATCCCGTCCTGCCGGCAACGCCGTCGGGACTTGTCTTAACAACGAAAGAAACACTGTGGACAAACTCAAAATCACCGCCAACGGCCCGCTCAACGGCGAAATCACCGTATCTGGCGCGAAAAACGCCGCCCTGCCGCTGATGTGCGCCGGACTCTTGACCTCCGGCACCCTGCGCCTGAAAAACGTACCCATGCTCGCCGACGTCAAAACCACCCAAAAACTGCTGCAAGGCATGGGCGCGCGCGTTTTGACCGACAACATTCACGAATTCGAAATCAACGGCGGCACCGTCAACAACACCTGCGCCCCCTACGAACTGGTGAAAACCATGCGCGCCTCCATCCTCGTGCTCGGCCCGACGCTGGCGCGTTTCGGCGAAGCCCAAGTCAGCCTGCCCGGCGGCTGCGCCATCGGTTCGCGCCCCGTCGACCAGCACCTCAAAGGCCTCGAAACCATGGGGGCGGAAATCACCATCGAACACGGCTACGTCAAAGCCAAAGGCCGTCTGAAAGGCTGCCGCGTGGTGATGGACGTCGTTACCGTCGGCGGTACGGAAAACCTGCTGATGGCGGCAACCCTCGCCGAAGGCACGACCATCCTCGAAAACTGCGCCATCGAACCCGAAGTCGTCGATTTGGCGGAATGCCTCGTCAAAATGGGCGCGAAAATCAGCGGCATCGGCACATCAATCATGACCGTCGAAGGCGTAAAAGAGCTGCACGGCTGCGAACACAGCGTCGTACCCGACCGCATCGAAGCCGGCACCTTCCTCTGCGCCGTCGCCATGGCCGGCGGCAAAGTCGTCCTGCGCAACGCTGCTCCCAAAACCATGGAAGCCGTGTTGGACAAACTCGTCGAAGCGGGCGCCATCATCGAAGCAGGCGACGACTGGATTTCCATCGACATGCAGCAACGTCCCAAAGCCGTGGACATCCGCACCGTCGTCCATCCCGGCTTTCCGACCGACATGCAGGCGCAGTTTATGGCGATGAACGCCGTTGCCGAAGGCGACAGCCGCGTCATCGAAACCATCTTTGAAAACCGCTTCATGCACGTTCCCGAACTCAACCGCATGGGCGCAAACATCACCACCGAAGGCAACACCGCCTTCGTCAAAGGCGTGGAAAAACTCTCCGGCGCCGTCGTGATGGCGACCGACCTGCGCGCCTCCGCCAGCCTCGTCATGGCAGGCTTGGTCGCAGGCGGCGAAACTATCGTCGAACGCATCTACCACCTCGACCGCGGCTACGAACACATCGAGAAAAAACTCGGCCAAGTCGGCGCGAAAATCGAACGGGTACGCGGTTAAGAGCCTTGTGTCAAAAAGGTCGTCTGAAAACTTGAGATTCAGGTTTTCAGACGACCTTTATCATAGAAAAAAGCCCGCAAATCCCTTACAATACGCACCTAAAATTTTGAAAGCACACAAGAATCATGGAAGCCGAAGTAATCAACCAGCTCAACAACACCCTGAACGATTTGGAAAAGCGCAGCGAAGACATCCGCGTCTATATGGACTATCAGGGCAAGAAAGACCGATTGGAAGAAGTCATCGGCCTTTCCGAAGACCCTGAGCTGTGGAACGACCCGAAACGCGCCCAAGAAATCGGCAAAGAGCGCAAAATCCTCGAAGGCATCGTGTTGACGCTCGACAACATCGCGTCGGGCATCGAAGACAACCGAATGCTGATTGAAATGGCTGTTGAAGAAAACGACGAAGAAGGTTTCGCCGCCGTGCAGGAAGACGTGGCGGGACTGGAAAAACAGATGGCGGATTTGGAGTTCAAACGGATGTTCAACCAGCCCGCCGACCCGAACAACTGCTTTATCGACATCACCGCAGGCGCGGGCGGTACGGAAGCGGAAGACTGGGCGGGCATGCTGTTCCGTATGTACAGCCGCTACGCCGAACGCAAAGGCTTCAAAATCGAAATCCTCGAAGAAGACGACGGCGAAATCGCGGGCATCAACCGCGCCACCATCCGCGTGGAGGGCGAATACGCCTACGGTTTGCTGCGCACGGAAACCGGCGTTCACCGCTTGGTGCGCTACTCGCCGTTTGACTCGAACAACAAACGCCATACGTCGTTCTCATCCGTGTTCGTGTACCCCGAAATCGACGATTCCATCGAAATCGAAATCAACCCCGCCGATTTGCGCATCGACACCTATCGCGCATCGGGCGCGGGCGGCCAGCACATCAACAAAACCGACTCCGCCGTGCGTATTACCCACGAGCCGACGGGGATTGTGGTGCAGTGTCAAAACGACCGTTCGCAACACGCCAACAAAGCCGCTGCGATGGAAATGCTGAAATCCAAACTGTATGAATTGGAAATGCGCAAACGCAACGAAGAGAAACAGGCATTGGAAGAAGGCAAGTCCGATGTGGGTTGGGGCAGCCAAATCCGCTCATACGTCTTGGACTCCTCGCGCATCAAAGACTTGCGCACAGGCTACGAAGTCGGCAACACCAAAGCCGTATTGGACGGCGATTTGGACGGCTTCATCGAAGCCAGCCTGAAACAAGGCGTGTAAAACCTAAAATACAAAAAGGTCGTCTGAAAACCAGAGATTTCAGTTTTCAGACGACCTTTTTGTTTCCTATCCGTCAAATTAGCCACGACACAAAGTCATGGCATAACCGACCACAACACATGGGATTTCCCTGCGAAATAAATGCGCATAAAACCCAATTCTTGTCGGCATGGCAGGCCTTCGGCAAAGCCTACACTGAATATTCAGATCATCTCCAACCGACATCTATTTAATCATCAGACCGTCAATTCAAACAAGCAATGCCCATAGTCTTTAAGATATGACTTTGCTTTGAAATTTTCAGACAGGGGCTGCAATGCGTTCCACCATTCCCACGCCGACGCCGCAGATACCGACGTGCGCAGCGACAACGGGGGATACTGGTACGCCCTGCCCGAGCCGCCTTCCGGTTTTTTCAAAGAAACGTTCGGCAAACAGTTGGTAACGTTCTTCATCGCCGGTATAAAGGCCACCGAGGATAAATTGGTCTTTCGGCTTGTCGTTCATCAGGCTGACGGTATTGGCAATAATGGAATCAAACATTTTGACATCGTCGGTAACGGTTTCCAAGCGTTCCAAATTGTCTTGCGAAAAGTGCAGGACGTTACGCAATCCGAGCCAATCGCCGAAAGACGCGCCGACGCGGGAAAGCGTGCCGCCCAAAGAAAGGGACTTGAGCGAAGAAAGTCCGAATACGATGTGGCAATAAGGCTTGAGGCTTTCCAAGTGTGAGACGACCGTTTGGGGAGGCAGGCCTGCCCGAAGCAGCCGTTCCGCCTCCATGGCGAAAAAGCCTTCCGGCATACAGCAGGTACCTGTGTCGATAACATGGATTTTCAATTGTGGAAACTGCGCCGCCATTTTGCGGATAACATCCGCCGAGTCGCTCAATTTGTGACTCAACGTCGTAACGATGGCTTCGTAATAGCCCTGCTCCACCAGATAATTGAATGTTTTGAACAATTCGTCTTCGCAAGGTGGCAGCGTGCTGATCGGGTCATCCAGATGATTGGTGCGCCAGTCGCAATATTCTTTGTTGTTAACATCTGAACCGTCTGCATGCCATTGATGATTAAACGAAATGTTTAAATGCAGAATATGTATGGTGCTGTCGCGTCCGGCCATACTGTCAACTGAACCGCTGGATGTCGATAAAACCGCACAGCGGTACAATGCATAAGAACCCGGCATACTTTCTCCCTCGAATATCCGACAATGAAAATCTATCCCTTAATATGATTTAACCGTTAAGACAAACGGTATGTTTAAATGATAAACGGTATGTTTATTATTGTCTATATGATTATTACCGTAAGTCATATTTTAGGATGCCAAGAAGAAAACCGCCTATACGCCATATCGTTTACAATACTGGCTTTCAGCCTCAAACAAGGATGCTCATGCAAAAAATCACTCTGATTGCCGCTTATGCCGCCCACCGTTGTATCGGCATCAACAACACCATGCCTTGGCATCTGCCCGAAGACTTTGCCTTTTTCAAAACCTATACCACGGGCAAACCGGTCGTCATGGGGCGTAAAACATGGGAATCCCTTCCTAAGAAACCCTTACCCGGCCGCCGCAATATCGTTATTACCCGTCAGTCGGATTATCTTGCCGAAGGGGCGGAAACCGTTTCCGAGCTGGAAGAAGCATTGGCATTGTGTGCGGATGCCGAAGAAATCATCATCATGGGCGGTGCGCAGATTTACGCCCAAGCCCTACCGTATGCAACCGATTTGCGCCTAACCGAGGTGTCGCTCGATGTATCCGGAGACGCTTTTTTCCCTGAATTTTCATCGGATGAATGGAAAGAGCAGTTGCGTGAAACACACATAAGCGCGAAAGGTATCGGATACGCCTTTGTCCACTATGTCCGCCGTTGACCAAGCATTTCTTTGAGTCCGTATATTAAAAAAGGTCGTCTGAAAACCTGGATATTGGTTTTCAGACGACCTTTTGATGTCGGCGCAAAACAGTTTACTTGAATTTGTAAGTGTATTGCAATCCAACGATGTCGGCGTGGTTTTTGAAACGCGCGCCGGATGCGCCTTTGCTGTCCACATCGCTGCCGGTCGCGCGGGCGGTGTGGTAGCGGGTGTCGTTGATGTGGATGTGGCTGTAAGCGGCATCGAGGACGTGGTTTTTGCCGATATGGTATTTCGCGCCGAGCGAGAACCAGATGCGGTTGCCGTCGGGCAGGCTGTTCATGCGGTAGCCGGCGTTTTTGACGGGCGAGCGGTCAAAGGCGATGCCTGCGCGCAGTTGCAGCGGGTCGGTCACTTGGTAAGAACCGCCGAGCGCGACTTTGTAAGTATTGCGCCAGTTGGGGGTGATGACGGTGCGGTCGGATTTGCCGTTGACGACGTTTTTGGTGTTTTCAAAAACCAGTTCCGCTTTGTTGAAGCGGCTGTGGCGCGTCCAAGTTACATCGCTGAACAGGTTGAATTTGTCGGTGGCTTTGTACATGCCGTGAACGGACAAGGATTCGGGGGTTACGATTTTGACGCTTGCTTTTTCATGCGGAACGTAACCGCGGGCGGCAAGCGCGCCCAAATCCCAAGCGCGGCGGGCGTATGCGCCGTCGGCTTCCCATTCTGCCGAGCCTTTGAGGGTGTGTGATACTTTGGAGCGGTAGTTCACGCCGACCCGTGCGCGGTCATTGATGTCCCACATCCAGGCAAGTTGATAGCCGAAGCCCCAGTCGTGGCCTTTAACTTCGGCGTGTCCGTCAGATTTGCCTTGCGCGCTGACGGATACAGGGCGGCCGGCGGCGCGTGAAGCAAGGCCGCTGGCGAGTTGGCTAATAGCGCCGGAGGCATCCCAGTCGGAATATTTGCGCAATTCGGCTTTGGAATATTGGGCGATCAGGCCGGCACCGAAAGCATGATTTTCATTGGCTTTCCAAGCGACGACCGGCTCGATGTCGATGCTGGTAAGGCCGAGTTTGTTGATGTTGTGGCGCAGCACGGAATCTTTTTCGTATTCGGTGACAGAGCCGAAAGGGACGTAAACGCCCAAGCCCAAAGTTACGTCGTCATTGACTTTGTATGCGCCGTAGAGGTGCGGAACGACGGTGGTTTTGGTGATTTTGCCGCTTTTCGAGCCGGAAACATCGCCGCCTTGATAGTATTGTGCGGAATCGGCTTCGTAGTGGATGCTGGGGAGGACGATGTTGGCGTTGACGGAAACTTGGCTGCTGTCGAGTTTGGACAGACCGGCGGGGTTGTAGAAGATGGTCGATGCGTCGGCGGCTTCCGCGCCGGAAGAGTTGGCAGTGCCTTGCGCGTTGACCGACTGCGTACCGAAATGGTAGCCCGAAGCGTGGACTGCGCCGGAAAAGAAGACTGCGCTGAGTAAGATTACGGTTTGTTTAATAGGTGAGTTCGTCATTTTCTTAAAACCTACATTCAAATAATAAAGAGGTCGTCTGAAACAAACGCCTCTATCCGATTAGTATAGGTGCTCGATTCTATACCACCTTACCGTTTTTGCCTAATCTTTTCGATTCTTTGCACGGTTTTAATCCTATTCGATTGTTGCAGGGAAGTCATTTCTCTTTCATGCCTTTGAATTATCGTTTGTTGTGAAACCGACAACACTTCCCAAATGTAAAGAGGTCGTCTGAAAACCTGATTTTCAAGTTTTCAGACGACCTTTCGCATTTATGCTGGTTCAGCTTTATAACTAAAACTAAGCCTCCGTCACAGAATCACGGCTGAAGGTTTTTTCGCAGTAGTGGCATTTGAGCTTGGTCTGTCCGCTTTGTTTGCGGACGTAGAAGCGGCTTTTCACCGGCTCGCCGTGGCTGGCGCAGTTGGTGTTTGGGCAGCGGAACACTTCGGCGATTTCTTCGGGCAGGGTGAGCCGGCGTTTGTTGATGACTTTGAAGTGGTCGATGGTGTTGACGACGGCTTCGGGGGCGAAGAGGGCGAGGCGGTTGGCGGCGTTGTCGTCCAGCCAGACGCCGGTGATTTTGATGATGTCTTTGCTGCCTTGGGTTTTGCTGGGCAGGTTGAAGCCGACGGTGACGGCGCTGCCGTAGTGCAGCAGTTTGAATTGGCGCAGGATAATCAGGCCTTTGCCGGCGGGGATGTGATCGATGACGGTGCCTTTTTCGATGGCTTCGACGCTGAGTTTGGGGGTTTCCATATTTGCTCCTTATACTTCTTCGTTCAACACCAGCGATAAAATCGCCATGCGGGCGTAAACGCCATTGGTCGCCTGCTCGAAATAGTAGGCGTGCGGCGTGGCATCGACGTCGGGGTGGATTTCGTCAACGCGCGGCAGGGGGTGCAGCACGCGCAGGTTGGGGCGGGCGTTGGCGAGCATGGCGGCGTTGAGGTTGAATTTGCCTTGGATTTTGGCGAACTCTTGTTCGTCGAAGCGTTCGCGTTGGACGCGGGTCATGTATAGGATGTCCGCCCATTCGACGGCGGCTTCGAGGTCGGGCAGGATTTGGTAGCGGCAGCCTGCGGTTTCGAGTTCTTCGGTGATGTATTCGGGCATGGCGAGGCTGGGCGGGGAGACGAAGGCGAATTCGCAGTCCCAGCGTTTGAGGGCTTGGCAGAGGGAATGGACGGTGCGGCCGTATTTGAGGTCGCCCGCCATGGCGATTTTGAGCTTGTTCAGACGACCTTGGGTTTCGTAGATGGTCACGAGGTCGAGCAGGGTTTGGCTGGGGTGTTGGTTGGTGCCGTCGCCGGCGTTGATGACGGGGACTTTGGAAAACTCGGCGGACACGCGCGCCGCGCCGTCTTTGGGGTGGCGTTGGATGATGGCGTCGGTGTAGCTGGAGATGATGCGGGCGGTGTCGGCGAGGGTTTCGCCTTTTTTCGCGCTGGTGTTGGCGCCGTCGGAAAAGCCGATGACTTTGCCGCCTAAGCGTTGTACGGCGGTTTCAAACGACAGGCGCGTGCGGGTGGAGGGTTCGAAAAAGCATGAGCCGATGAGTTTGCCTTCGAGCAGGTCGTCGCGCGGGTCGGCTTTGAGTTTGAGGGCGGTTTGCAGGAGCAGCTCGAGCTGTTCGGTCGTCAGGTCGGAAATGGAGATGACGTGTTGTCGGTAAAGCGGGTTGGGCATTCGGCTTCCTTTCTTCAATTCGGCAAAAACCCCGCTGAGGCGGGGTTTTACGAAACAACGACGGACGCGCCGCGGCGTGCGGTACGGGCAAAACGGGCGGGGCGGGCGTTAAGGCGCATGGGTCGTCTGAAATCGGTTTGAGGTGGCGGCATTATCGCATATTTGACGGGATGGGGTTTCGGATTTTCGTGAAAAAAGGTCATCTGAAAATGGTGACAGTTTGCGTTTTCAGACGACCCCATAGCCCCCGTCCCGCCCTAAAATCCTGTTAGAATACCGTTTCATTTCATTCATAATAATCAAACCATTCCCATTTAAAGCCGCGCCCAATACGATGAAACTCCCGCCGCTCAAACCCCTCATCATCACCTCGCTGCCCGTCTTCGCCAGCGTCTTTATCGCCGCAACCCTCGTCTGGCGGTTCGGCACGCCCAAGCTCGCCATGCCTTTCGTACTCGGCATCATCGCGGGCGGCCTCGTCGATTTGGACAACCGCCTGACAGGTCGTCTGAAAAACATCATCATCACCGTCGCCCTGTTCACCCTCTCGTCGCTCGTCGCCCAAAGCACGCTCGGCACCGGCCTGCCCTTCATCCTCGCCATGACCCTGATGACGTTCGGCTTTACCATTTTGGGCGCGGTCGGGCTGAAATACCGCACTTTCGCGTTCGGCGCACTTGCCGTCGCCACCTACACCACGCTCACCTACACCCCCGAAACCTTCTGGCTGACCAATCCCGTCATGATTCTGCTCGGGACCGTGTTATACAGCACCTGCACGCTCGTTTTCCAAATCATCCTCCCGCACCGCCCCGTTCAAGAAAGCGTCGCCAACGCCTACGAAGCGCTCGGCGGGTATTTTGACGCCAAAGCCGACTTTTTCGATCCCGACGAAGCCGCCTGGCTCGGCAACCGCCAAATCGACCTCGCCATGAGCAACACCGGCGTCATCAGCGCCTTCAACCAATGCCGCGCCGCCCTGTTTTACCGCCTGCGTGGCAAACACCGCCACCCGCGCACCGCCAAAATGCTGCGCTACTACTTCACCGCCCAAGACATACACGAACGCGTCAGTTCCGCCCACGCCGACTACACCGAGCTGACCGACACTCTCAAAAACACCGATCTCATCTTCCGCATCCGCCGCCTGCTCGAAATGCAGGGGCAGGCGTGCCGCAACGTTGCCGCCGCCCTGAGGAACGGCAAAGACTACACATACAGCAAACGTCTCGGACGCGCGATGGAAGGCTGCCGCCAATCCCTCGCCCACTACACCGACGACCACCCCGAAAGCCGCAACATCCACCACATCCGCCGCCTGCTCGACAACCTCGGCAGCGTCGACCACCAACTGCGCCAACTCCAACACAGCGATTCCCCCGCCGAAAACGAAAACAGCAGCGACACCCGCATCGCCGCCCTCGAAAACAGCAGCTTGAAAAACGTTTGGCAGACCGTCCGCAGCCAGCTCAACTTTGAGTCGGGCGTGTTCCGTCACGCCACGCGCCTCTCCATCCTCGTTGCCGCCTCCTGCACCATCGTCGAAATCCTCCATCTCAACCTCGGCTACTGGATACTCCTGACCGCACTCTTCGTCTGCCAACCCAACTACACCGCCACCAAAAGCCGCGTGTACCAACGCATTGCCGGCACCATCCTCGGCGTCATCGTCGGCTCCCTCGTGCCTTATTTCACCCCCTCCGTCGAAACCAAACTCTGGATCGTCATCGCCAGCACCACCCTGTTTTTCATGACCCGAAGCTACAAATACAGCTTCTCCACCTTCTTCATCACCATCCAAGCCCTCACCAGCTTCTCCCTCGCCGGGCTGGACGTCTATGCCGCCATGCCCGTCCGCATCATCGACACCATCGTCGGCTCCGTCCTCGCGTGGGCAGCCGTCACCTACCTCTGGCCGGACTGGCGTTACCTCACCCTCGAAAAAACCGCCGCCCAAACCGTCGGCGGCAACGGCGCCTACCTCAGAAAAATCCTCGACCAGCTCCAATACGGCATCGCCGACGACGTCGAATACCGCACCGTCCGCCGCCAAGCCCACGAGCGCACCGCCACCCTCAGCAGCACCCTCTCCGACATGAGCAGCGAACCCAAAAAATACGGCAACAACCTGCAAAGCGGCTTCACCCTCCTCAAAACCAGCTACGCCCTGACCGGCTACATCTCCGCGCTCGGCGCATACCGCAGCGAAATGGACGGCGCGTGCAGCCCCGACTTCGTCCGCAAGTTCTACCAAAGCGGCTACCGCATCGCCGACCTGCTCGAACGCCTCCCGCAAACAAGCGAACAAGATTTTCAGACGACCCTCTCCCAAATCCGAACCGACTTGGAAGCCTTACAAACAGAGGCAGGCGACGAACGTCAAAGCCACATCCTCCACCGGCAGCTCACCCTCATCGCCAAACAGCTCGATCCCTGCTACCGCAGCCTGCACGACATCGAAGCCATTCCGCAGGTTGCGTAATATTAATCGGCAGATAAACGAAAGGTCGTCTGAAAACCAGAAACAAGGTTTTTCAGACGACCTTTTGATTGTTGGGTTTTTAATCTACCCTGCTATATAGTACTTGCACGATTTATATCTAAATAATCAATACCTAGCTCATCAAATCTTGTTTCCAATTCTTCTACCGAATGAGTATCTAAAAAAAGCCTCTCTTGATGAGTAATCGGCAATAACCAAAAAAATCGGACATTATCCATATATTCCAACTCTTGCCCATAAGGATAAGGCAGAGAAATCAGAAAATGCTGGAAGGATGATTGCTCAACCCACGGTCTGCCGATATTGACGGTTTTCCCTAATTGAAATTGATCAGGATAATGCATACTTGCAGATGCCAGCATTGCCAAGGTCTCAATATGTTCAGGCGTTTCAAACGGGCTGACGATAAAAAACTCCTGTCCTAAAAATGGACCTATCCCGGAGCTGACATAAACCCAAGGCTCATCTGCATGGTTAGGAATCACTTGGAAAACTTGGAAATCGGGAAGTTCTTCAACAATTCTTCCTAAAGCCCAAGTAAATCTTTTAATATCATGATGTTTCCAAAATCTTTGCAAGTGAGATAAAACAGTTTGGTTGTAGTCCATGCTTTTTAGCCTGTTTTCAAAGGTCGTCTGAAAAACCAAAGTTGGTTTTTCAGACGACCTTTTTACCCTTTAAAGCGGAGGCAGTTCTACAAACGGAAAGAAATGCTGAAACTTCTGATAAATTTCAGGATATTTCTCTAAGGCTTTTAATGCTTTTTCTTTTGAAACGGGAGGGTCATAGACATCTATCCCCCTTAAGAAGGCAATGCCTGTCAAGGCATTTTTTTTCGATTTTGATAGGCTGTAACTCGAAATAAAACCTACAATATTGTCAATATCGGCAATTACCCCATCGAAATCCGCCAAGTCAAAAAT
Organism: Neisseria mucosa; assembly: GCA_003028315.1. Taxonomy (NCBI): domain Bacteria; kingdom Pseudomonadati; phylum Pseudomonadota; class Betaproteobacteria; order Neisseriales; family Neisseriaceae; genus Neisseria; species Neisseria mucosa. Next base: position 2,302,210 of record CP028150.1, on the reverse strand, counting down.
ATAAAAAGGGATGTCCTCGATGGGCATATCTCTTATTACTTGCTCAATCCATAACTTGAATTCATTTAAATCAATAGATTGAGAGAATAAGCATTTAATTGCAAATCCTAAATCATAACTATCTTCTTTTATGATTTTCCACATAGTTACCTTCCTTTGTTCATCGCTTCCCAACCAATATGGCCGGTATCATGATGCAAGTCTTCACCAATCAATTGCATCCTTCCTGTATCTTGATGATGATGCCAAGTATAGCCGGGAATTTTGGCTTTGCCTTTTTCGATTGCCCTTAATTGTTCTGTGTTAAAGCTTGACTTGCGAACCTGTCCTTTTTGAATGGCTTCCGCCAGATCCTTGGTCGCCAGCCTCATTTGCCCTGTCGAACCCTTCGATCTGAACTCCTTGGTATTAATTCTTGTATCGTATTTTACGTCTTTTTCAAAATTCGGAAATCCTTTACTGTCAAACGGCACCCCGGTCTTCGGGTGGCTTTGGTTTGCCAGTTTGACATTTTTGCCGTTTGACGGCGGTACTGTCGAGGATTTGACATTTTGTTTGCCGTAACGCTGTTCCAATTCCGTTCTGACAGTGCGGGAGTGGTACGGTGAATCATAACTGTACCGTCCTTGTTGGGCTTGGGAAAAATTTTCCCCGACAGGTGCTTTCCCTTTCGGCAATGCAACTGCGCCCATCTGCGACTGTTTGACGGTGCTTGCACCTATACCACCCCAGTCGTATCGGGTTTGAGCATATTCCGCCCCTTTGGTAACAGGGACAATCGCTTTGGCGATATTACCAAGTGCTTCTGCTCCTTGTGCCGCATTCGGGTTTCTGACCGCCCAATCACGGACAGTTTCTGTGGCATTGTTCTGGAATTGCGACAAACCACCCAAATTGCTGACAGCTTTAATTTTGTTTTCGGTGGAAAGCAAATCTAAACCGTGCATGGTAGCAATGTCTATGCCTGCGCCTATACCTTGTACAGCATCGCCTGCTCCGATAATCTCGCCTGCTGCACCGATGACATTTTTAATGATGTCTGCCGAACCATTAATAGCTTCGGCGGCATTGCCTAATTTGTTCAATGCGGGATTGTATTCGGTTGCCCTGCGGTAGCCATCGCCTATGCCTTGCGTCAGCATTCTGCCTGCATTGTCAAAACGATCAGTTAGTCGCTGTTGTGTACTACGATTGTCCGTTATGTTCAGGCTGATGTTTTGCGCGATACCTTTTACATCATAGCTGTATATATCACGTGCACCTTTGGGAGCAGGATAGCCACCGCCTTGAGGTCCGTCGTATCCGTCGGCAGGATGGTGTTCGTGTCCGCTCCACTCGAGTTTGTACAAGGTAAATCCGTTGACAGGGTTACCCTGCTCGTCTGAAGCAGAACGGCTGGCATGATTGTCGAAGGGAGAGTGGACTTCGTGTCCGTGTCCAGAAAAACGGACGGTATAACCAAGATTGCCTTTGATCGTTGCTTGTTGAATAAGCAGGTTACCCATTTGGTTGCTTTGGATACCTTCCAAACCGATGGAGCCGGTACGTTCGGCTAAAGCCCCCCTACTGCCAAAAAGATGGTATTTCCCGCCGGGCTCGAAATTTTCCCGATTGATATTCTGTTTGATGAACGGATCTCCCGCTAATTCCGCCGCGAGGGCGGGCTGCCCGAAGGCAGCCGCCGTTACGGCGCAGGCGGCAAGGAGGTTTGTCAGTCTGCGCAGCGGTTTCACGGTTTATTCTCCTTCACGGCGGCGGATGACTTCGTCGCTGACATCAAGGTTTTGGGCATTGCCTTGTTTGAAGTCGGGACGGTTTTGGGCGGTTGTGTCGCCGTAGGGGGTGATGTCGGAGAAATCGACCATCAGGCCGTCTGAAGCTTTGACGGTTTTGCTGACTTTGTAAGGACCGGTCCAAAGGGCGTATTTTTCTTTGTATTGGGATTCGTAGGCGGCGGAAGTGGGTTTGATCAGCAGTTTTCGGCTGTTGCGGTCAACGGCGAAATATTCGAGCTTGGTCTGGGCTTTAAGGGTTTCGGCGTTGTAGATGTGTAGTTCGGTACGGCTGCGGATGGTGCCGAATACGTCAACGGTTACGAATACGTCGGTGTCGGCGTATTCGGGCGGTACGACCTCGATGCCGCGCAGGTAGAAGATGGTTTGTACGAGGTTGGTCAGGAAGGAAACGTCGCGGGGGTTGGTAATCAGGGTTTCGTTGCGGTAGTCGCCCATGCCGTTGACGGACAGTCCGGCAGACCGTTCGCCTTTGCGTCCGTTGTTTCTGGTCAGGGCGGCAGCGGGGGCGTTCAAAAGCGATGTGGAAGTGGTAACGCTGGAGAGCGCGTCAGCTTTGGTAGTGGCAGTAGTATCGTAGGTGGGATAGGTGTATTGGGTGGCGCTGTCGGGGTTGTTTTGGTAGCCGCCGCGAATCAATGCGTCGATGGAGTAGCGTCCGCCGGTAATGTTGCCCGATCCTTGATCGCCCATGGTAGAAACGTAAAGGGCGACTTTTCGGCCTTTCAGGGCAGACAGATCCATTTCTTTGACGGCGGCACGGGACGAGGCGGCGACGAGTTCTTGTTCGACGGCAAAGCGTTTGCCGCCGCCGTGTGAAGGAATGCCGGTCAGTGTACCGCAGCCGGTGAGCAGGAGGGCGGATAGGGTAAGTGTAGAGAGAAGAATTTTCATGTTGTTCCTTAGATTTGCGTATTAAAAAAACTGAGGTTGGTTAACCTTCCTTAGTTTAATTTAATTTTAAACAAAAAATGTAAAGAACAACTTAAACGGTATATTTGAAGGACAAAAGGATAATGTCGTCTGAAAGCAGAAATTAATTTTTCAGACGACCTTTTGATCTTAATAAATCCGACGCGCGGGATACGGGCGCGGGTAAGGTGGGTAGGGATAGCCGTAGCGGTGTACCGGCTCGCTGTCCTGATAGATGACGGTCGTTCCCGGCGGGGCGTTGACGGTAACGGTTTTGTTGATGGTGGTTTGGGAATGGACGGGCAGGTCGAGGACGGCGGTGCGGCCGTAAGGGGTTTCGGTGTAGAAACAGCCGCCAAGTGCGGTCAGCGTGAAGGCGTAGAGTAGGGGCTTCTTCATGGGATTCCTTCATTCAAAACGAAACGGTAAGGGGTCGTCTGAAACGTGGTTTCGATCAGTTTGAAACCGTTTTGGGGTTTTCAGACGACCTTTCCGCTTACCTTAACACAGTCTTCGTCCAGCGGCTGACCCATTGTTTCTGCTTGGTGTCGATGTCGTTGCGGCTGGGCGAGTCGGTGTGTTTCGGGGCTTGGGCGAACTCGAAGACTTTGGGCAGCGGCGTGTTTTTCACGGCGGGATAGACCCACATTTCGGTCGGCAGGGCTTTTTGCACTTCGCCGCTTTGCAACCACTGTACGAGTTTCGCCGCCAGCTCGGGCTGTTTCGCGCCTTTCAAGACTGCCGCGCCTTCGACTTGGCGGAACACGCCGCCTTTGAGGAAGAGGTTGCCGGTCGGCGGCACGCTGTATTTGCCTTTGGAGTAGTGGACTTCGGCGGCGGGGCTGGCGGCGTAGCTGACGACGAGCGGGTAGGCGCCGCCGTTTTGGGTGAAGTCGGTGTAATAAGCTTCACTCCAGCCTTTGGCGACTTTCACGCCGTTTTGACGCATCTGCGCCCACCATTTGAACGCGCCCTCTTCGCCCATGCCGCCGATGTTCGCCATCAGGAAGGCAAGTCCGGGCGAGGACGTGGCGGGCGAGGGCGTAACCAGCAGGTTTTTATATTCTGGGCGGGTCAAGTCCTGCAAGGTTTTGGGCAGCGGCAGTTTTTTCTGTTCAAACCATTTTTTGTCGTAGTTGAGGGTAACGTAGCCGTAATTGACTGCCGCGATGACGGGCATTCCCGCTGAAACGGGCGCGGATTTGGGCTGCGCCGCCGCCAGTATGCCTGCTTCGCGCGCTTTGCCGATGTTGGCGTTGTCCAAACCGTAAACCGCGTCGGCAATCGGGTTGGCCTTGCTGAGAATCAGCTTGTTGAGCATTTCGTTGCCGCTGCCCGCTTTGATAACGGAGACTTTGGCGTCGTTGGCTTTTTCAAACTGCGCGAGGACGGATTGGGGCAGGCTGAAGGATTTGTGCACGGCAAGGCGCACTTCGGTCTGGGCGGATAAGTTTGCCGAAGCCAGCAAGAAGGCGAGGGCGGATAATTTCAGTTTCATTCTCTAACCTTTGTACGGGTAAAATACGAAACATCATAACAAAATCCGCACCAACACACGACATGAACCTTTCCCCCGTTTGGCTCTTTGACCTCGACAACACGCTGCACAACGCCGATGCCGGCATTTTTTACATCATCAACCGCGCCATGACCGACTACATGGCACAACGCCTCAAACTCTCTGAAGAAGCGGCATCCGACCTGCGTCAGGACTATTGGCACCGGTACGGCGCGACGCTTGCCGGCCTGCAAATCCACCATCCCGAAATCGACATCTGCGAATTTCTGCGCGAAAGCCATCCCATCGCGCAAATCTTGGCAAAATTGCAAGGCATGGAGGGAACCGAAAGCGTTTTAGGTCGTCTGAAAGGACGCAAAGCCGTTTTTTCCAACGGCCCTTCGTTTTACGTCCGCGCCATTATCGGGGCATTGGGTTTGGCAAACCGTTTTGACGCACTTCTCGGCACGGACGACTTCGGACTGCGCTACAAGCCCGACCCGCAAGCCTACCTGACCGTCTGCCGCCTGCTCGACGCTGCGCCCGAACAGTGCATCATGATCGACGACAGCGCGGACAACCTGCACCAAGCCAAAGAGCTGGGCATGAAAACCATATGGTTCGGCAGCAAAGCCCATCCCCTGCCCTTTACCGACGCCGTTGCAAAAGATATGCAGGCGCTCGCCGAATGCGCCGAAAAACTGTCGGTACTCGTCTGAAACCTTTACAATATCGGGTTTGAACAACGGCACAAATCCGCCCGACCACAAGGACAACCATCATGCGATACACCGCCCTCATCCTCGCCACCGCAGCCACCCTGACCGGCTGTACTTGGGAAACCTACCAAAACGAATCCGGCCACACCTCCCTGCGCCCCAAATACGAAAAAGGCACGCGCATCTATTACGAAGACGGCACCTACTCCCGCGATATGCGTTACAACCAATACCGCCCCGAACGCCGCACCCTCAAACCGCTGCACGGCGACCAAGAAAACGTACGCGGCACAACATGGAACAAACCCCAAGGCGCCGGACACGCCGCGCCCGAAACGCAAACTGAGGAATAATCCGCCCGCATAGGTCGTCTGAAACCGTCTTTTCCGTTTCAGACGACCTCAAACATAACCGCAATCGCATTCGTTCCCTATCTGCCGTCCTTCACAAGGAGAAAACCATGCGCCCCCTCGCCCTGATTTTCGTTACCGCCGCCATCCTGAGCGGCTGCACCACAGACCGCTACGACTTCGACAGCCGTCCCGCCGACACATCCGCGCGTACGCCCCTGAAGCCGACCACACTCGACCGCTTGGAACACGGCAGCCATGCCGACTCGTACCGCTGGAACCCCAAACCCAATAAACCATAATCCCCACGTCCGCACACCGAACCCAAATAAAAAGGTCGTCTGAAACCTCAAAACCCCGTTCAGACGACCCCCAAATACCCCCTTCATCAACATTGCATTCGAGAAAGCCCATCATGTCCGCCACACCCCTCAACATCGTCATCCTCGCCGCCGGCAAAGGCACGCGCATGTATTCCAAAATGCCCAAAGTGCTGCACCGAATCGGCGGCAAGCCCATGGTAGAGCGCGTTATCGACACCGCCGCCGCGCTTCATCCGCAAAACATCTGCGTCGTCATCGGACACGGCAAAGACCAAGTTTTGGACACCGTCAAACGCGACGTCGTCTGGGTCGAACAAACCGAACAGCTCGGCACCGGCCACGCCGTCAAAACCGCCCTGCCGCACCTTGCCGCCGAAGGCCGCACGCTGGTGCTGTACGGCGACGTCCCCCTGATTGACACCGCCACCCTCGAAACCCTGCTCGAAGCCGCCGGCAGCGAAGTCGGCCTGTTGACCGACGTTCCCGCCGACCCGACAGGCTTGGGCCGCATCATCCGCGACAGCCAAGGCAGCGTAACCGCCATCGTCGAAGAAAAAGACGCCGACGCCGCCCAAAAAGCCGTCCGCGAAATCAACACAGGCATCCTCGTCCTGCCCAACGCCAAACTCAAAAACTGGCTGGACAGCCTCTCCAGCAACAACGCCCAAGGCGAATACTACCTGACCGACCTCATCGCCAAAGCCGTTGCCGACGGCATCAAAGTCCATCCCGTCCAAGTGCGCGCCTCCCACCTCGCCGCCGGCGTGAACAACAAACTCCAGCTCGCCGAACTCGAACGCATCTTCCAAACCGAACAGGCGCAAGCCTTGCTCAAAGCAGGCGTAACCCTGCGCGACCCCGCCCGCTTTGATTTAAGGGGTCGTCTGAAACACGGACAAGACATCGTGATTGACGTCAACGTCGTCCTCGAAGGCGACATCGAAATCGGCGACAACGTCGAAATCGGCGCAAACTGCGTCATCAAAAACGCCAAAATCGGCGCAAACAGCAAAATCGCCCCCTTCTCCCACCTCGAAGACTGCGAAGTCGGACAAAACAACCAAATCGGCCCCTACGCCCGCCTGCGTCCGCAAGCCCGCCTTTCAGACGACGTACACGTCGGCAACTTCGTCGAAATCAAAAACGCCGCCATCGGCAAAGGCACCAAAGCCAACCACCTCACCTACATCGGCGACGCCGAAGTCGGCAGCAAAACCAACTTCGGCGCAGGCACAATCATCGCCAACTACGACGGCGTAAACAAATACAAAACCGTTATCGGCGACGAAGTCCGCATCGGCTCCAACTGCGTCTTAGTCGCCCCTGTCAAACTCGGCAACAAAGTTACAACCGGCGCAGGCAGCACGATTACCAAAAACGTCGAAGACAACAAACTCACCCTCGCCCGCGCCCGCCAAACCGTCATCGAAGGCTGGGTGCGTCCGGAAAAAGGCGATAAGAAATAAAGCGGTAAACCGCCCAGCGCAACTCGTTGCAGCAACAGCAACTTGTCCCTTCCCCCTTCCGGCGGGGGAAGGTTAGGATGGGGGTGGCTTTGTGACTTTAGGTCAAATAAATTCGTACAACCCGTAGAGCCACCCTCTCCCCGGCCCTCTCCCGCCGGACGGGAGAGGGGGCAGGTTGCAGATAAAAACGAGGTCGTCTGAAAACTTTGAGATTCGAGTTTTGGATAAACTCGTTCACGCTCGTTTTCAGACGACCCTTTACTCAATCAAAACAGACTTGTGATAACCCAAGTAGCGTGGGCTGCGCCCACGAAATCTTCTATTTAACAATCTAAATCAGCCAACAGCCGAATGGGCATCCATTTCGGCATTCGTTTCGCGGGCAAAGCCCATGCTACTCGTTGCTGCAACAGCAATCTGTCCCTTCCCCCGTCTAGCGGGGGAAGGTTAGGATGGGGGTGGCTTCTGAGGTTTAGGTAAAATCAAATTCGTGCAATCCGCAGAACCACCCTCTCCCCAGCCCTCTCCCGCCGGATGGGAGAGGGGGCAGGTTGCAAGTTAAAACAAGGTCGTCTGAAAACTTTGAGATTTGAGTTTGGGAGAAACAAACTCACTCCCCCCGTTTTCAGACGACCTTGTTTGCCATGTCCGCCTTGCCCGTATTCAAACCGTCCTAACGCTCGATGCCGCCACACAGCCGTTCGACGATTTCCGCCGCGCTGCCGGGGCGGCACAGTCCTGCGTTTTGTCCTGCCCAAAATGGGGAAAAGTCATAGCAGCCTTGTTTTTCGGCAGTGGCTTTCAAGGCGCCGGCGGCTGCGCCTGCCAAGGGGAACGGGAGCGCTGCGTCATTCATCGGACCGGCTTCGCGTATGAAACGGTTGTAAAGTCCGCGTGCCGCGCCGCCGCTGAACAAGTTGGTCACTACGGTATCTTCGGGACGGGCGGTTTGGATGGCGGCGCGGTGGGCGGGTTTGGTCAGGGCTTCGTCCGCGAGCAGGAAAGCGGTTCCGACCTGCACGGCGGATGCGCCCAATTCCAGCGCGGCGCGGATGGCGGCGGCATCGGAAACGCCGCCTGCGGCTATGACGGGCAGGCGCACGGCCTTGCGGACGGCGGGCAACAGGGCGAACAAGCCGCTTTGGCTGTCGGGATTGCGGTTTAAAAACCATCCCCGATGACCGCCCGCCTCCCACGCTTGGGCTATCACGACATCCGCGCCGTTTTGTTCCAGCCAGACGGCTTCTTCGACCGTCGTCGCGCTGCTCCACACTTCCGCGCCCGTCGCTTTGACGCGCTGCAAGTATTCGGGCGCGGGCAAGCCGAAGTGGAAGCTGACCACAGGCGGGCGGTAACGTTCCACACATGCCAACACATCGGCATCAAACGGCTGCCGCCCGCCGCCGCTGGGAATGTCGTTTTCCGTCAACCCGTAAGCCTCGAAATACGGACGCAGCACGGCAAACCAGGCATCGTATTGCGCGCGTTCGGCAGACGGCGTGCGGTGGGCGAAAAAGTTGAGGTTGTACGGACAGCCACCTCCCTCCTGCTTCATCCGTGCCAACGCTTTTTCCAAACCCGCCGCGTCGTACATCGCTCCCGCCAACGAACCCAAAGCGCCGGTTTTGCCGACAGCCAAAGGCAGCTCTGTGTCATGCGCAAACGCCATCGGTGCTTGAATCAGCGGATAGCGCAGTGAGGATAAAATGCGGCTCATGTCTGTTTCTCCTTGTTATTTGTTTCGTCTGTTTTGTCAGCCGGTTTGAATGTTTTTAAATGTTGAATAGCAGGCTAACGATGTGGCACAAACCCGATTTTGCCACAAAAAATAGTCGGATATTCTGCGGGGTCGTCTGAAAACAAACCGCCGCGTTTGGTTTTATAGTGGATTAAATTTAAACCAGTACGGCGTTGCCTCGCCTTGCCGTACTATTTGTAATGTCTGCGGCTTCGTCTCCTTGTCCTGATTTAAATTTAATCCACTATAATGTTTTGTTTGAATCGTGTGTTTGCGAAACTGAGCATGTTCGGAAAGCAAACCCCGTCCCATTCAATCCGATATAGAAAAAGGTCGTCTGAAAACCCTGTTTCGGGTTTTCAGACGACCTTTGCTTTGCCTTCAAACAGGCTTTACAACGGAATTACCATTGGTAACCGACACCTGCGGTCGCGCCGTAGTGGCCGCGTGAGTTGCTGGTAGCGGTACCTTTGATGACCCAGTTGCCGCCGTCGGAGATGCTGGAGAAGCCGACTGCGTAACCGCTTTCACCGCGGTATACGCCGCCTGCAACCGCCATCATGCTCTTACCCGGCAGGTAGGCTTGCGGCAGACCAGCCACCGCCATGGCTGCTGCGGTACCGGCTTTGGAGTCGCTTTCCACATTGTCGATACGTTGGTTGATTTGGTTGCCCATGTTCACCACGTAATTGCCAAGGTTGGTCACCCTTTGGTTAATCGCCTGATTAGCTTGATACAACTGGCTGCCGTTAACCGCATCGGTGCTGTCTGCGGCGACGGTGCCTGCGGCGACGCCGGTCACTTTCTTACCGCCTGCGTTGATACCGTCGGCAGTGATGCTCACATCGCCTGCTTTCAGACCGTCTTTACCCAACGCCACTTTGTCGCCGACGTTGACGCCGTTGTTGTTCACAACGGTATCGCCTGCTTTGACGCTGTCTACTTTCAGGTCTTTGTTGAGGCCGACCTGAATGCCGTTCGCGCCTGCGGTGGTGGTGATGTTGGCATCGCCTTTAACCGCCACGGTATCGCCCAGTTTGTTGGCAACGGTCGTACCGCTGTCGCCTGCGAAGCTGATGCCTTTGTTGTCTACCGCGTCTTTCGCCGCGACGCCTTTGGCGATGTCGGCTTTGACGGCTTTAGACAGGTCGACGGCGTAGTCGGTTACGTTGTTAGCATCTTTGTTGCCTTTGGTTACGACGATGTTGTCAGAACCTGCGGAGACGCTCGCGCCGTCTGCGTTCACGGTGTAAACGGTTTGACCGTTCGCACCTTGTTTGCTGCTCACGCTGGCGATGTTGGTACCGGCTTCGACTTCTGTCTTAGCAGCAGCGGTCAGACGGTTCAACTGTCCAACATTTACTGCATCAGTATCTTTCTTGCCTTCAGCAACGTTACTGATGGCTTTGTTGCCTGCATTGATACCGTCGGCAGTGATGTTGACATCGCCTGCTTTCAGACCGTCTTTGCCCAGAGCCACTTTATCGCCGACTTTAACGCCATCGTTGTTCACAACGGTATCGCCTGCGGTGAAGCTGTCGGCTTTGAGGTTAGGTGCGGTCGCCACTTTGTAAGTGATGCTACCGTCGGCATTTTGCTCAGGCGTGACAACGATGTTGTCGTTGCCGCTTTCCACTTTGGATGTGGCTTTCGCTGCAGCTGCTTTGAGCTGTGCAACGTTCACTGCGTCGGTGTCTTTCTTACCTTCGGCAACGTTACTGATGGCTTTGTTGCCTGCGTTGATGCCATCGGTAGTGATGTTGACATCGCCTGCTTTCAGACCGTCTTTGCCCAGCGCCACTTTGTCGCCGACTTTAACGCCGTCGTTGTTCACAACGGTATCGCCTGCGGTGAAGCTGTCGGCTTTGAGGTTGGGTGCGGTCGCCACTTTGTAAGTGGTGCTGCCGTCGGCATTTTGCTCAGGTGTAACGACGATGTTGTCGTTGCCGCTGTCCACTTTGGATGTGGCTTTCGCTGCGGCTGCTTTGAGCTGTGCAACGTTCACTGCGTCGGTGTCGGCTTCGCCTGCGGCGATGTCGGACACTTTGTTGCCGCCGTTGTTCAGACCGTCTTTGGTCAGGCTGACAGGTTTGCCTGCTTTGCCGTTGCCCACAGTCAGTCCGTTGTCGGTCAGGACGTTGCCGCCTACGGTCACTTTGTCGAAGGAGACGTCGTCTGAAGTCGCTACGGTGATGTTCTTACCGTTGCGGCTGACTTTGACGTTTTTACCTTCTTTGAAGGTTACGGTGTCGCCTGCGCCGATTTTTTCAGACGAGGTTTCGTCGTTGGCGTTCAGGTTCCAGCCTTTGTCGGCAGTTTCTTTGACTGCGGCAATGGCGTCATGGACGTTGTCTTTGCCTGTACCGCCGATGTCGGTGGTGGTCACGTTGCCTTTGTTGTTGGCCGCGTTACCGCCGAGGATTTTCGCCAGGTTGGCTTGGGCTGCGTTCAACTGCTCTTCGCTTGCGGCTTGGCCTTTAGTGGCAAAGTCCGCACCGCCCAGGGTGGTGTTGCTCAGACCGGAAATCAGACCGGCGGTACCGTCGATTACGAGCGGTTTGTTGCCGTTGCCTGCTTTGCCGACGGTAATCTTGTCGGCCAGCGAGAAGCCGATGCCGTTTTCGTCGGCGCGGGTCAGGATGTTGCCGTCGCCTTTGACGCTCAGGCTGTCACCCAGTTTCTTCGCACCGGTCGTGCCGTTGTCGGCGGCAAAGGTCAGACCTTTGTTGTCCACCGCGTCTTTCGCCGCTACGCCTTTGGCGATGTCGGCTTTGGCTTCGTCGGTCAGGTCGAGAGCATAATCGGTAACGCCGTCGGCGTCTTTCGCACCTTCGCTGACTTTAACCGCACCGCCCGCCACTTGGCTGAGGGTGGTCTTGTCGGCGTTAACCGTGTACTCGGTGTTGTTGCCGTCCACTTTTTCGCTGACGGTCACGTTCTTACCGGCAACGACGGTGGTGGTTTTTTCAGTGGCGGCGAGTTGTTCGTTCAGCTGCGCGACGTTGACGGCGTCGGTGTCTTTCACACCGGCGGCAACATTACTGATGGCTTTGTTGCCTGCGTTGATGCCGTCAGCAGTAATGTTCACATCGCCTGCTTTCAGACCGTCTTTGCCCAGTGCCACTTTGTCGCCGACTTTGACGCCGTCGTTGTTCACAACGGTATCGCCTGCGGTGAAGCTGTCGGCTTTCAGGTTAGGTGCAGTCGCCACTTTGTAAGTGGTGCTGCCGTCGGCATTTTGCTCGGGGGTGACGACGATGTTGTCGTTGCCGCTGTCCACTTTGGACGTGGCTTTCGCTGCGGCTGCTTTGAGCTGTGCAACGTTCACTGCGTCGGTGTCGGCTTCGCCTGCGGCGATGTCGGTGACTTTGTTGCCGCCGTTGTTCAGACCGTCTTTGGTCAGGCTGACGGGCTTGCCTGCCTTGCCGTTGCCCACAGTCAGTCCGTTGTCGGTCAGAACGCTGCCGCCTACGGTCACTTTGTCGAAGGAGACGTCGTCTGAAGTCGCTACGGTGATGTGTTTACCGTTGCGGCTGACTTTGACGTTTTTGCCTTCTTTGAAGGTTACGGTGTCGCCTGCGCCGATTTTTTCAGACGAGGTTTCGTCGTTGGCATTCAGGTTCCAGCCTTTGTCGGCAGTTTCTTTGACTGCGGCAATGGCGTCATGGACGTTGTCTTTGCCTGTACCGCCGATGTCGGTAGTGGTGACGTTGCCTTTGTCGTTGGCTGCGTTACCGCCGAGCAGGTTCGCCAGGTTGATTTGGGCTGCGTTCAACTGCTCTTCGCTTGCGGCTTGGCCTTTAGTGGCAAAGTCCGCACCGCCCAGAGTGGTGTTGCTCAGACCGGAAATCAGACCGGCGGTACCGTCGATTACGAGCGGTTTGTTGCCGTTGCCTGCTTTGCCGACGGTAATCTTGTCGGCCAGCGAGAAGCCGATGCCGTTTTCGTCGGCGCGGGTCAGGATGTTGCCGTCGCCTTTGACGCTCAGGCTGTCACCCAGTTTCTTCGCACCGGTCGTGCCGTTGTCGGCGGCAAAGGTCAGACCTTTGTTGTCCACCGCATCTTTCGCCGCTACGCCTTTGGCGATGTCGGCTTTGGTTTCATCGGTCAGGTCGAGGGCGTAATCGGTGACACCGTCGGCGTCTTTCGCACCTTCGCTGACTTTAACCGCACCGCCCGCCGCTTGGCTGAGGGTGGTCTTGTCGGCGTTGACGGTGTACTCGGTGTTGTTGCCGTCCACTTTTTCGCTGACGGTCACGTTCTTACCGGCAACGACGGTGGTGGTTTTTTCAGTGGCGGCGAGTTGTTCGTTCAGCTGGGCGACGTTGACGGCGTCAGTGTCTTTTACGCCTTTGGCTACGTTGGCAATCTTGTTGCCGCCGTTGTTCAGACCGGCATTGGTCAGAGACACTTGGCTTGGCGAACCGTCCGCACCGATCTTCAGACCTTCTCCGCTCAGTACGCTGTTGCCGGAGATGAAGCTGTCGGCAAGTACGGTAGTAGCAGAAACAGTGCCGAATTCGACATCGTCTTCAGTCTCAACCGTCAGCTCTTTACCGCTGCGTTTCACTCGGATGTTCTTACCTTGTTTCACGGTCACGGTGTCGCCTGCGGCGATTTTTTCAGACGAGGTTTCGTCGTTGGCTTTCAGGTTCCAGCCTTTCTCGGCAGTCTCTTTCACTGACTTGATTGCGTCGTGAACGTTGTCTTTGCCGGTATCGCCGATGTTAGTCATCTTAATAGTGCCGTCATTCGCAATGGCTGCATTGCCACCCAATAAGCCGACTGCGGTCGTACCGATGTTGTTCATGACGTTTTGAGTCGCATAAAGCTGGCTGCCGTTCACTGCGTCGGTGCTGCTGTCGCTGATGCGGCCTGCGGCGACGTTGGTAATCGTACGCTCTTTGCCTGCCGTGCCGATGCTGAGTGTGGACTCAGGGGCGTTGCCTGCAAAGTTGCCGAAAGTCAGACCACCAACGGTAGCAGAGGTCGTCTGAACGGCTGCTTCAGTCGCGGAATTGGCACCCAATGCGATGGAGTCTGCATGAGCGGCATTGGCGTTTTTACCGAAGGCAATGGCGTTGCTTTCAGAGGCTTTTGCCGCGTCGCCCAAGGCAAAGGAATCACCTGCGGTGGCTTTGGCGTTTTTGCCGAAGGCCACGGCACGGTTTTGCGTGGCTTGGGCGTTGTAGCCGATGGCGATGGTGTCTTCTTTTTGCGCGTCAGCTTCGTTACCCATTGCTACGGCATTATTGGCAACGGCTTTGCTGTTCCGTCCTGCTGCGACGGTACCGAAAGCAGTCGCGCGGGTATTGAAACCCAACGCGGTCGCACCTGCCGCCGTGGACTGGCTATATGGACCGAGTGCTGTGGCGGAGTCTTGGGTGGCATTTGCACCGTCACCAAGCGCTACGCTGGATTTACCCACTGCATTGGATGATTGACCGGCTGCTAAAGAGTTTTGACCGTAAGCATTGGATGATTGGCCGACGGCTGTGGCGTTGGTGCCGCTGGCCTTGGTGTTTGAGCCGATGGCGACGGAGCCTTCGCCTTTAGTCAAACCGTTGACAGCCATATCGGATGCAGTGTCTTCGTTGACAGTGGCGTTTTTACCGATGGCGATAGAGTTAGAAATTGCCGCCTGCGCGCCTGTACCGACCGCTACGGCAAATGCGCCCGCTGCCTGCGCGTCCGCGCCTGCCGCCAGAGCATCCAGTCCGGTTGCGCCATTATTGTTGTAGTTACCACGGTCATTTGAAGGCGTCTGAACACTGTAAAAATGGCTGGAGCCGCCGCCACCCAAGCCGCCGCCCAATTGGTTGATTTTGTTGTTCATCGCTTCCAAAGCGTCGTGAACATTGGCTTTGCCTGTGCCGCCCAAATCGTTCAGGGTTAGGTTGCCCTCACCGTCGATTGCAGTTTTACCGCCCAAGGCGTTTTTGACGTTGTTACCCAAGTTGAGCAGGTAAGAATTGTCTGTAGCCATAGCTTGACCGCTGGCAAGCAGCAGACTGGACATGATGGCGGTAAACGCGAAGCGCACGCCTGCGGAGGCAACAATACCGCCTATGCTTGATGAAGCTGTTTTCCCATGCGCTTTGGCAAATTCTGCCACCGCGTTCCACGCCTGTGTGGTTTCGTTCCATACGACACGATAGATTTTATTCATGCTTACTCTCTAACTTAAAATGTTAAACAAATAAATTTAATATGTTATCGGATTGTCGGAATGACTTGCTTTTCAAACATCCGATCCAACGACCAAAAATGAAAGCATCTTATTCGATGCCGATATTTCGACTACAGAAATTATTCAACAGATATGACGCATATTGTCACTTTCAAACAAATTTCAGAATTTATCTATGCCTCAGATAACAATCTCTCAAATCTGATTTCATGACCTTTTAGCTATTTATATATCCGATTATCTTTAATAACTTCTATTTTTTTAACCTTACTTTGCAATAAAAGCGAAACTTTATCTTTTTATTTGAAAGCAATTTATATGCCAAAACCCTTTTACCCGGATTCATCCGTACTAAAAAAATGATATTTTCAAGTATCCGACATCCAAAAATAAGCAAAGAGGCCGTCTGAAAATCTTTCAGACGCCCCCTGTAAATCTCATGTTGATTTAATATTAATGAATAATGTTTCAGATACATCCTCAGCAAGTTGGCGATGTTTGACGGCATTATTCTGTATAATGCAGCAATGTTTTTGAAACAAGGAATACAAATGCTTACCCCAGAACAAGTCAAATCGCTGATTGAAGGTGTTGCCGCTTGCGAACACGTCGAAGTCGAAGGCGACGGGCATCACTTTTTCGCCGTCATCGTCTCTTCCGAGTTTGAAGGCAAAGCCCGCCTCGCCCGCCACCGCCTGATCAAAGACGGTCTGAAGGCGCAACTGGCCAGCAACGAATTACACGCGCTGTCGATTTCCGTTGCCGCCACACCTGCGGAATGGGCGGCGAAGCAGCAATAAGCCGTACAGCAGACAAGAAAAAGGTCGTCTGAAACCGAAATTAGGTTTGAACTGCACCCCAAAAGTTGGACATCCCCTCCAACTCACAAGGTGCAGTTTTTTTATGAGCAAATATACATTACACTTCAAATACCAAGCCGTACTCCACTACCTGCATATACGCAGCCAACAGCGTACCGCAGACCACTACGGCATTTCCCGAACCCACCTGAGACGATGGATACGCGCCTATCAAGAAGGCGGTATCGGCGCACTCGAACATCCCCAATCCAAAACCATGCCCCAACATCGAAAAAACCCCTTCATCGCAGATAAACCCGACCAAGAAAAAACACAGGCAGAGCTTATTGAAGAGTTGTGCTATATGCGCGCAGAGGTCGCCTACCTAAAGGAGTTAAAAGCCCTCAGCCAAAAGCAGACCGAAAAGGACAAAGCCAAACCGTCCAAGCACTGAGGGTGCAACACCCGCTCAAATACCTGCTGCACATCGCAAACCTGCCCAAAAGCAGCTTTTACTACCACCACCAAGACCGACCCGACCCCGACGCAGCCGACAAAGCCCTCCTCGTCGAAACCTACCGGCGGCATAAAGGACGCTACGGACAAAGGCGCATTGCCGCCGCATTGGGTTGGAACCGCAAAAAAGCGGCGCGGTTGATGAGGCAGTTGGAACTGAAAGCCCTCATACGGGCGAAAAAAGCCTACCGCCATCCCGCTATGGGCGAGATATCGGAACACCTCCTCAAACGCCGGTTCAAAGCCCGAAAGCCCAACGAAAAATGGCTGACCGACGTTACCGAACTCAAAGGGAAGGACGGCAAACTGTACCTCT
The DNA here is from genome assembly GCA_003028315.1 of Neisseria mucosa. Taxonomy (NCBI): domain Bacteria; kingdom Pseudomonadati; phylum Pseudomonadota; class Betaproteobacteria; order Neisseriales; family Neisseriaceae; genus Neisseria; species Neisseria mucosa. The sequence continues at coordinate 2,285,589 of CP028150.1, read as the reverse complement.
CGCCGATATTGGACCTGTTCAACCGGGAAATCGTCGCCTACGCCATGAGCCGCAATGCCAACAGCGAAATGGTGAAGGAAATGCTCGAAAAAGCCGCCCCCCGTCTGACTGCTAAAGGAACGATGCTTCATTCGGACCAAGGTGTGCTGTACCGTACGGCGGGGTATAGGGAATTGCTTGCGGAGCATTCCATGGTTCAAAGCATGTCGCGAAAGGCGAACTGTTGGGACAATGCGCCGATGGAAAGCTTCTTTGCGGTGTTGAAGACGGAGTGTTTCTATAACGCAGGTGAATTGACGGTAGATGAATTGATGAAGCAGATAGATGACTATATGGATTACTACAACCGGGAGCGTTGCAGTTTGAAATTGAAAAAGCTGAGTCCTGTCGCATACAGAACCCAGCTTGCACAGAGCGCCTGAATAGGCTTTTATGAGTGTCCAAGATTTGGGGGGCAGTTCAGTTTTCAGACGACCTTTTTGCTTTGCCCTATCCGTTACCAGCCGCTCGTAGCGTGGGTTCTACCCACGAATAAACAGAGATGATTGGATTCGGATGTTCGGACGGCAGGTCGTGGACAAAGCCCACGCTACGGGTTGGCTTATTCTGAATTTGTGTCCACTTGACGAATGGTCGTCTGAAAACTGGAATTCCCAATTTTTCAGACGACCTTTTGATTCTTTATCCCATCCTTCCAACCGTTTCCCATACTGAATTCAAAAATTCAGCCTCCCGTAGCGTGGGTTCTACCCACGGAATGAAAAGAGAGGATTAGATTCGGATGTTCGGATGGAAGGTCGTGGGCGAAGCCCACGCTACGGGTTAGCTTATTCTGAATTTGTGCCCATTTGACGGAAAGGTCGTCTGAAAACCGGAATACTTGGTTTTCAGACGACCTTTTTCAGGGAGAGTTTGACGCATAAAACCTATGCACCGTCAGGTTTCAGACGACCTGTGTTCACGCGCTGAGCAGGCTTTGGGCGAGGAAACCGCCTTTTTCTACACCGGGGAGGATGAAGAAATAGCCGCCGCCGAAGGGGCTGATGTATTCTTCCAGCGGTTCGCCGTTGAGCAGGTTTTGGACGAAGATGAAGCCGTCGGCGAGGTTGGCTTGGTAGCAGATGAAAATCAGGCCGACGTCGAGCTGGCCGTTGGCGGCGAGGCCGCGGGAGTAGTTGAAGGCGCGGCGGTAGAGCAGGTGTTTTTTCATGAACTCGGGGTCGCGCGGGTTGGCGAGCCTCATGTGGCTGTCTTTGGGGGTGGTTTTACCGTCGGGGTCTTTGGCGAAGTCGGCGGTGTCGCTCTCTTTTTTGCCGTCCATGGGGGCGCCGCTGTATTTGCGGCGGCCGAAGATTTCGGTTTGTTCCTGCAATGGGGTTCTGTCCCAGAATTCGACGAAGTGGCGGATGAGGCGGACGGCTTGGTAGCTGCCGTTTTTCGTCCAGGCGGGTTCGTCTTGGCTGTTGGCGGCGATACCTGTCCAGAGGACTTGGTCGGCAATTTTGGGGTCGGATACGTCGGGATTGCCGGAGCCGTCGCGGAAGCCTAAGAGGTTGCGGGCGGCGATGGCGCCGGGTTCGGCTTTGGGCAGCCAGCCGTCTATGCTCCAGCGGATGACGGCGGTTTGGGCGGTGTTTTTGATGATGTCGCGCAGGGCGGCTTGGCAGGTTTCGGGGGTGAAGGCGCAGATTTGGAGGCTGAGGTCGCCGTCGCACCATGATTTTTGGAGGCGGTCGTTGGGGAAGTCGCGCATTTCTTGGAGGTGGCGGGGTTTTTTGTCTTTGAGTCCGAAGCGGTCGTCAAAGAGGCTGCTGCCGACGCCGACGGTGATGGTGAGGCCGTCGGGGCGGAATGTTTTGCCGAGCAGGCCGCTGCCTGCGGGGGGGAGTTTTTCGTCGCCGTCTTGGTATTCGCCGCCTTGGGTGAGGAATTCGATGCGGGCGGTGAGGGTGCGGAAGAGGTTTTCGAGTTGTTTGGGGTCTTTGGCGGTTACGTCGAAGGCGCACATGATGCCGAAGAGTTGGTGCGGGGTGGTGATGCCGGCTTGGTGCGTGCCGTAGCAGGGGTAGGCTTGCGGGGAGTGTTCGTTGAGACGGGTCTCGGCGGCGGTTTCGCCTTGTTGTTTGCCGGCGAACCAGCCTGCCGCGCCGGCTGCGCCTGCGGCTAGGACGGTTTTGAACAGGGTGCGTTTGGTCGGTTGGGTGGGTTGTGAGTTGTCTTGGCTCATGGCGGAGTCCTTTGCGGGGATTCGGGCTGCGGTATGTACGCGGTTGTTTTGTTTAAGTTTGCTATTTTGAATTTTCAGACGACGTTTAAGGTCGTCTGAAAACTTTGAATCATCGATCAATCCAATAAACGGTAAGGGATGCGCGATTTCCGCGTGCGTGGCTGCGCCACACACCCTACCTGTTTTTCTACCGGAGGATTAGCGGACCTCCGAAATGCCTGCATTTGGGGCAAACCAAGCTTCGCAGGAAGCTGAATCTTGGAACAGCGATACAGCTAACCCGTTTAATTTTTGATACGGCTGTCAACAGGGGCAGGTTGGGTTGGCAAACCCGACCCAGCCTACGATTTCTGTATTCGGGTTTTTCGCGAGCAAAGCCCACGCTACGGCCTTTCCCTTTCCGTGGGAGAGGACATCAGCGATAAGTTTTCAGACGACCCCTTGTATTTCTTCAAAAGGTCGTCTGAAACGGGCGGGTCAAGTTTATTTGAGACCCAGTGTGCCGCGTAGTTGGCTCAGGTCTTCGGCAAGGGCGTTAATCGGTGCCTGAAGGGTTTTGCGGTCTTCGTCGCTGAGTTTGTCGTAGGTTTCAAAGCCGTCTTTGGTTTTGTATTTGGCGAGGATGTCGGTGACTTGTTTGAAGTTGGCGTCGACTTTCTCGAGCAGGGCTTTGTTTTTCTCGGCAATCATCGGACGGAAGAGTTCGACGATTTTTTGCGCGCCTTCGATGTTGGCTTGGAAGTCGCTCAAGTCGGTGTGGCTGTAACGGTCTTCTTCGCCGCTGATTTTGCTGCCGGCAACTTCTTCAATCAACACTGCCGCGCCGCCGACGACTTTGTTCGGCGGGAAGGAGAGGGCGTCGATTTCTTTTTGCAGGGCTTCAACGTCTTTCATGAGTTTGTCGGCAATGTCTTTCACGCCGGATACGTCTTTTTTGACCCACAGGGCGTGTTCGATGCGGTGGAAGCCGGTGAAGGCCGCATCTTCGGTTTTATCTTTGAAGTCGTCTTCACGCGCGTCGATGGCGGGGTCGAGTTCGTTGAAGAGTTCGGCAATCGGCTCGATGCGTTCGTAGTGGGTGCGGGCGTCGGCAAACTGGGATTTGGCTTTTTCGATGTCGCCCGCTTTGACGGCGTCGGTGAAGGCTTTGGTTTTGGCAACCAGCTCTTTGGCTTCGCCTTGGACGTAAACTTTATAGTCGGCAAGCGGTTTGGCAAGTTTTTCCAAATCGGCTTCGTTGCCGGTGTCTTTAAAGCCGCTGTCGGTTACCACCAGCTTGCCGCGCGGGTTGGTCAAGAGGCCGCAGGTCATTTCGTATTCGCCCGGCAGCAGGGTAACGGTCATTTTGTCGGAAAGTCCGGGGGCGATGTTTTCGCGCTCGTCGACCACCATCACGCCTTTGAGGATTTCCCATTCGAGCTTGCGGCCGCTGTTGTTTTTGATGTTGAACACGACTTGTCCGCTCGGTACGGTCAGTTCCATCGGTTCGCAGGCGGTGTCGTTCACGCCGATGTTGACGGTGCCGTCGGCATTCGCGCTTGATGCACCTGATGCGGCAGGCGCGGATTTTTCCGCTTCGGGCGGCTGACACGCGGTCAGACCCAAAGCCAACATCACGGATAAAGCAGTTATATTGAGTTTTTTCATTTCAAACCTCTTTGGTATGTTGATAAGAATGAGATAGGGAATTTTTAAGCGCCACTAATGGCTTTCAGACGACCTCTGCACCGCGGCGGGCCTGCTGCCGTGCAGAAACCAAATCATGACCGGAACCAAATACAGCAGCCACGCCAGCACCTCGCCCTGCGTCGGGTGGTCGGTATAGCCGAAGAAGCCGCCGAGCAGCACGCCCAGCGGGCTGTCTTCATGCAGGTATTTGGAAGAATCAAACACCACTTCTTGCAGGTGGTTCCACACGCCCGCCTCATGCAGCGCGCGCAGCGAACCGGCCACCAAACCGGCGGCCACCACAATCAAAAACGCACCCGTCCAGCGGAAAAACTTCGCCAGATTCAGACGCATACCGCCCTGATAAATCAGCGCGCCGATGACCACTGCGGCCAGCAGCCCCAATACCGCGCCGACGGGCATAGACCAAGTCGGACTCTGCTGAAACACCGCCAAGAGGAAAAACACACTCTCCAGCCCCTCGCGCGCCACAGCCAGAAAAGCCATGCCGACCAAAGCCCAGCCTTGGCCGTCGCCGCGGTTTAAGGCCATCTGAACCGAATCCTGAAGCTGCTGCTTCATCGAACGGGCAGCTTTTTTCATCCATAAAATCATATAAGTCAGCATCGCCACCGCCACCAAACCGATAACGCCGACCACAAATTCCTGCTCCTTCTGCGGAATCTCGCCCGTTGCCGAATGGATGCCGTATCCGACGCCCAAACACATCAACGCAGCCAAAGCCACGCCCAGCCACACCTTAGGCATCAGCCGCGAATGTCCCGACTGTTTCAAAAAACCGGCGACGATGCCCACAATCAGGGCGGCCTCGATGCCCTCGCGCAGCATAATCAAAAAAGCAATCAACATATATAAAACAAACCTTAAAACTAAATATCCAAAACTAAACCATTTATTCTTTTACCCAATCCGTTTTACCCGCCGCCTTATCTATCCTATTCAGCTGCAATAAACCTTCTCCAAGAAAATTCAGACGACCTTATGCCTAAATATTTATAAACCGATAATTAAACAAATGCAAATAATTTTTATTTTTAAGTAATAAACACCGTTACGAATGTTAACAAGGAAATGACGAAAGTATCGGACAAACGTACTTTTCCAGCCCGTCTCCCAACAGCCGATACGGCAGTCAAAATATATTCCCGCCCTTAAACAATATCCGCCACAACATACAAAGTCGTCTGAAAACCCGCCCCATCCGCTTTAAGACGACCTCACGCCTTGAGCCGAAGCAGGCGGAAAAACTGTGTTAGAATCCCAAGCTCTTGAATAAACGAACCAATATCCCGTCTGCAAACCACGTTCCCATCCACCCGATTTCAGACGACCTTTAAGACAGCATTATGAAAAAACACCTATACCGCATCACACTCCTCACCATCGCCGCAGCCGTCCTCTCCGCCTGCCCGAGCAAACGCATCAAAAACCTCCCCGAAGTCGACACCACCACCGTCAAAGGCCCCGACCGCCCCACCGGCACGCCCGACCCCGCCGGCACCACTGTCAGCGGCGGCGGCGCGACCTACACCGTCGTGTCCCACCAAGAACTGCCGCACTGGAACACCCAACACTTCGCCAAAAGCCTCCAATCCTTCCGCTTAGGCTGCGAGAAACTCAAAAACCGCGCAGGCTGGCAAGATGTCTGCGCCCAAGCCATGCAGACGCCCCTCCACCATTTCCAAGCCAAACATTTCTTCGAACGCTATTTCACCCCTTGGCAGGTCAGCAACAACGGCAACCCCGCAGGCACCATCACCGGCTACTACGAGCCCGTCCTGCTCGGCGATGACAAAGCCACAAGCAAAGCCCGCTTCCCCATCTACGGCATCCCCAACGACTTCGTTTCCATCCCACTTTCCGCCAATTTGAGAGGCAGCAAAGCCACCGTCCGCATCCGACAAACCGGTGCCAACAGCGGCGTCATCGACAACAGCGGCACACACACCGCCGACCTGTCCCAGTTCCCCATTACCGCCCGCAGCACCGCCCTCAAAGGCAGATTTGAAGGCAGCCGCTTCGTTCCTTATTACACCCGCAACCAAATCAACGGAGGCGCGCTCAACGGCAAAGCTCCCATCCTCGGTTACGCAGAAGACCCCGTCGAACTTTTCTTCATGCACATCCAAGGTTCAGGTCGTCTGAAAACCCCGTCCGGCAAATACATCCGCGTCGGATTTGCCGACAAAAACGAACACCCCTACATCTCCATCGGACGCTACATGGCGGACAAAGGCTACCTCCCCCTCGCACAAACCAGCATGCAGGGCATCAAAGCCTACATGAAGCAAAACCCCGGCCGCCTCGCCGAAGTCTTGGGACAAAACCCCAGCTACGTCTTCTTCCGCGAACTGACCGGCAGCAGCGAAGCCGGCCCGGTCGGCGCATTGGGCACACCGCTCTTGGGTGAATACGCAGGCGCCATCGACCGCCACTACATCACCTTAGGCGCGCCGCTGTTTGTCGCCACCGCCCATCCGACCACCAAAAAAGCCCTCAACCGCCTCATCATGGCGCAAGACACAGGCAGCGCCATCAAAGGCGCCGTCCGCGTGGACTACTTCTGGGGCTACGGCGACGAAGCAGGCGAAGTTGCCGGTAAAATGAAAACCACAGGCTACGTCTGGCAACTCCTGCCCAACGGCATGAAACCCGGCTATCAGCCTTAACATCGGCTAAAAAGTCAAAAGGTCGTCTGAAAACTGGTTTTCAGACGACCTTTTGCTTCTTAAACAAGCCGATATAGCGGATTAAATTAAGCCAGCCGTAGCGCGGGTTTTGCCCGCGAATCCGCCAATCTAATCCCGAACCGGACACTCTTCCAAACCGTTTTCCGTGAGCAAAGCCCACGCTACAACCTAAAAATCACAAAGGTTGTCTGAAAATGTGCCTTCAGACGACCTTTTGATTCCCAAACAAGCCGATATAGCAAATTAAATTAAGCCAACCGTAGCGTGGGCTTCGCCCGCGAATCTGCCGATCAAATCCCGAACCGGACAATCGTCCAAGCCGTTTTCCGCGGGCAAAGCCCACGCTACAATCTGCTACCTGTATCGGCGGCGTACCGTTATTCCCCAACCCGCCTACCAAGTCGAATAAGGATGCTTGCTCAAATACGCATTGGTAAATTTTCCTTCCGACGTAATCTCCGCGCCCAGCCAGTCCGGTTTTTCAAACGGTGCATCTTCCGCAGGCAGCTCGACCTCCGCCACCACCAAAGGTGCGTTGTCGCCGAAATACTCGTCGATTTCAAACACAAAGCCCTTAAATTCCACCCGATAGCGGTGTTTTTCCATCTTAAACGGACACATCGTCTCCATCATCTGCCGCGCGTGCGCCAAAGGAATTTCGTATTCAAACTCGCTGCGGCTGACATCCGAAATATAGCCTTTCAAAGTCAGCCAAGCCTTGTCGTCAATAATGCGCACGCGGATGGTGCGCTCTTTTTCCACGCTCAAATAGCCCTGCCGCAACACCTGCGGCGCAGAGGCTTCGCGCTTCCAGTCATCGTTTTTCAACAGGAAGCGGCGTTCGATTTCAATAGTCATCTGTTTGATTCCAATATAAAAGAAGGTCGTCTGAAAACAGGTTTTGCACACACCTTAAAACGGCTTGAACACCACCATATACAAAGCCACGACCATCATCAATACAGGCACTTCGTTAAACACCCTGTACCACTTGTGCGAATGCGTATTGCGTTTTTCCTCAAAGCCGCGAAGCAGCGCGCCGCAATAAAATTGATAAGCCAAAAGCAGCAGGCCCATCAACAGCTTCACATGCAGCCAGCCCTGCCCCCACCAGCCCGTCACAAACGGAATCACAATGCCGCACACCAGTGTCCCAAAGCCCAACGGCGACATAAACTTATACAGCCGCCGCGCCATCGCCGAGAGCCGCTCATATTCCACCGGCTGCTCCGCCGCTTCGACCTGCGCCAGATTCACAAAAATCCGCGGCAGGTAAAACAGTCCGGCGAACCACGAAATCACAAAAAACACATGCAAGAGCTTAAACCACAAATACATTTTCAGACGACCTCACGCTCGAAAACGCGTATTTTACCCGCCAAACCGCAGCGGCTGTTTTCTTTATGTCAACGACTGTCTGTTTTATGCCCGAAAAATGGTAAATCACATCATAATTCCAGACTGTTTATATGCAATAAGATTAGATTTTGTTAGAATGCATATGTAATTAAACTAATATACCCACTCCCCGCGGGAAAAACACAAAACGGAAAGAAAACATGATTAAGCAATTTGAAATCAGCACCAGCGTTCAAAAACAACTCGGCGACTACCTTGCCGCCAACCAGACCGACCTCAAAACCGCCATGGCGGACGAAACCCGCAACGGCGAAGTCGCCGCCATCATCCATGCCGGCCTGCCCATGATGGTGCGCAAAATCTATTCTCTGGAAAAAATGAAAAACTTCTTCTGGACGAAAAAAGAACTGATGGTCGAATTCGTCGCCATGCGCCTTGCCGCCGCCGAAAAGAAAAACGCCAAGAAAAAACGTTAAGCCGTTGCGGCATATTGAGAAAAAAGATTGAAGGTCGTCTGAAAGTTTTCAGACGACCTTTTACAATACAGCATAGCCGGCCCGTTTACATCGATACCGCTTATTTGTCGGCGCGCCATTTCCGCCCCACCTGCGCGAGGACAGAGAATGTATCAAAAATAAACGAACCGGTCATAACGCCTTCCCGCAGCAACCAACCTGTTTGCCGTTTTACCGAAATGGCGGGCAACAAAAAACCCTCGGAAAACCGAGGGTTTTTAAAATTGGTTGCGGGAGCAGGATTCGAACCTACGACCTTCGGGTTATGAGCCCGACGAGCTACCATGCTGCTCCATCCCGCGTCAGAAGATAGAACTATACTTTCATTCCGGGAAGGTGTCAAGGATTTTCTTGATTAAATTGTTTGTAACAAAAAATTCCTATAACTTCAAGTAATTACTTTTAAGCCGAAAAGCCTGCCTATGGGTACGGCTTTTGTCATTCGCGGTGGTAGGGATGGTTGTGGAGGATGGAGACGGCGCGGTAGAGCTGTTCGGTCAGCAGAACACGCACCATGCCGTGCGGTAGGGTGAGGCTGGAGAGGCGCATCATCATGCGGGCTTGTTGTTTGAGGCGGTCGGTCATGCCGTCGGCGCCGCCGATGACGAAGCAGACGTGTTCGCCGTTTTGCTGCCAGCTTTTGAGGTGTTCCGCCAGCTCGACGGAGGTCGGGGCTTTGCCGCGTTCGTCGAGGACGACGAGGAATGCGCCTTGGGGGATGGCTTCGAGGATGCGTTTTTCTTCCGCCGCCATGCCTTGTGCGGCGTTGACGCCTGCGCCGCGTTTTTCGGGTTTGATTTCTTTGAGGGTGTAGGCGACGTCGCGTCCGAAGCGTTTGGCGTATTCGCCGACGGCTTCGTCCACCCAGCGGGGCATTTTGGTGCCGACGGCGAGGACGGTGATGTTCATGGGTTTCCTTGGTCGGATGGGGTCGTCTGAAAGTTTTCAGACGACCTTTTGGTTTGAATGATGGTGAAACGGGATTTTTGAATCCGATATTTTGGTTGTTCGGTCAAGGGGTCGTCTGAAAACTTCGGTTTGGGCAAAGGGGGTTCAGGTGTGCGCAATAAAGCCGTCTGTATGCACAGACGGCTTGGGATGATGGTTTAGTCGGCGGCGTGCCAGGGTTTTTGCGCGCCGGCGTGGAAGCTGGGTTTTTCGCCGCCCCAGAGGGTGTCGATGTCGTAGAAATCGCGGACGGCGGGCAGCATGACGTGGACGACGAGGTCGCCTGCGTCAACGAGCGTCCATTCGCCGCTGTCGCCTTCGGTGCTGAGGATTTCGAAGCCGGCTTCTTTGAGGCTGACGGCGACGTTGTTGGCGAGGGCTTTGACTTGGCGGGTGCTGTCGCCGCTGGCGATGATCATGCGGGCGAACAGTGAGGTTTTTTCTTGGGTTTGGAGGACGGAGATGTCTTTGGCTTTGATGTCTTCGAGGGCTTCGACGGCGGTTTCGACCATTTTTTGCAGGTCTTGCAGTTCTTGTTCGTTCATTGTTTTCCTAATGGTGGGAATGAAATGGGGTTTGGACGGTATTATAACTTATCTGTATGAATTTACGCTATTTTCCGCTTTGGTACAGTTTGTGTTCGCGGATGTAGCGGGCGACTTGGGGCGGGAGGTCGTCTGAAAGTCTGCCGCTTTGGAGGGTTTGGCGGATTTGGGTGGAGGAGGTGTTGTGCAGGGGGGCGTTGAGGATGCGGACGCTGCCGTTTTGGAGGGCTTCGCCCAGCCAGGCGTGGAGTTCGCGCGGGGTTTGGTTGAGGTTGTCGCCTTGGCGCATGGCGACGGCGATGTGGGTTTGGCGCACGAGGGTCTGCCATTTTTTCCAAGTGTGCAGTTTCATGAGGCTGTCGCTGCCCATGAGCCACCAAAGTTGGGCGGCGGGGAATTGCTGGCGGAAGATTTGGACGGTGTCGAAGGTGTACGTTGCGCCGTCGCGGACGATGTCGCAGTCGCTGGCGGCGAAGCGGGGGTCGTCGGCGATAGCCAGTTCGGTCATGATGAGGCGGTCTTGGGCAGAGGCGCGGGACGGGTCTTTGTGGTAGGGGTCGCCTGCGGGCAGGAAGACGACGGTGTCGAGTCCGATTTCGTCGGCGAAGGCGCGGGCGATGTGGAGGTGTCCGTTGTGGATGGGGTCGAAGGTGCCGCCGAAAAGTCCGATGTTTTTCATGGGTGTCCTTGGGTGTGGGGTGTGCGCTCTGTTTGGGTTTCAGACGACCTGTCGGGTTTATGGGTTGTCGGGGTCGTCTGAAAGGCTTTTTGCCTCGGGGCTGCCGTCGACAACCAGGGTAAGCTTGCCGGTCGTCGGATGGATGACGAGTCCGTGGACGGCGATGTCGGCGGGCATAAGCGGGTGGTTGCGGATAACTTTGACGGTGTGGCGGACGCTGTCTTCTACATTGTCGAAACCGGTCAGCCAGTTGTCGAGGTCTATGCCGGCGTTGCGCAGGGTTTCGATGCGGTCGTCGGGAATGTCGCCTTCGTGTACTTTTTCAAGGAAACCGGCGGCGTTCAGCCCCTTCATGCCGCAATCGTAGTGGGCAATGACCATGATTTCTTTGACTTTGAGTTCGAACACGGCGACCAAAAGGCTGCGCATGACGGAACCCCAAGGATGGGTAACGACTGCGCCGGCGTTTTTGATGAGCTTGGCGTCGCCGTTTTTCAGTCCGAGCGCGTCGGGCAGCAGTTCGATGATGCGCGCGTCCATGCAGGACAGGATGGCCAGTTCGCGGCCGGGATATTTGTCGGTGAAATATTTTTCGTATTCGCCCGATTCGACAAAATTTTGATTATAGGCGAGAATTTCGCTCAATTCGCTCATGGTGTTGGACCTCCGACAGAATGGGACGATTATAGCGGTTTTCAGGCGGTTTGGCTTTGCATTGTGTACCGTCCGGCTATGGATAGAGTTGATTGCAAATTGAAACAAAGCAGATACAATCCGCTTTATGTTTATGATTGGACTGAGGAACGGCCATGTCTTCGCACCCTTGTTTTTCCGAAACGATCGACCGCCGCACCCACGACGCGCTCTACGATTGGGCGCGGGCAAGTTACGGCGCGTCGGACGACTGGAACACGCTCTATCTGAACGGACTGGCTTTGGGTCGTCTGAATCCGTTTTGGCGCGAACGGATCAAACAAGACTGGCAGGAAGGGCTTTCTGAAATTTCAGACGACCTCTGCCTGCAAACGGACAACTGGCTGGCGATGGGCGACAGTTTGCAGCACTTGGCGCACGAATGGAAAAGCCTCGGACTGCTGTACGGCTGGCGCGACGAAAAGTTTGACGTGTGCGGCGACGCAGGCAAGGTGCTTTTTGCGTTGGAACGCGCCGCCTTCCGCCCGTTCGGACTCATGAGCCAAGCCGTCCACCTCAACGGACTGGTGCAAACCGACGGCGGCTGGCATTTTTGGATAGGCCGCCGCAGCCCGCACAAAGCCATCGATCCCAACAAACTCGACAACCTCGTCGGTGGCGGCATTGCCAGCGGCGAAACCCCGTTTGAAGCCGTCTGCCGCGAAAGCGAAGAAGAAGCCGGACTGATGCCGCCCGCCCTCGACACCCTCCGACCCGCCGCCCGAATCCACAGCCTGCGTCCCGTCTCGCGCGGCATCCACAACGAAATCCTGCACATCTTCGACATCGTCCTGCCCGAAACCGTCCGCCCCGAAAACCAAGACGGCGAAGTCGCAGGGTTTGAATTGATGAACGTTTCGCAACTTGTCGAAACCATGTTGTCCCAAACCATGATGCACGATGCCCAGCTCGTTACCCTCGAAGCCCTCAAACGCTACGGCGCGCTCGACAGGCAGCATCCGCTAAGCCTTTGGCTGGACAGCCTTTGCCGCTAAACGAAACCAATAAACAAAACCCCGCCGTTTCCCTTTCACGATTCCCCAAAAGGTCGTCTGAAACCCATGCTCCGACTTACCGACATCTGCAAACGCTTCGACAGCAAAACCGTCGCCGACCGCATCAGCCTGACCGTCTCCGCAGGCGAAACCCTCGCCGTCCTCGGACGCTCCGGCTGCGGCAAATCCACCCTGCTCAAAATCATCGCCGGCATTGTCAAGCCCGACAGCGGCGAAGTTTGGCTGGATGGGCAGGACATCACCGCCGTCCCGCCCGAAAAGCGCAACGTCTCGCTGATGTTTCAAGACTACGCCCTGTTCCCGCACCTGACCGCCCAAGAAAACGTCGGCTTCGGACTCAAAATGCGCCACCTGCCCAAAGCCGAAATCGAAGCACAAACCATGCAGGCGCTGCGCGACATCGGTTTGGAAAACGAAGCCCGCCGCAAACCCGGCAGCCTCTCCGGAGGCGAACAGCAACGCCTCGCCCTCGCCCGCGCCCTGATTATCAAACCGTCCCTGCTCCTCTTGGACGAAGCCTTCTCCAGCCTCGACACCCACCTGCGCCACAACCTCTACCGCCTGACTGACGAGAGCATCCGCCGTCAAAACATCCCCGCCGTCCTCGTAACCCATTCCCCCGAAGAAGCCGCCGCGCTGGCAGACCATATCGCCCTCATGCACGAAGGGCGCATCCTCCAATACGGCACGCCCGCCGAACTCTTCCGCCGCCCCGCCGACGCCCAAGCCGCCCGCCTGCTCGGGCTGCCCAACACCGACGATGCGCGCCACATCCCGACACACGCCATCCGTCCCGACCCGCAAGGTACACCCTGCCGCATCCTGTCCCTCACCCCCTTGCCCGACAGCCTGCGCCTGACCTTCGCCCACCCCGAATACGGCGAACTGACTACCCTTCTGCCCGCCGGACAGCTACCCGCCGGCGATACCGTGCCGATACATATCGATAAAAGACAAATCGTCTGGTTTGAACCGTCGCGATGATGTTTTGTGTCCCGCCGTCGTTTGACCCGTCGGGCAAATCAAAAAAGGTCGTCTGAAACTTTTCAGACGACCTTTGCTTTGACTTCCGACAGCTTGGGGAGTTAAAACAGCCAGAGCTTATTTTTTAATCGCGGTACGCATATTGTCGGCGATGTGGGTAGCGCCGACGGTCAGACCGGACATACCGATCAGCGATGCAGCGGCGAGTTTGATCAATTCTTTCATTTTGAGTCTCTTTCTTGTGTTTGTGTTGCGGATATTATAGTGGATTAACTTTAAACCGGTACGGCGTTGCCTCGCCTTAGCTCAAAGAGAACGATTCTCTAAGGTGCTGAAGCACCAAGTGAATCGGTTCCGTACTATCTGTACTGTCTGCGGCTTCGTCGCCTTGTCCTGATTTTTGTTAATCCAATATATCGTCGGGTCGGCTGATTATTTGCCGGCTTCGGCGATGTTTTTGGCGGCGGTCATCGCGCTGGCGGTCAGACCGGACATGCCAATCAGGGAGGCGGCTGCCAATTTAATTAAGTTTTTCATGGTCATCTCTCTTTCTTTTGTTCCCGCCGCCGAACTGGGCGGTCTGCGGTTCGCGCTTGTGTCGGCATCTGATGCCGGAATCGGTTGAAAGCCGAAAGCTGCTCCGCCGCGGGCAGGAAGGTTGTTTGTGGGGGTTTGGGAAGCGTTTAAAATATTTCGTTTGTTTTCAAATTATTTTTTTGCAGCGGTTTCGATATTGCGGGCAACCATAGAGGCTGAAGCGGTAACACCGGCCATACCGATTAAAGAGGCTGCGGCCAAGGTCAATAAATTTTTCATTTCGGGTAATCCTTTTACATATTAATCAAATGTTATTTAACAACATCTGTATTCGTCGTCGGCGTGTCTGCCATATCGACAGGTGTCATGATACCGCCTTAATTGATAAATTATACAGTTTTTTTGTAAAGAAAATAGCGGTATTAATGCTTTAATGTAATTATTTTGATAAATTATTTTTATTTTTGAAAATGACACCGATGTCTTGAAGAATGACACCGATGTCTTAGTTACAAGCCGATTACAAATTGTTTATTTTAGAATAGATACTCTCGGATTTTTTGTTGCCAAATTACATCATTTTAGAAAATTTTTAAATTTTCCTTTTATTTTTCAATCAGATAAAAAACAACACTTTTCCGCTTGGATTTTGGATTTTTAGTCTAAGGCTATAATTGCCATTGCCATTTTTTAAATAACCCATCTATTTTTGGCAAAAACAGGTCGTCTGAAACCAAAATCCCTGCCCGACAAACCTGAATCCGCTGTTTTCTTGTGAAATTGCTCATCAAATCTCTAGTCCGGCGCTGCCGTTTACGCGCCCATCAAATTGATTCGCTACCACTGCTGCACCCTGCGTTCTGCGAACCGCTGTTCGGCATCGGTTTATCAGTCATTCCACCTCATCCTATAGTGGATTAAATTTAAATCAGGACAAGGCGACGAAGCCGCAGACAGTACAGATAGTACGGAACCGATTCACTTGGTGCTTCAGCACCTTAGAGAATCGTTCTCTTTGAGCTAAGGCGAGGCAACGCCGTACTGGTTTAAAGTTAATCCACTATACTCAAGCGCGCAGCAAGCTTGCCCTGCAAACATGCTATATTGCCGTTTTTGCTTTTTCCGTTTTCAGACGACCTATGAATGCCCCGCTCCTCCTGACCGCCGCGCTTTCCTTTTTGTCCGGCGCGCTCATCACTTGGCTGCTCGCCCGAAATAAGGCGCAGACGCAGCAGTTTGCCCTGATGCAATCGCTTGCCGAGTGCCGCCAGCATCTTGAATTTTCCGAACAAAATCAGGCGCAAACCGCATCCGAGCTTGCCGATGCGCGCTATCATGTCCAAGATTTGCAGGGCGAGTTGCAGGAATTGGGCAACCGCTTTGCCGCCGCCGAACGCCAAATCGGCTATCTTCAAGAGCGCGAACAGGAAGCAGGTCGTCTGAAACAAGATTACGCCGAGCTTCAGGAAAACGCGCACAACCTGCACGTCCGCAACGAACGCCTCCACATCCAGCTCGAACAGGAACGCCTTGCCGCCGACGAAAAGCTCAAGCTCCTTGCCGAAGCCCGCCAAAGCTTGGACGACCAGTTCCAAAACCTTGCCAACACCATTTTGGAAGAGAAAAGCCGCCGTTTCACCGAGCAAAACCGCGACCACCTCAGCCAACTGCTGACCCCGCTCAACGAACGCATCCACGGCTTCAGCGAGCTGGTTCAGCAAACCTATGAAAAAGAAGCGCGCGAACGGCTGACCCTCGAAAACGAACTCAAACGCCTGCAAACCCTCAACACCCAACTGCACAGCGACGCCAAAGCCCTCACCGACGCGCTCACCGGCACGCAAAACAAAACCCAAGGCAACTGGGGCGAGATGATTTTGGAAAGCGTTTTGGAACATTCCGGCCTGCAAAAAGGACGCGAATACACCGTCCAAGCCGCTGCCGTCCGCCAAGAAGAAGACGGCGCGCGCCGCCTCCAGCCCGACGTCCTCGTCAACCTACCCGAAGGCAAGCAAATCGTCATCGATTCCAAAGTCTCGCTGACCGCCTACGTCCGCTATACCCAAGCCGCCGACGCCGCAACCGCCGAGCGCGAACTCGCCGCCCACGTCGCCAGTATCCGCGCCCACATCCGCAGCCTGTCGCAAAAAGACTATACCGACCTCGAAGGCGTGCGCACGTTGGACTTCGTGTTTATGTTCATCCCCGTCGAACCCGCCTACCTGCTCGCCCTGCAACACGATGCCGCCCTGTTCCAAGAATGTTTCGACAAACGCATCATGCCGGTCGGCCCGAGTACGCTGCTCGCCACCCTGCGCACCGTCGCCCACATCTGGCGCAACGAACAACAAAACCAAAACGCCCTCGCCATCGCGGCAGAAGGCGGCAGGCTTTACGACAAATTCACCGGCTTCATCCAAACGCTCGAGGCCGTCGGCAAGAACATCGACCAAGCGCAAAGCCAGTTCCAACAAGCCTACAAACAGCTCTCGCAAGGACGCGGCAACCTCGTCAGCCGCGCCGAAAAACTGCGCGCGCTGGGCGTCAAAACCACCAAACGCCTGCAACGCGATTTGGTGGAAAACGCCCAAGAATCTGCTTTGCAGGATAAGGGTTTGCCGGAAGGGGAAGAAGATTGACGGTTTCTTCGTCGTCGGGTTTCAGACGACGTATCAAAGACAAAAAGGACGCATGATGCGTCCTTTTTATTTTTAACTGATTCGCTTTGCTTTTAAACGACACTGGCCGTCAACCGCCCCTCCCGCCCACGCCTGTGCGGGGCAGGAATGAGAGCCGATAATTAAGTAATTAAGCAGTATCAATGCAAGCAGGTTGGCGAAACGGAGAAAACAACGCTGCGGCAAACAGGTCGTCTGAAAAAGGTTCGGACAAGCTCTGCTTTATTTATTTCAGCAAAACCGGCTTCTTTCAGTTTCAGACGACCTCAAAAGCGGCTTACATCCGCCCGACTGCCACGAAGCCCGGACTGTGCGGTATAATCATGAACATTCTTATAGTGAAATCAATCAAAAACGGACACAAAGCATTTATCCCGCCCACTATCTGACCGTACATTCAAACAGGAATGACCCACGCCGTCCTTTCCGCAAAAGGAACAGCGGCAATTTGAATATCCTGTTTTCATGTGTCCGCCCGAATTTCAAACTCTACACAGGAAACCGCCATGTTAGTCTGCAACCCTTACGAAGTCGTGATTCACGGCACAACCAACAAAGGCAAGATTTTCCGTCCCAGCGACTGGGCAGAACGCCTGTGCGGCATATTGTCCTCATTCACCAAAGACAACCGGCTGTCCTACTCCAACTGGGTGCGCCCCATTCTGGTGGACAACGTCCGCTGCGTCGCCGTCGATAAGAAACTCGAAGAAGACAATCCGCAGATGTTCCGTTTCCTGATGGACTTTGCTGCCGACAACGACTTGCGCATCATCGACTGCAAAGAGCTTTTGAAAGAACAGGAAGCCAAAGCACAAGGCGAACCTGCCGAACGCGTCCCGCTGGCGCAAGCCATCGAAGAAAAACACGCCGCCGAAAAAGCGCTGGTCCAAGCCGCCGCTGCCGACTACGTTTTGCGCGAAATCCCGCCCGAAGACACATCCACCGCCTTCGCCGCCCTCAGCGTCCTGCGTTCTTCATTGACCGACATCAGCAAATTCACCGAACAAATCAACACCGTCCAACGCCCCGCCGGCTACCGCCTCTTGGGTATTTTCGAAGAAGGCAAACACAACGCCGTCGCTGTCTGCGGCTTCCGCGAATCCTGCAACCTCGCCAGCGGCCGCCATATCCACATCGACGACATCGTTACCCTGCCGCAAAGCCGCCGCAAAGGCTACGCCTCCCGCCTGTTGGCAGAAGTCCGCAAAATCGGCGCGGAAACAGGCGTGACTAAAATCCACCTCAACGTCCACGTCAATCACGACCGCGTCGATGCGCACCGTCTGTATTTCAAAAACGGCTTCGAAATCTGCGCATACCATTTCCGCTGCGATCCTAAATAACCCAAAAGGTCGTCTGAAAACCAAATACGGTTTCAGACGACCTCTTTCCCTCCCGAGAAAGGAACCCCATGAAAACCGTCCTCAGCCTCACCGCCCTCTTCTTCCTTGCCGCCTGTACTTCTGCAACGGGAACGGGCGGCAGCTCGCAAGTCTATGGCGAAATCAAAACCGGCATCGAAAGCAGCCATACCCGATAACAGCCATAATAGTGAACCCGCGATAACTCAAAGGTCGTCTGAAAACATCATTCGGATTTTCAGACGACCTTTGTTTTGGCAAAACCCAAATCAGATTGGCAAACACACTCTCGGCAAAACATCTGCCGAATTATCGTTCCCGCTTCTCCTTTGCGGTGTCTTCCCGCCGTTTTTTCCCGTAAAATAATGCCTTTAACTCACGATACTTGTTTTCAGACGACCCGTCCCCACCGTAGAGGTCGTCTGAAATCCACTCTCTCTCAATTAAACCCAATACAATGATTCAAAAAATATTCTCATGGTTCGAATCCCGAATCGACCCTTACCCCGAGGCCGCCCCGAAAACGCCTGAAAAAGGGCTGTGGCGTTTTATCTGGAGCAACATCGAAGGCTTGCGCAAATGGATTGCCGTTTTGGCGGTGTTTACCGCCGGCATCGGCATCATGGAAGCGCTGCTGTTTCAATTTATGGGCAAAGTCGTGGACTGGCTCAGCAAATACACGCCCGCCACCCTGTTTGCCGAAAAAGGCTGGGCGTTGACGGCGATGGCGGCGATGATGGTGTTTTTCGCCCTCTGGACCTTCCTCGCGTCCAACGTGCGCCTGCAAACCCTGCAAGGCGTGTTCCCCATGCGCCTGCGCTGGAATTTCCACCGCCTGATGCTGGGGCAGAGCCTCGGCTTCTATCAGGACGAATTTGCCGGCCGCGTGTCCGCCAAAGTCATGCAGACCGCGCTGGCGTTGCGCGACGTGGTGATGACGGTTGCCGACATGGTCGTTTATGTGCTGGTGTATTTCATCACCTCCGGCGTGATTTTGGTCGCGCTCGACGGCTGGCTGCTGCTGCCCTTTATCGGCTGGATGATTGGCTTCTCCCTGATTATGCGCTTCCTGATTCCCAAGCTCGGCAAAACCGCTTCGCGTCAGGCGGATGCGCGCTCGCTGATGACCGGCCGCATTACCGACGCCTATTCCAACATCACCACCGTCAAACTCTTCTCCCACGGCGCGCGCGAAGCGGCTTACGCCAAGCAGTCGATGGAAGAGTTTATGGTTACGGTACACGCCCAAATGCGTTTGGCGACGCTCCTGCACACTTGCAGCTTCATCGTCAACAGCTCGCTAACCGCCGGCACGACCGCGTTGGGTATCTGGCTTTGGTATCACGGACAAGTCGGTGTCGGCGCGGTTGCCACCGCCACCGCTATGGCGTTGCGCGTCAACGGCCTGTCGCAATACATCATGTGGGAATCCGCCCGATTGTTTGAAAACATCGGCACCGTCAACGACGGCATGGCAACCCTGTCCAAACCGCAAACCATCCTCGACAAGCCGAACGCCCTGCCGCTGAAAGTGTCGCAAGGCGAAATCAAGTTCGAACACGTCGATTTCTCCTACGAAGCCGGCAAACCGCTGCTCAACGGCTTCAACCTCACCATCCGCCCGGGTGAAAAAGTCGGGCTGATCGGACGCAGCGGCGCGGGCAAATCCACCATCGTCAACCTGCTCTTGCGTTTCTACGAACCGCAAAGCGGCACGATTTCGATTGACGGGCAAAACGTGGACAGCGTGACCCAGGAAAGCCTGCGCGCCCAAATCGGTTTGGTGACGCAAGACACCTCGCTGCTGCACCGTTCCGTGCGCGACAACATCGTTTACGGCCGCCCCGACGCCACCGACGCCGAAATGATTTCCGCCGCCGAACGCGCCGAAGCCGCCGACTTCATCCCCAACCTTTCCGACGCCAAAGGGCGGCGCGGCTATGACGCGCACGTCGGCGAACGCGGCGTGAAACTCTCCGGCGGCCAACGCCAGCGCATCGCCATCGCCCGCGTCATGCTCAAAGACGCGCCGATTCTGCTGCTCGACGAAGCCACCAGCGCGCTCGACTCCGAAGTCGAAGCCGCCATCCAAGAAAGCCTCGACAAAATGATGGACGGCAAAACCGTCATCGCCATCGCCCACCGCCTCTCCACCATCGCCGCGATGGACAGGCTCATCGTCTTGGACAAAGGCCGCATCATCGAAGAAGGCAGCCACACCGAGTTGCTCGAGAAACAAGGTCTGTACGCCAAACTCTGGGCGCACCAAAGCGGCGGTTTCTTGAGCGAACACGTTGATTGGGAACATAATTGAGTGTCTTGCAGTAAGACAAAAGGTCGTCTGAAAATCCGGTTTTGAGTTTCAGACGACCCCAGTTCAAAATCATCTCGACAGGGCGCAAGATTGCGCCTTTCTTTTTTGGGTATAAATTACGAGTCTGACCGAAGGATGGAAAGGTCGTCTGAAACCGAAAATCAGGTTTCAGACGACCCTTAATTTTCGGCGGCCAGACAATCAAACCGCCGTAACCTTCCTGTCAAAGGGTGTTTCATTCCGCGTACTTGCACTATACTGCCCTGAAGAATACCGTCCGAAAGGAAAAACAATGAAATACGCTCCTGCCTTCCTCGCCCTTATCCTGCCCCTGTCCGTACAGGCAGCGGTCAACATCCAACGCTGGACCACCCCGCAAGGCGTGCAGGTCCTCTTGGCCGAGCGGCATGAAAATCCGATTATCGACATGGCAGTCAGCTTCCGAGGCGCAGGCAACGCGTCCGATCCCGACGGCAAAAGCGAAACCGCCGCCTTCACCGCCGCCCTGTTGACCAGCGGCACAAAAGAAATGGACGAAGAAACCTTCAACGCCCAAACTAACGGATTGGCAGTTGAAATCGGCAGCGGTACGGACAACGAAACCACCACCGCCACCCTGCGCAGCCTGAGCCGTCCGGACACACTCAAAAAAGCCGTTTCCCTGTTCAACGGCGCACTGACCCGCCCGCGTTTCGACGAAGCTGTGTTCCGCCGCAACCAAACGCAAGCCGCCACCTTCCTGCAACAACAGGAAACCAAACCCGACTTCACCGCCGCCCGCACATTGGCGCGCCTCTCCTATCCCGACCACCCTTACGGCAAAGACGCATACACCACCGTACAAAGCATAAACAGCATCACGATTGACGACATCCGCGCGTTTTACCGCACCCGCTACGGCAAAAACAATGCCGTCGTCGCCATCGTCGGCGATATAGACCGCAAAGGCGCCGACCGCCTCGTGCAAGACGCATTGTCCGGACTGCCCGACCGTGCTGCCGCATCGGCCGACGTTCCGCCCGTCAAAAAACATCCTGCACAACGCCGCGACATCCCCTTCGCCGGCGAACAGGCACAAATCATGCTCGGAATGCCGCTGATTACCCGCAACGACCCCGATTACTACGTGCTTATTGCCGGCAACTACGTCCTCGGCGGCGGCGGATTCGACAGCCGCCTGATGGAAGTCCTGCGCAATCAGAGGGGCGACACCTACGGCGTGTACAGCAACCTTACTCCGGAACGTCAGGCAGGCATGTTCACCATCGCTTATTCTTCGCGCAAACCCGCCGCCCGCGCCTCGCTTGCCGCCGCACAGGAAGTCATCAGGCAGTTCATCGCCGAAGGTCCGACCGAAGAAGAAATGGCTCAGGCAAAAGCCAACATCACAGGCAGCTTCCCCCTACGTTTCGATTCCAACGCCAAACTGCTCGGCTACCTGAACCTCATCGGCGTCTATAACCTGCCCGACGACTACCTTGAAGCCTACCCCAAAGCCGTCGCCAAACTGACCGCCGACGACGTCAAAGCCGCCTGGCAAAAACGCGTCCGCCCCGAAGACTTGAATATCGTCGTGGTCGGTGCGCAGTAAAGTTCGGGCTGAATAAACGCAAACGTCGTCTGAAAACAGGTTTTAGGTTTCAGACGACGTTTTTTATACTCGAAACGGCTTTCTTCTTCCAAACGCTTGTTACAGCGGATTCAAACGACAAGTCCCCATGCCGGCATTTACCCGCGCAGTCGGGAGTCCGGAAGGTTGAAATAATGGTGATTTCTAAATATTCCCTCAAACGAAGGGGGCGGATTCCCGCTGAACTACCCCCAAATCTTGGATACCCGATAAAAGCCTATTCAGGCACTCTGTGCAAGCTGGGTTCTGTACGCGACAGGACTCAGCTTTTTCAATTTCAAACTGCAACGCTCCCGGTTGTAGTAATCCATATAGTCATCTATCTGCTTCATCAATTCATCTACCGTCAATTCACCTGCGTTATAGAAACACTCCGTCTTTAACACCGCAAAGAAGCTTTCCATCGGCGCATTGTCCCAACAGTTTGCCTTTCGCGACATGCTTTGAACCATGGAATGCTCCGCAAGCAATTCCCTATACCCCGACGTACGGTACAGCACGCCTTGGTCGGAATGCAGCATCGTTCCTTCGCCGGTCAGACTGGGTACGGCTTTTTCAAGCATTTCCTTCACCATTTCGCTGTCGACTCTACGGCTCATGGCGTAGGCGACGATTTCCCAGTTGAACAGGTCCAATATCGGCGATAGATACAGTTTGCCGTCCTTTCCTTTGAGTTCGGTAACGTCGGTCAGCCATTTTTCGTTGGGCTTTTTGGCTTTGAATAGGCGTTTTCGGCGATGAAGAGTTTTTTGCGGTGTCGGGTCATGGTTTTGGATTGGGGATGTTCGAGTGCGCCGATGCCGCCTTCTTGATAGGCGCGTATCCATCGTCGCAGGTGGGTTCGTGAGATGCCATAGTGGTCTGCGGTACGCTGTTGGCTGCGTATATGCAGGTAGTGGAGTACGGCTTGGTATTTGAAGTGTAATGTATATTTGGTCATAAAAAACTGCACCTTGGTGGTTGGAGGGGATGTGTCCAACTTTTGGGGTGCAGTTCAGTTTTTTCAGACGACCTTTTATCCACAAGCTGATTGGTGATCAATCGCCCATGACTTTACCTTCGCGGCGCGGGTCGGCACCGCCGAGCAAACCGTCTTTGCCGATCACAATGCCTTGTACGCCGGAATTCAAATCGCGGATTTGGACTTTGTAGCCCAGTTTTTCCAATGCTGCCGCTTTGTCCGCCGCAGCGGTTTTTTCCTCGATTTCATACTGGCTGCCGCGATTGAGCATATTCGGCAGGGAGATTGCCGCTTGAATGTCCATGCCCCAGTCGATATGCGCCACCAACGTTTTGGCGACGAAACCGATGATGCGGCTGCCGCCGGGCGAACCGACTGCCAAATAAGGCTTACCGCCTTTCATCACAATGGTCGGCGCCATCGAAGAACGCGGCCGTTTGCCGCCCTCCACGCTGTTTGCCACCGTTTTACCGTCCGCGCCGACAGGGTTGAAAGCGAAATCGGTCAATTCATTGTTGAGCAGATAGCCGTTTGCCATCAGTCCCGAGCCGAACGCGTTTTCAATCGAAGTCGTCATCGACACGACGTTGCCGTCTTTATCCACAACCACCAAATGGCTGGTGGACGGCAGCTCTACCGCCATGCCCTGCGCGTATGCCTTGCCGAACTTGCCTGCCTGAATGTTCTCCAACGCCTTGTCGGATTGGCGGATTTCTTCGGCACGCGGTTTCAGGTAAGCCTGCGAAATCAGGGAACGGGTCGGGACGTTGACAAACGCGGGATCGCCGACGTAATAATCGCGGTCGGCAAACGCAATCCGCGACGCATCGCCTATCCAGCGCCAACTGTGGATATTTTCCGCACCCAACGCCTTCATATCCTGATTTTGCAGGACGCCCAAAATTTCGCCCAAAGCAATCGCGCCCGAACTTGGCGCGCCCATGCCACAGACTTCGTATTCACGATACGGCGCGCAAACCGGTTCGCGCTCGATAACGCGGTAGTTTTTCAAATCCGCCATACTGATTTTGCCGGGGTTATCCACAGCGCCGGTAACGGCACGGACAATATTCTGCGCCTGCGCCCCCTGATAAAACGGCGCGCTGCCTTTTTCCGCCAACAGGCGTACGGAGCGGGCAAATTCAGGGTTTTTCAACACCGTTCCCGCTACCAAAGGCTTGCCGTCGGGCAGGAAATACGCGGCGGTTTGCGGATAACGTTTCAAAGGCTCCAGATTCTGCTCGATGGATTTCGCCATGCGTGGTGAAACGGTAAAGCCTTGTTCCGCCAAAGCAATCGGTTTGTCAAACAGACTTGCCCAAGGCAATTTGCCGTAATGCTTGTGGACATCTTCCAGCAGCTTCGGAATCCCTGGCACACCGACCGAACGGCCGCCGACCACTGCGTTCATAAAGCCCATCGGCTTGCCGTTTTCATCCAAGAAAAGCGCCGGCGTTGCCGCTTTCGGCGCCGTTTCTCGGGCATCAAACGTCGTCAGTTTTTTCGCCTTATTGTCCCAATACACCAAAAACGCGCCGCCGCCCAAACCGGAAGACTGCGGTTCGGTCAGACCCAAGGTTGTCTGCATGGCGATCATCGCATCTATCGCGCTGCCGCCGCGTTTCAAAACCTCATATCCCGCTTCGGTCGCCAACGGATTGGCAGACGCCGCCATATAATGTTTGGCGCGGATCAATTTCTGCTCAGTCAGCCCCGTCCCTTGTTCCGGCGCATGGTTATCCACAGCCGTCGGCAAAGGCGCGGCATCAGGTTTCTGCATCGGCTGGTGCGCGCACGCTGCCAAAACCAAAGCTGCCAACAGGTTTAAGCTAAAGGAAAATTTCATATCTGCTCCCTTTTAGTTGAGATATTTTTCAGACGACTTGCGGTTGAAAAACACAAAAGGTCGTCTGAAACATGAAAACCGATTGGACTGTTTATCTCTTCGGACAGTTCCGTTTGAGCCCAGTATAAAACCGGCAGGCTGTGTGTATAGCCGGAAAGTTATACACAAAACCAAACCAGATTTCAAAATTATCCACATCTGCAAACAAGGCAAACAGCAGTTTATCCGCATTCAAAATCTGCATTCAACTTATTGAACTGAAAAAGGAATAAAAGTTATACACAAACAAATGCGCGACTTAATATAATCATCCATTTATTATTTAAAATCTTATTTATAGTCTGTTTCCCAACGCGCAGCCAAAGCCCGCAACGTAAAGGCATCTTTTCAAAAAATTAGATAGTTAAGGATTGTTAAACCTCTGTAAATCAGATAGAGTTACGGCTGATAAATTAAATTAATAATGGAGCTTCCATCAATGAAAGGCGATATCGGCGTCATCGGCTTGGCCGTTATGGGTCAAAATTTGATTTTGAATATGAACGATCACGGTTTCAAAGTCGTGGCGTACAACCGGACCACTGCTAAAGTAGACGATTTTCTCAACGGCGCAGCCAAAGGCACCAACATTATCGGTGCCTATTCATTGCAAGATTTAGTGGATAAACTGGAAAAACCGCGAAAAATCATGATGATGGTACGCGCAGGTTCTGTCGTTGACGACTTTATCGAGCAACTTGTCCCGCTTTTGGACCAAGGCGACATTATTATTGACGGCGGCAACGCCAACTATCCCGATTCCACCCGCCGCACGCACGAGCTGGCGGCAAAAGGCATCCGCTTTATCGGCGCAGGCGTTTCCGGCGGCGAAGAAGGCGCGCGTCACGGCCCATCCATTATGCCCGGCGGCGACGAAGCCGCATGGCCTGCCGTCAAACCCATTTTCCAAGCGATTGCCGCCAAAACCCCGCAAGGCGAACCCTGCTGCGACTGGGTCGGCCGCGACGGCGCGGGCCATTTCGTCAAAATGGTGCACAACGGCATCGAATACGGCGATATGCAGTTGATTTGCGAAGCCTACCAATTCATGAAAGACGGCTTGGGTCTGAGCTACGACGAAATGCACCGCATTTTCAGCGAATGGAACCAAACCGAGCTGGATTCCTACCTGATTGAAATCACCGCCGCGATTTTGGGCTACAAAGACGAAAACGGCGAACCTTTGGTCGAAAAAATCCTCGATACCGCCGGACAAAAAGGCACAGGCAAATGGACCGGCATCAACGCCCTCGATTTGGGCATCCCGCTGACGCTGATTTCCGAAGCCGTGTTCGCCCGCTGCGTATCCGCGTTCAAAGATCAACGCGTTCAAACCGGCCGCTTGTTCGGTAAAACCGTTACCCCCGTTGACGGCGACAAAGCCGCGTGGGTCGAAGCCCTGCGCCAAGCCCTGTTGGCATCCAAAATCATTTCCTACGCACAAGGCTTCATGCTCATCCGCGAAGCCAGCGAAAACAACGATTGGGCATTGAACTACGGCAACACCGCCCTTCTGTGGCGCGAAGGCTGCATCATCCGCAGCGCGTTCTTGGGCAACATCCGCGACGCATACGAAGTCAATCCCGATTTGGTGTTCTTGGGTTCCGACCCCTATTTCAAAGGCGTATTGGAAAACTGCCTGCCCGCATGGCGCAAAGTTGTCGCCAAAGCCATCGAATGCGGCATCCCCATGCCCTGCATGGCTTCCGCGATTACCTTCCTCGACGGCTACACCACCGAACGCCTGCCTGCCAACCTGCTGCAAGCCCAACGCGACTACTTCGGCGCGCACACCTACGAGCGCACCGACAAACCGCGCGGCGAATTCTTCCACACCAACTGGACAGGAAAAGGCGGCGATACGGCATCGACCACTTACGATATTTGATTTGTCTGAATCAGCGAAAAGGTCGTCTGAAAACCAAAATTTTGGTTTCAGACGACCTTTGCCGTTTGAAAGCATTGGTTTTTGACGAAATCCACGGATTGCTCACAACTTATCCACAATTTTAACCTCATCCCAATTCAATCAAACCAAACCTAATTCATTGAAAACTATCAATATACAAAAGGTCGTCTGAAAATTTTCAGACGACCTTTTAAATTGTTCACAAAATTATCAACAGGGCTAAGGGCTATCGGCATCAAACCAGATTCTGCGGATTGCCTGCGACGAAGCGGTTGATGTTGTCCACAAGGATGTCAAACAGACGGTTGGCGGCCTCTTGGCTTGCCCATGCAATGTGTGGCGTGACAATGAGGTTGGGCAGTCGAGCTTTCAGCAGAGGGTTGCCGTCGCGCGGCGGCTCTTGTGTTAACACGTCAAAACCTGCCCCGCCGATTTGGCCGTATTTCAACGCCGCAACCAAAGCGGCTTCATCAACCAAGCCGCCGCGCCCGCAGTTGATGAGGATGGCGCCGGGCTTCATCTGTTGCAACTCGGCTTCGCCTATCATGTTTGCCGTTTCCGGCGTGAGCGGGCAATGCAGCGACAGCGCGTCGGCAGTGCGGACGGCTTCGTCAAAGGAAACGTAGCCGTCGCGGACGGTTTCGGCGTGTTTGTGTTCGACAAACACGACCTTCATTTTGAACGCCTGTGCATAAGTTGCCAGCGTCTGTCCGATGTTGCCGCGACCGAAAATCGCCAGTGTTTTACCGTTTAAATCGCGCATCGGTGCGCCGAGGTGGCAGAAAAACGGCGAGTTTTCCCACAAGCCTGCTGCAACGTCTCGCTGATAGGCGGGCAGGTTGCGCATCAGGGTAATCATCATCATAAACGCGTGTTCCGCCACGGATTCATTGCCGTAAGCGCGGATGTTGCACACGCTCACGCCCGCTTGCTTGGCGGCAGCAAGGTCAACATTGTTGACGCCCGTCGCGGCTAGCGCAATCAGTTTGAGCTGCGGGTTGGCGGCGATGTGTTCGGCGGAAATCACGACTTTGTTGGTAATGATGATGTCCGCGCCCCGTATGCGCTCGGCGGTCTGATGCGCCTCAGTCGAACCATAGCTGCTTAAAGTATGCGGAAAATCAAAGTCAAACGGACGGTCGGCAAGCGTGTCGCGGTCGAGAACGGCAATGCACAGTGGATTCATATTTCACCTATCAAAAATAAAATAATTATTTAAATAAACTAATTTTGAATAAAATATTCAAAAGATACGGCGTAGTTGAGAATGGTTATTATCCGAATCATACAGGCATCACCATATCAGGAAACCATCATGATTAAAACCATGATCTTTGCCATTTTACATTTCGCCACCGCGTTCGGCGTTGCCTATATTTTGACCGGCAGCATCGGCATCTCAAGCGCAGTCGCGCTGGTCGAGCCGCTTGCCAACACCGTCGTTTTCTATTTCCACGAACAGGCATAGCGACGCTACGAAAAAATAAAACCGTGAAACAAGAATGGGCGACGCCGCTGCACCATTGTGGATAAGTTTTGACCAGAGGTCGTCTGAAAACGGGCTAGGGCATATTGTTTCTTATTGGTAAATATTCTTTCAACAAAATAGATATTTATCAATCAAAAAGAAATCAATAAAATGCTTTCCATCGCTTGAACGCCTATGCAGTTCATCTTTTATATTCAACATCATAAGGAAAGTATCATGAAAAAAGCACTCTTCGCCTCCCTCATCGCCGTTGCCGCCGCCGCATCTCTCGCCGACAGCCGCATTCCTGAATGGAACCATGCCAACGACTCCGGTCCCATTCCGGGCTTAACCCAAGTCGAATATCACGATGCGCACGATATGCGTAAAGATGATGACCGCGTGAAATTCACCGCACCTGCCACAGGTGTGCGCGAAATCACCGACATCGGCTACAACGACACCTATGCCCGCTCGTTGCAAAACGGCTCAAATTGATTGCTAAGCAGTTGATGATACATTGAAAGGTCGTCTGAAAACGTATCCATCCGTTTTCAGACGACCTTTTGCTTTATCGGAAACGGCAGCTATGATACCCTTCAGCGCGGAATATCGAAGAGTCGATATTGTTAACTGATTGAAAACGCTATGAAAGGATAAAACATGAGCGGTTTGATTATTGAAGATTTGCAGGAAGGCCACGGCAAAGAGGCCGTGAAAGGCAAGGAAATTACCGTACATTACACCGGTTGGCTGGAAGACGGCACCAAATTCGACTCCAGCCTTGACCGCCGTCAGCCGCTGACGATTACGCTGGGCGTGGGTCAGGTCATTCAAGGCTGGGACGAAGGTTTCGGCGGCATGAAGGAAGGCGGCAAACGCAAGCTGACCATCCCCGCCGAAATGGGCTACGGCGCACGCGGCGCAGGCGGCGTGATTCCGCCAAACGCGACGTTGGTGTTTGAAGTGGAGTTGTTGAAAGTTTACGAATAATGCCTGACGGCGTTGGGATGGATTTTCTACATTGAACTGAGCAAAAGGTCGTCTGAAAACCGAATTTTGAGGTTTTCAGACGACCTTTCATTGTCCGATTCCGTCTAAAAACAGTAAAATATCCGTTTTAAAAGATTCTGGAGCCATCATGACCGTCAAAACCCGTTTCGCCCCCAGCCCCACCGGCTACTTACACATCGGCGGCGTGCGCACCGCCTTGTTTTCATGGGCGTTTGCCCGCCATCACAAAGGCGAGTTCCTATTGCGTATCGAAGACACCGACTTGGCGCGTTCCACCGCCGAATCCGTCAACATCATCCTCGACGGCATGAAATGGGTCGGTCTCGATTACGACAATGCCGACAACGTCGTGTACCAAACCCGCCGTTTCGACCGCTATAAAGAAGTCATCGCCGAACTCTTGGAAAAAGGCGCCGCCTACTACTGCTATTGCAGCAAAGAAGAGCTGGAAGCCATGCGTGAGAAAGCCGAAAAAGAAGGCACGGCGACTTATGACCGCCGCTGGCGCCCCGAAGCAGGCAAAACCCTGCCCGAAATCCCTGCCGACGTGCAACCCGTCGTCCGCTTCAAAACGCCTTTGGACGGCGTCACCAAGTGGACGGACTTGGTCAAAGGCGAAATCTCCATTCCCAACGAAGCACTCGACGACCTGATTATCGCCCGCGCCGACGGCACGCCGACCTATAACTTCTGCGTCGTCGTGGACGACTACGACATGGGCGTTACCCACGTTATCCGCGGCGACGACCATGTGAACAACACCCCGAAACAAATCAACATCTTAAAAGCCATCGGCGCGAACCTGCCCGAATACGGCCACCTGCCCATGATTCTCAACGAACAAGGCAAAAAAATCTCCAAACGCAGCGGTGATACCGTCGCCATCACTGATTTCGGCGCGATGGGCATCCTGCCTGAAGCCATGCTCAACTATCTGGCTCGTTTGGGCTGGGCGCACGGCGACGACGAGTTCTTCACGATGGAACAATTCATCGAATGGTTTGATTTGAAAGACGTTTCCCCGTCTCCAAGCCGCATGGACTTGAAAAAGCTCTACTGGATCAACGGCGAACACATCAAAATCACGCCCAACGAAAAACTCGCCGAACTCGTCAAACCCCGCCTCGCCCTGCGCGACATTTACGACACGGCAAAACCCGCGTTGGAAGACGTGTTGGCACTGGTCAAAGACCGCGCCCAAGACCTGAACACGCTCGCCGACGAGTGCCTCTACTTCTACGTCAAACAAACGCCCGCCGAAGCGGACGTGCAGAAACATTGGGACGACGAAGCCGCCACCCGTATGCTGCGCTTCGCCGAACGCCTCGAAGGGCTGGAAGACTGGAACGCCGAAGCCATCCACGACCTGTTCAAACCCTTCTGCGACGAAGAAGGCATCAAAATGGGCAAACTCGGCATGCCCCTGCGCCTCGCCGTCTGCGGCACAGCGAAAACCCCCAGCGTTGATGCCGTGTTGGCATTAATCGGCAAGGAAGAAGTGTTGAAACGGATTCGTTCTTAAAACGTTGAAAAGGTCGGCGGATTCGCATTTGAAGTGCAACTTTCCATAACAGAAAAAGGCCAGTATGCGGTAGCATACGGCCTTTCCTGCAAGAAAGATTGCCATGAGCTACACACAACTGACCCAAGACGAACGATACCATATCCAATACCTGTCCCGCTACTGCACCATCGCCGAAATCGCCAAACAGCTCAACCGCCACAAAAGCACCATCAGCAGAGAAATCAAGCGGCACTGCATCCAAGGACAGCAATACAGCGCCGAAAAAGCACAGAAGCAAAGCCGGCTGACCAAACAGCACCGGCGAAAACCCTATAAGCTCGATTCGCAGCTGATTCAACACATCGACACCCTTATCCGCCGCAAACTCAGTCCCGAACAAGTATGCGCCTACCTGCATAAACACCACGAGATCACACTCCATCACAGCACCGTTTACCGCTACCTCCGCCAAGACAAAAGCAACGGCGGCACTTTGTGGCAACATCTCAGAATATGCAGCAAACCCTACCGCAAACGCTACGGCAGCACATGGACCAGAGGCAAAGTGCCCGACCGCGTCGGCATAGAAAACCGACCTGCTATCGTCGACCGGAAAACCCGCATCGGCGATTGGGAGGCCGACACCATCGTCGGCAAAAATCAGAAAAGCGCGTTATTGACCTTGGTCGAACGCACTACCCGCTACACCATCATCTGCAAATTGAAGAACTTAAAAGCCGAAGACACTGCCCGGGCGGCCATTAGGGTATTAAAGGCATATAAAGCCAGAGTCCACACCATTACCATGGATAACGGCAAAGAGTTCTACCAACACACCAAAATAGCCAAAGCATTGAAGGCGGAAACCTATTTTTGCCGCCCTTACCATTCTTGGGAGAAAGGGCTGAATGAGAACACCAATGGACTCATCCGGCAATATTTCCCCAAACAAACCGATTTCCGAAACATCAGCAATCGGGAGATACGCAGGGTTCAAGATGAGTTGAACCACCGGCCGAGAAAAACACGTGGCTACGAAACGCCAAGTGTTTTATTCTTAAATCTGTTCCAACCACTGGTACCCTAGTGTTGCACTTGAAATCCGAATCCAAGGTCGTCTGAAAATTTTGAACTGCCCCCAAATCTTGGACACCCGATAAAAGCCTATTCAGGCGCTCTGTGCAAGCTGGGTTCTGTATGCGACAGGACTCAGCTTTTTCAATTTCAAACTGCAACGCTCCCGGTTGTAGTAATCCATATAGTCATCTATCTGCTTCATCAATTCATCTACTGTCAATTCACCTGCGTTATAGAAACACTCCGTCTTCAACACCGCAAAGAAGCTTTCCATCGGCGTATTGTCCCAACAGTTCGCCTTTCGCGACATACTTTGAACTTCAGTTTTTCAGACGACCTTATATATTTCGCTTCCGTTAAGGGAGCGTAAAATACATTTAGAACCCCTTGACAAATTCGATTAACCGACATTTGAGAGGGGTCTAAAATGTTTTTACAGCAACAAATTGAGTTTCAGCAGCAAGCGGCCGCGAAGCGTGCCGTGCTTCCTTGTCTAAATAGTAACAACTGCATTGACGAAAAAAATACCAATGTAATCAAGGAAAAGCAAAAACCCGCAAGTATAGAAAAATACCTGCCGAACACAGCAAAACCCGAATTCAACGAATTTTCCACCTCACACAAGAAATCCGCCGCCGCCCTTGAGATGAATGTACGCCAATTCATCGAAGTTTTCGGAATTGAAAAGGTCGGATTCCTTACCCTCACATTTGCCGACGAAGTACAAGACGTTAAAGAGGCAAGCCGCCGCTTTCACAGCCTGCGCACAAACTTTCTTAAAAAGCATTTCGAACACTATGTCTGTGTATACGAGCGCATGAAAAGCGGTCGTATTCACTTCCATCTTATCGTCAACACCCGCGAAGACATCCGCCGCGGTCTGAATTTCCAACAAATTCAAGCTCGTAACTACACAAGCGCAAATAAAAATCTACGTCAGCTTTGGCAAGTTCTCCGTGAAAACATGGAAAAGTACGGATTCGGACGATCCGAACTGCTGCCCGTTAAAACCAACAGCAAAGGTCTTGCCAGATATGTTGGCAAGTACATCGCCAAACACATTGATAGCCGTCTGCCTGAAGACAAAGGCTACCGTCTTATTCGTACCACCATAGACAAAAAACAGTTGTGGAAGATTGCGAACAGCAATTTTTCGTTTGTATCCGCAGGTTCGCGCCAGTGGCGCGAGAAGCTGCAAAAGTGGGTTATCTGCATTGAACCCCTTTTACAGGCGCATGCCGAGCTTTTTTACGAAAGAAAGCCCAAAAAGATTACAGAGGACAATTACAACGCCGTCCTATCAGCCCTTTTAAGCCCGAAATGGGCGTTTTATAACCGAGAAACCATCATCAATATGCCCTAAGTTGGCAGAAAGGAAACATCATGTCTCAAGAAAACGAACGCAAACAAGGTATTTTCGTCATCGCCGCATTTGACCGAATGTTCACACGCGAACGCAAAAACCAAGACGGCACATTCAGCAAAACCCACTATGTCGGTCTGATTATCCGTTCAGACACCGAAACCCGCCTTTGCGAAGTCCGCACCAAACATCCCGAAAAGTACGAGCAGTATAAACCGCAGCAAATCGTCTCCATGCAGGTATTTCCCCGTGCATTTAAAGACAACATCTACTATTCGGACGAAGCATAAACCAGTTTCAGGGGTTCGGCGGTGTCCCCTGAATTGACCCCGAAACACCGCCATAACCATTTTTTTAACTCCATAAAGGAAAACATCATGAGTATCAAAACCAAATTTCAAAAAGCAGCCGCATTTGTAACCGTTTCAGCATTGCCGGTAATGGCATTCGCAGAAGATAGCGGCATGGTTGAAGCCGCCAAAACGGAACTCGGTGGATTGAAAACAGGCATTATTGCCGTCGGCGCAGTTGCTGTTGCTTTGGCTGTTGCCGCCGTTTCCATCAGTGTTATCAAATCCGCAGTGAAACGTTCCGCATAAGGTGCAACATGGGTTATCAGGTCGGTCGAATATGTCATGAAACGGCAGAGCAGGCAAAAAACGAAGTGATGACCCAAGTCGTACCGACCATAGATAAAGACGGGGTGCTGCATCACCCCGTTTTTAACGGGCAGACTTGGACTTATAACGAACAGACCGTAAAACTTCAGTTTCCGCAGTGCGACAGCATGAAATATTACCGTCTCGGCGAACAAATCGGCATACAGATGATGTTTGTAATGATTTCACTTTTTGCCGTTGTCGTTATTGTGAAACTGGTTTTATGGCAGAGAGAAAGAAATGAAGAATGACACCCGAATCAGCGTTTTTACTGGGTATGGTAAAGCCCCTAACATTAGCCGTCTTTCTGTATGTCTTGGCTCGCTCTTGGTCGTAGGGCAGGCATGGGCAGACGCAGGACTGCCGCCGCCAGCACAACATCAGGGGGCGGGTTTCCCGTCTGAGCAAGCATTAAGACAAAAGGGCTACGACCCGAAAACGGGCGTATGGCGAGTGCAAAGCCAAAACAACGGCAGACCGACCGTAACCAAGTCGGGCGATACCATCAAGGGGTCACAACCGAAGACCGTAACCGTAACGGGCAATTATGGAGAAAAGGGAACGATTCGGACGACACAAACGCAGACTGTAAGCTCGTCAAAATTGCAGAATACTATAAATGGCGTTTGGGCAGGTGGTGCATTGGCAGCTTCGGTTGATAAACATAGTGGTTTGATGGGAGCAAGAATAAGGTCAGGAGATTATAAAGGTGCTGTCGAAAGTGGTGTTTTAATGGCTGGTACCTTTGGAAATAATTTGTTTGGAGGAATTGCAGAGTCCTTGGGGAATTTAGGACGTGGATTAGGTTTGATTGATAGCCCGTCTCCTCAAGATTTAAGACAAGCTGGAGAACGTTTTTATCAATGGCAAATGCAGAAGGAACAAAGCGGTCAATTAGGCGAAGCAGTCGCAGCCGCAGCCGCCCGAAAAGCAGCCGAAGGAGCAGCAGAAGCAGCCAAACAGCAAGAGCAATGGCAGAAAGCAAAAGAAAGTCAAAAAGAAAATGGTCTTTATCCCGTCAACGTTATTTTTAGGGAACAATCGCCAACGGGGAAAATATATTACTCAAACAAAATATATTATTCATATTTAAAAAATTTTTATAACAATAATAATGGTGTAAATCAAGGTGGTTCGGCAAAAATTTATTTAAGAGGTGTGCAAGGTGATTATGTTTATTATCAATTTAAAGATAAGAATTCTAGTACTGTTGGAGTAGAAGCATCATCGACTTTTAAACCTGACCCACAAAAAACAGTCGAAAATATGACGCTCAATCAAAAGGATATCAAAGACATATTAGAGCGTATGTTGAATAACCAACAGACTAACCATGCCGAACTGATGAATCAGTTGTCCAAAATTGGCGATTCCGTTGAAAAATCCACGATTTCGAATGAATTCACGCCGATGACCGCCGATTCAGCACCCTACACCCCGCAAGGCAGCAATACACCTCAACAAACAAGATTCACGATAAATAGAGACGGTTCGATTACGACAACCATTATTCCGCGTCCTGATCTGAAACCAAATTCAACCCTAGCACCGACACGCAGCGAAATAATACCGACACCGAATAAAGGACAGAACACACCGACAACACCCAATAGTCCGAATACACCTACAACGCCTGATAGTCCGAATGTACCGACGACACCGAACATTCCGAATACGCCGAACAATCCGACAGGGCAGCAAAATCAAAACCAAGAGAATCAGAAGCAGGACTTTTGTCAGCAAAACCCGAATGCTGCTCAATGTATGCCGGGTGGCGATGCGAGCTATGAAGACATCGTCTTGCCTGAAAACACAATAGATTTGGATTTCAAGCCTTTGGACGTATTCCAGTCTGACGGGACGTGTCCCGCTCCCCGTTCCGTCGATTTCGGTGCATTGGGACAGGTAGAGTTCAGTTATGACCCGTTGTGCGATTTGGCGCGCAAGCTTCGCCCTATCTTCATCGCAATATGCGTGCTGACCTGTGCCTATTTTGTCTATGAATCCGTAAAGGAATTGTGAAATGAACTGGGCTTCATTGATAACCGGC
Source organism: Neisseria mucosa (assembly GCA_003028315.1). Taxonomy (NCBI): domain Bacteria; kingdom Pseudomonadati; phylum Pseudomonadota; class Betaproteobacteria; order Neisseriales; family Neisseriaceae; genus Neisseria; species Neisseria mucosa. Next base: position 2,249,834 of record CP028150.1, on the reverse strand, counting down.
GTCCTCATGTCCGTAGCAGGGCGCATACTGACCGCCGTAGGTTTGAGTTTTATTTCAGTAACAGGACTGAATTCTTTGCAGAGTTATTTCATAAACGAAATAAGTCGAAGTATCGGCGGTTTCCCCGACGAAGCTTTGCAAATCCTGTATATAGCGGGATTTGGTGTCATTCTGAACTGGATATTTGGCGCATTCAGCTTCGTCATATCCCTAAAAGGCTTTAAAAAACTGTCTACCATCATTCAGTCGAAATAGGAAGAAAACATGTTATATCTGTTTACAGGCGTACCCGGTTCGGGCAAGACACTTCAAGTAGTTTCCATGCTCGCCAAACGCAAAGATTTTAAAAACCGTCCCCTGTTCATTGACGGCATACCTGATTTAAAAATACCCCACGAAGAAATACCCGAAGGCGAAAGCATTAAAACGTGGCCCAAATGGGCGCCCGACGGTGCAATCATCGTCGTTGACGAATGTCAGCGTATATTTCGCCCCCGTTCCAGTAGTTCCGCCGTTCCCGACTATGTCGCAGAACTGGAAACCCACAGACACAGAGGATTAGACTTCCTGCTTATTACACAGCATCCTCGCCTTATAGACGTACACCTCCGCTCCCTGATTGAACACCATACCCATTTCGGAAAGACCAACCTAGGACTTCGCCGCAAGCTCGAATGGACGACAGGGGGCGCAAAAGAACCCGAAAGCAGGGCGAACATCAAAGAAGCCCTTGTCAGCGTATATAAGCTCGATAAGAGCGTGTACGGACTGTACAAGTCAGCCGAAGAACACACCAAAATCAGAACCAAGCGCAGCAAGGTTCTGTACCTGATACCCGTCGCAATAGCCATGCTTGGCGGAGGTTTGTATTATTTCGCTTCCTTTTGGAAAAATTTGGAAAAACCCATAGAGACAGCGGGACAGACGGCACAGGCACATATTGCCGCGCCAGCGGCAAGCCCCGAAGCGCAGGCGGCAGCCGCTCCCGCGGCGGACGACGGCGCAGCGGGGCGCTACGCAGCCGCAAAGGTGCAAACGCCGTCCGAACCGCCAAAGCCCCATCTGACTGAAGAAGACTATAAGCCCCGTATCGAAGAACGTCCTGAAACCGCCCCGATATACGACGGCATGAACAAAGCCGTAAAAGTCATGCCGTGGCCTGCTGCCTGTATCAAAGCAGAGAACCGCTGCACCTGCTATACCGACCAAGGAACGAAGATTAAAGACATCGGCAAACAAACCTGCCTGAACTATGTAAAAGACGGCTTGCCGTTTAATCCGTACAAAGCTCAAACAGCCGAAAACGCCAAACCGACGCAGACAGCCTACACTCCTGACGCCCCGCAGGTCTTGACAATGGGCGGTCAGATCCCGCAGAATTTGATGTATGACGGATACAATGATAAAGCCCTTACCAATGTGGGCGGGAAAATAAATTAGGGAAACGATGAATGCATTAGAATTTGTTATTTCGTGTTTGGTTGTGTATGCAATAATTCATATTCATAGAAAGCATGGCACGGCTTATTTCAAAATGTTGATTAAAGAATTTGGCATTTTTATTTTTGGTCTTGCTATTATTTTTCTTGTATTATGTGCCGCAGGGGTTTTAATGTTCGCAGCTCAATCGCACACCTAACCACAAGTCAAGGGGAGGGCGTCCAGAAAGATTTGTAAAGACGGCTTTATTGTCTTTATAAATCTTTTTGGATACCCCTTGACGCTAACCCACCCAAAGACGCTGCCCGCAAGGGGTGGGGTGTGTTTTTTACCCCACCCTCTGCCACGTGGCGAACGTCGCCGAAGGCAAAAAGAGTCCAAAGCCCTGAACGGGTAACCAACCCTTTCAGGGGTTCGGATTCATGACCCGAACCGCAGTCCGCGACTTCCAAAGCACGACCAAAGCTACAGCTTGGAAAAAAGATAGAAGCGCGGGCTTTTTGTACATACTCAGTTTGAACACTATACAAGGCTGCGAGCCTGAATAAATAAGGCAAAACAATGTACTACCTAGGGATAGACGTATCAAAGAAAACCATAGATTGCTGTCTGATTTCAGACAGCATTTTTTATGAACGGAGGTTTGACAACACAGAGGACGGATTCGGACGGTTGGACGACTGGATACAGGAGTACACAGCCGAAGCAGTGCATTGCTGTTGCGAATCGACAGGAATCTACCACGAAGCCATAGCCGCCCACCTAAGGCAGAAACACACCGTAAGCATAGTCAATCCAAGCAAGATAAAAGGCTTCAGAGAAGCCGAACAGACACGAACCAAGACCGACAGGCAGGACGCTAGGCTGATAGCCGAATACTGTCGAAGAATGCAGCCGCAAGCATGGCAGCCGCCGACAGAAGAGCAAGAATACCTCCAAGCCATCACAGACTATATAGCTCGCCTTAAGCAGCAGAGAGCCGCAGAGCAGACCAAACACCAAACCGCCCCCGATACTATCCGCCATCACATACAGACCACAATAGACCATCTGAACAGGCTTATAGCAACCGTACAAAACGAACTCAAAGACTTCTACCGCCAAAATCCAATATACAACGAAAAGAAGAACCGCCTGAAAACCATAGACGGTATAGGCGAATCCGCCGCTTCTGCCCTGCTCGCCAAACTCATACGCTACGACTTTGCAAATCAAAACCAATTTGCCGCTTACCTCGGTTTAGACCCAAAAATCAAAGATTCGGGGACAAGCGTCAAAGGAAAGTCCCGAATATCAAAACAGGGGCAAAAGAACGCCCGTAAAGCCCTGTATATGCCCGCCCTCGTCGCTTACCGTATGAACGCCTTTCCAGCCTTTACAGCCCGCCTCAAAGCGAGGGGAAAGCCCCCGAAGCTGATAATAGTCGCCATAATGCGAAAACTGGCCGTCATTGCCTACCAACTGTATAAAACAGGTAAAGATTACGACCGTTCCCGATACCGAAATTAGACAGCGGCATGAAAAAACGCCCCGAAAAATCGGGGCGCAGACCTTGTGTATCTTTAAGATATGTAAATGTTGTTGACGGTGGAATACACTATCTTTTTTATTGCTGGAGAAAAGCTATGGATAAAATGTGTATAAAATTTGAGAAAAAATATAATCTTTTTATTTTTCATAAGGATAGATTAGATAGCCATGTGGATAATCATGTCTGAAATATTGGCGGGAGATGGTTTGTTTTATTGAAAGGTCGTCTGAAAACTTAAAATCAAGATTTCAGACGACCTTTATTGAATAAAAAGGTTGTGGATAAACAATCATCCACAACCTTTTTGTACACCGTCTTATCTCAAGCCGCGGGCAGCTCGTGGAAGGCGGACGGCAAATCTTCGTCGTCGGCGAATTCCACCCATTCGTAAGCGGTTTCATCCGCCAAAACTGCGCGCAATAAAGCGTTGTTGATGGCATGGCCGGATTTGTAGCCTTCGAATGCGCCGATAATCGGGTGTCCGACGATATACAAATCGCCGATGGCATCGAGGATTTTGTGGCGGACGAACTCGTCGGGATAACGCAAACCTTCCGGATTCAAAACGTCCATATCGTCAATCACGATGGCGTTGTTCAAATTGCCGCCCAGCCCGAGATTGTGGGCGCGCATCATTTCTACTTCGTGCATAAAGCCGAAGGTGCGCGCGCGCGCGATTTCGTCGATGTAGGACTTGCCCGCGAAATCGATTTCAAAAGTGGGCGAGCTGCGGTTGAAAACCGGATGGTCGAATTCGATGGTCAGCGTAACTTTAAAGCCGTTATACGGCGTAAAGCGTACCCATTTGCCCGCCTCCTTGACTTCGACAGGTTTGAGGATTTTCAAAAACCGCTTTTGCGCCTTTTGATCGACAACGCCCGCATCTTGCAAAAGATAAATAAACGGCAGGCTGGAGCCGTCCATAATCGGGATTTCGGGCGCGTTTAACTCAATCAGCGCATTGTCGATGCCGTAGGCGGACAGCGCGGACATGATGTGTTCGATCGTGCCGACGCGCACGCCTTTGTCGGTTACGATGGTGGACGACAGGCGCGTATCGTTGATGAGGTAGGGCGTAAGTTTGATGGTTTCGCCCATTTCGCCGTCCAAATCGGTACGGCGGAAGGAAATCCCGCTGTTTTCGGGCGCAGGGTGCAGGGTCAGCGCGACCCGTTCGCCCGAATGCAGCCCGACGCCGGTTACGCTGATGGATTTTGCCAAAGTTCGTTGCAGCATAAACCGCCTCCTTATTCAATAATTGGTTTGATATTTGGATAATACGATAAAAAGGAAAAAATAATCCATTATTTTTAATAGTATTTGCTAATGTAGGTGTTTCAGAACCATAGATTTTTCAGACGACCCTTTGTACCGGTAAGATTATCCACAATATACCGTGTAATCCGAGTGGAAAAATCCGATTTTATCCACAGAAAAATTCAAACGATTACAGATTATCCGACTTTGTTCTCATAAAAAACAAAACTTGAACGCAGCCTTTAAATGAATGCAACAATTTGATTATACAATCAGTAATAAGGTTATCCACAAAGCGGGGATACACTCATCACCATCATCATTTTTTTAAATAATTACATATTAATTTTAAAAACAACCAAAATTTATCCCTAAATATGGGGACAAACCGTACCAATCTGCATTTTCAGACGACCTATTTCACGGTTTTTTTATTTAAATCAAACATTTTAAAAGTAGCATCGTGTAATTCTAGGTAGTAGTTTTATTTCAGGCTACAATAGCCCTTATTGAAATTTATCCCTTTCCCTACTGACAGGAGTATCAAAATGAGCATCAAAGTAGCGATTAACGGTTTCGGCCGCATCGGCCGTCTGGCATTGCGTCAAATTGAAAAAGCCAAAGGCATCGAAGTCGTCGCCGTCAACGACCTGACCCCTGCCGAAATGCTGCTGCACCTTTTCAAATACGACAGCACCCAAGGCCGCTTCCAAGGTACTGCCGAATTGAAAGACGATGCCATCGTGGTGAACGGCAAAGAAATCAAAGTCTTCGCCAATCCGAATCCTGAAGAATTGCCTTGGGGCGAATTGGGCGTAGACGTCGTCCTCGAATGTACTGGCTTCTTTACCAGCAAAACCAAAGCCGAAGCCCACATTCGCGCCGGTGCGCGCAAAGTCGTTATTTCCGCCCCCGGCGGCAATGACGTGAAAACCGTCGTATATGGCGTGAACCAAGACATTTTGGACGGCAGCGAAACCGTCATCTCCGCCGCTTCCTGCACCACCAACTGCCTCGCCCCGATGGCGGCAGTCCTGCAAAAAGAGTTCGGCGTAGTTGAAGGCCTGATGACCACCATCCACGCCTACACCGGCGACCAAAACACCCTTGACGCGCCGCACCGCAAAGGCGATTTGCGCCGCGCCCGTGCCGCCGCGCTCAACATCGTGCCCAACAGCACCGGCGCCGCCAAAGCCATCGGTCTGGTTATCCCCGAATTGAACGGCAAACTCGACGGCTCCGCCCAACGCGTCCCCGTTGCCACCGGCTCGCTGACCGAATTGGTTTCCGTCCTCGAACGCCCCGTGACCAAAGAAGAAATCAACGCCGCGATGAAAGCTGCCGCCAATGAATCTTACGGCTACACCGAAGATCAAATCGTTTCTTCCGACGTTGTCGGCATCGAATACGGCTCGCTTTTTGACGCCACCCAAACCCGCGTGATGACCGTAGGCGACAAACAACTGGTGAAAACCGTCGCCTGGTACGACAACGAAATGTCCTACACCTGCCAACTCGTCCGCACTTTGGAATACTTCGCAGGTAAAATCTAAAAGATTTCGGATTGGGTAAACCAGTCTGTGGATAAGTAAGAGAAAAAGGTCGTCTGAAAATTTTTTCAGACGACCTTGTTTAATGAAATCAATCACTAAATTTAAACAACGCTTATCCCAATAACCGTCGCGCGGTTTCCCTCAATTTGAAACTTGACTTCATAATCCTCTATATTCATGACGTAAATCCGTTCGGGAATATTCTGATAGGCGGGGCGCGGGTCTTGGGCTATGCTTTGGCTGATCAGGTTTTGGGTGCTGGTAGATAAATTTTCCGCACCTATGTTTTCCAACCATACGACTTCAAGCTCTTCGGGTTTGCCGCTGACGAAGCCGGATGAGGCGTCGGGTTTGGATTCGACAAAGGGGATGTAGGGTTTGATGTCGATAATCGGTGTGCCGTCCAGCAGGTCTGCGCCGCTGCAATAGAGGCGGACGGGTTTACCGGTTTCGATGCGTTCGAGTTTTAAGAGCGATAGTCCGAGGTGATTGGGGCGGTGGGGGCTGCGTGTGGCGAATACGCCCATTTTTTGTTTGCCGCCGAGCCGTGGCGGACGCACCATTTGTGCCCAGCCTTCATCCAATACGCCGTGAAAGATAAAACTTATCCACACATAATCGAAGTGTTCCAGTCCGCGTACGCTGTCTGCGGTAAATTCGGGATTCAGCTCGATGCAGACCTCTGCGGCGGGAACCAATCCGGGCTGACGGGCGACGCCGAATTTCTGTTTGTAGGGCGAGCGGGCGGTGGCGATGGGGACGATGGTGTAAGTCATGAGGATTGTGGACAAGTTTTTTGGAAAAACGTTATCTTATCACAGCCGGTTTTACCGCTTTTGGGCAGTAATTTGTTATAATACAGGGCATTTTAATCGCTTTGAAATGATGAGATGATTGTTTCCATTGATGTTGATGCACAAAAAACTTTTACGCCTTTGTGTCCTAAAGAGCTGCCTGTGAACGAGGGGCATTTGATTGTCGAAGAGTTGAATGCCCAAGCCGCTTTGGCGGATTTGCGCGTGATGACGAAAGATGCGCATCATGCGGCAGCAAAATGGCTTGTGGATAACCCTGTTGATATGTTAAAGCCGACAGGTTTGCCCGATGCGGATTTGACTTGGGTGGCTCATGCGATGGTCGGTACGCGCGGCTATGAATTGTTGGACGGACTGCCTTCTGCCAAGGAATACGATTATTGCGTTTGGAAAGGCGTTGATCCTGAATTGCATCCTTACGGCGCGTGTTTTCACGATATCGAGGAAAAACTGAGCACAGGGCTGATTGAATGGCTGCGTTGTCAAAATACGGATACGGTCATTGTCGGCGGGTTGGCTACGGATTATTGTGTGAAAACAACGGTTTTGCAGTTGCTAAAAGGCGGCAATTGGCAGGTTATCGTCAATGAAGCGGCTTGTCGGGGCATTGCGCCGGATACCATCGAAACGGCATGGCAGGAAATGCGTTCTGCCGGTGCAATTATCTTAAAAAACGCTGAAGAAATTAAAAAATATATTAATAATCAATAAGTTAAAATTGTTTCACGTGAAACACACTTCTTAAATATGAAAATTTTGCTTGTCCGCTTGTCCAGTATGGGCGATTTAATTCACACTTTGCCCGCAATCGAAGATTTGGCGCGACAATGCCCTGATGTGGAACTCCATTGGTTGTGTGAAGCCGGATTTGCGGATATTGCGCGCCTGCATCCGTTCGTAAAAAAAATCCATGTGATGAAATGGCGGCAATGGCGCAAACATCTTTTTCAAGCAGAAACTTGGCAGGAAATAGGTCGTCTGAAACAGGCCTTGCGGCAGGAAGCATTTGATTTTGTATTGGACAGTCAAGGTCTGATTAAAAGCGCGTGTTTCGCCAAAATGGCAAAATCCCCTATTTATGGTTTAGATAAAAACAGCGCGCGTGAGGGGTTGGCTGCGTTGGCGTATGCGAAAACATACGCCGTACCGAAAGGGAAAAATGCCGTTTGGCGCAACCGTGAGCTGTTCGCTCAAGTATTTGGATATGCAATACCGGAAACGCAGGTATTCGGTTTGACCGTTCCTGAAGCAGGTCGTCTGAAAAGTTTAGAGCAGCCGTATTATGCGGCTTTGCATGCGACCAGCCGGGACAGTAAGTTATGGCCTGTGGAAAACTGGCGGGCGTTGCTGCAAAAACTGAATGAAGAACAACAATGCAATGTTTACCTGCCGTGGGGAAATGAAACTGAAAAAACGCGTGCCGGACAAATTGCAGACGGACTGCCATTTGCCATTGTGTGCGATAAAATGAATTTATTGCAGGCGGCGTATCTGCTGAAACACGCGGTCGGAATTATCGGTGTGGATACCGGTTTGCTGCATTTGGCAAATGCTTTGGAAAAACCTGTGGTCGGTATTTATACCGATACTGATCCGATTAAAACAGGCGTTCAAGTTTCGGCTGTTGCAAAAAATTTGGGCAATATCGGGCAGATTCCGACTGCGGATTTGGTTTATCAAACGTTGATGGATTGTGTGGCTGCTGATGAAGGCTCAAAGGTCGTCTGAAACTGATATAGCGGCATGACATTTTCCAGTTTGTTGAGTACAGGAATGTATATCCTTCAGCCTGAGTAAATGCTTTAAAAATGGTATAATCGGCAATCATTATCTGAAAGATTTCTGAATGAATTCGTTTTTAAGGAAAACGGATTTGATTTTATAGAGAAGAAGGTTTGGTTTTGCTGGATGGTGAAAGCAACGTTCTTTTTAGGAGAATTCAATGAAAGCACTGGTCGCAGTAAAGCGCGTAGTGGACTACAACGTCAAAGTTCGTGTAAAAGCCGATGGTTCGGATGTGGATATCGGCAATGTCAAAATGTCGATGAATCCGTTTGACGAAATCGCTGTGGAAGAAGCCGTCCGTTTGAAAGAAGCCGGAAAAGTAAGCGAAATCGTAGCGGTTTCTTTGGGCGAGAAAAAATGCGAAGAAACGTTGCGTACAGCTTTGGCGATGGGTGCCGACCGTGCAATTCATGTTGAAACCGATGCGAAATTGGAGCCGCTGGCAGTTGCCAAGTTGCTGAAAGCCGTTGCGGACAAAGAAAATCCGCAGATTTTCTTTTTGGGCAAACAAGCGATTGATGATGATGCCAACCAAGTGGCGCAAATGCTGGCTGCTTTGCTGAATGCGGCGCAAGGTACGTTTGCGTCCAAAGTACAAATTGAAGGCGACGAAGTGCAGATTGTGCGCGAAATCGATGGCGGCGAAGAAACCATCGCATTGAAACTGCCTGCTGTTATCAGTGCGGATTTGCGTTTGAACGAGCCGCGCTTTGTCAAACTTCCCAATATCATGGCGGCAAAGAAAAAACCTTTGGAAAAACTGGCTCCTGCCGATTTGGTTGCCGATATTTCACCTCGTCTGAAAACGGTGAAATTCGCAGAGCCTAAAGCGCGTCAGGCAGGCGTAAAAGTAGCAAGCGTTGCCGAATTGGTTGAAAAATTGAAAAACGAAGCCAAAGTGATTTGAGGAGACTGAAATGAGTGTATTGATTATTGCTGAACACGACAACAAACAGTTAAATCCTGCCACTTTGCATGCCGTTACCGCTGCTGCCAAACTGGGTAAAGTCGATTTATTGGTTGCCGGAAACGGCGCATCGGCCGTAGTGGAATCCGCGAAACAAGTAGCGGGTGTGGAAAAAGTTTTGGTTGCGGATGCTGCCCATTATGCCGAAGGTTTGGCTGAAGAACTGGCTCCGCTGGTTGTCAAATTGGCAGCGGATTACCGCTATGTTGCAGCAACGGCAACCACATTCGGTAAAAACCTTCTGCCCCGCGTAGCCGCATTATTAGATGTGCCGCAAATTTCTGATTTGACCGAGGTTGTGGATAACACGACTTTTGTGCGCCCGATTTATGCAGGGAATGCATTTGAAACCGTGCAAGCCGATTCAGAGAAATTGGTGCTGACCTTCCGTGCGACGGCTTTTGATGCAGCACCGGCGCAAGGTGGTCATGCTGAGGCGGTTAATGTTGAAGCGACCCCTGCTCAAAACCTGAGCCGTTTTGTGAATCGTCAGCTCTCCCATTCCGATCGTCCTGAGCTGACTCAGGCAAAAGTCATTGTCTCCGGTGGCCGTGCGTTGGGTAGTGCGGAAAAATTCAATGAAGTGCTGACACCGTTGGCAGATGTTTTAGGTGCGGCAATTGGTGCATCCCGTGCAGCAGTTGATGCCGAATATGCGCCAAATGACGTGCAAGTCGGACAAACCGGTAAAGTGGTTGCGCCTCAGCTCTATTTTGCGATCGGTATTTCAGGTGCGATTCAACATGTTGCCGGTATGCAGGACAGCAAAGTCATTGTCGCAATCAACAAAGATGCTGATGCGCCGATTTTCAATGTGGCCGATTACGGATTGGTTGGCGATTTATTTGAAATCGTCCCGCAATTAACAGAAGCATTGAAAAATTGATGTTTCACGTGAAACGTTCAGACGACCTTGTTGTTAATGAGGTCGTCTGAAAACATTTCAGCATGATTACGACTTATAAAACCATTACTTCCCCGACACAGGCTGAGTTTAAAGATAAAGGCAGCCGTTTTATTGCATTTGCCTATCCGATTCGGACGTTGGCTGATGTGAAAAAATATCTCGATCCGTTAAAGGAAGAACACCATAAGGCGCGGCATTGGTGCTATGCCTATCGTCTGGGTGTGGATGGTACGCAATTCCGTGCCAACGATGATGGAGAACCGTCAGGAAGTGCGGGTCGGCCGATTTTAGGGCAGATTGATTCGGTGGGCGTAACCGATGTTTTGGTCGTGGTCGTCCGCTATTTCGGCGGTACTTTATTGGGTGTTCCCGGCCTGATACATGCGTATAAAGAGGCAACGGCCCAAGCGTTAGCAGTTGCGGAAGTGGTTGAAAAGAATATTGAAAAAACCGTTTGGCTGAAATGTGAATATCCGTTTTTGAACGAAGCGATACGCATCGCTAAACAATATCAGGCAGATATATTGGAGCAGGATTTACAGTTGGATTGCCAATTGACGGTCAGTTTGTCGTTGGCAAATTATGAGGCCTGTGTTTCGGCTTGGAAGAATACTCGGCAGATTGAAGTAAATACGGAAAAGCCTTTTGAATGAAAAGGTCGCCTGAAATGCTTTGGATGGTATTTCAGACGACCTCTTCTCTCATAAATCTTCTTGTGTATATTTGTCTAAGGCATCGACGCTGGAGCGCAAATATAGCCAGGCCAATTGATGGAATTCGCCCAGCGCGTTCCATAATGCATCTTCACTCATAATGCTGTATTCGCCTTCCGTACTCAAATCCAGTTCTGCCCCGTCCTCAATGGCCTGATGGCACGCCTGATACTCGTGGGTATAAAAATTGTCTATATCGCGAATCAAAGCGACGGCATGTTTCCAACGCCGGATGTCTTCTTCCAATTGCGGTAGTAGATGACACCATTCGCGGTATTTGCTTTGGATTTCATCAATACGTTTTTGCATGGTTGCTTGTCCTTTTTTAATTTCGTGGATAAGTCAAATAGGTTGCAGAGTGGAATGAAGCAGTCTTTTGTTTGATTCCACTAAAATTTCTTCAAACGGGACAAAAGTCCCCTTGTGTCGAGTTTTCGTTAAAAGTACATATTTGTCAAGGAGATGGCATGAAACTGCTGGTTATCGGTAATGGCGGTCGCGAACACGCGCTGGCTTGGAAATTGGCGCAGTCGCCCAAAGTGGAAACAGTATTTGTTGCGCCCGGTAATGCCGGTACGGCGATTGAACCCAAGTTGCAAAACATCGCCTTGACTGCGCATCAGGATTTGATTGAATTCTGCCGTAAAGAAAATATTGCTTTTACCGTCGTCGGACCTGAAGCGCCCTTGGCGGCGGGTATTGTGGATGATTTCCGTGCCGCAGGGCTGAAAATATTTGGCCCGACACAATATGCGGCGCAGCTGGAAAGTTCTAAAGATTTTGCCAAAGCATTTATGGCAAAATACAACATTCCAACCGCGCAATATCAAACCTTTGAAAATGCCGATGCTGCACACGATTACGTCTATCAGAAAGGTGCGCCCATCGTCATCAAAGCCGATGGTTTGGCGGCAGGTAAAGGCGTGATTGTGGCGATGACTTTGGATGAAGCGCATGCTGCGATTGACGATATGCTGCTGGGCAACAAAATGGGTAATGCGGGCGCGCGTGTTGTAATTGAAGATTTCCTGCAGGGCGAAGAAGCGAGCTTTATCGTCATGGTTGATGGCAATCATGTATTGCCTATGGCGACCAGCCAAGACCACAAGCGTCTTTTAGACGGTGACAAAGGCCTGAATACGGGCGGTATGGGCGCGTACAGTCCCGCACCTGTGGTAACGCCTGTCGTGTACGAGCGCGCGATGAACGAGATTATTTTGCCGACCGTGGCGGGTATGAAAGCGGAAGGGCATGAGTTTACCGGTTTCCTGTATGCAGGTTTGATGATTGATCAAAGCGGTGCACCCTATACGATTGAGTTTAACTGCCGTTTTGGCGATCCCGAAACCCAGCCGATTATGAGTCGTCTGAACAGCGACTTGTCGGATTTGGTTGAAGCGGCAATAGACGGCAAACTCGATAGCGTAACCGCGGAATGGAACCCGCAAACTGCCGTAGGCGTGGTGCTGGCGGCGCAAAATTACCCCGAAACGCCTAAAAAAGGCGATGTTATTTCCGGTCTGGATGCTGCCAACCAAATCGGCAAAGTTTTCCATGCAGGCACAACGGCAAACGAGAAAGGCGACATATTGACCAATGGAGGCCGCGTATTGTGTGTCGTAGGATTGGGCGACGATGTAGCTCAAGCCAAAGCCAAGGCGTATAGCGCATTGGAAAAAATCAGCTTCGACGGCATGCAATACCGCAAAGACATTGCCGACAAAGCAATCAACCGTTAATCAAAGAAACAAGTCGTCTGAAAACATGATTGCGTTTCAGACGACCTTCCCTATCATGCTATTCCCCAGAATCCTTTCAGCTTCGACGCTTCGCAAGCTGCAATCCCATCTTAAAAAAGGCGGCTTGGTCGCCTATCCTACCGAGTCCTGCTACGGCATAGGCTGTATCCCGACCTTGCCTAAAGCGCTCAACCGACTGATTCATCTGAAAAAAAGACCGCAACATAAAGGCATGATTGTCATTGGCAACCAATTAGAGCAATTACAGCCCCTACTCCAGAGGTCGTCTGAAAACATTCAAACCATGCTCAGAAACGAATGGCCTGCGCCCAAAACCTTTCTGCTTCCTGCGGCTGCTGACGTTTTGCCCGCATTGCGCGGAAAAGGACGCAGCAAACTGGCGGTCAGGGTTCCTGCCCATGCAGGTGCGCTCCGCTTGTGTCAGGCTTTGAAAACGCCTTTGGTCTCAACTTCGTGCAACCGCGCAGGCAAACGCGCGTGTAAGACGGAGCGGGAAGTGAGAAGGCAGTTTGGAAGGAATGTATGGGTAGTCGGCGGTTTAATCGGCAAACAAAGGTCGCCGAGTCAGATTATTGATGGGGAAACAGGTGTCCGTTTGCGTTAGAAATCGGATGGGTGGGATGATTAGGAATTGTGGTTTGAACCGATAAACCGCTTATTTGAGAAAATGTGGATAATCCTGAATATAACTTTCCCAAAAAAACCAAAAAGGTCGTCTGAATCCCCATATTCATGGTTTTCAGACGACCTTTTGATTTGATTATCTTGTGGATAAGTATGTAGATAAGTTGAGTATTAGAGCTTGCTGCCGCATACGGCTTCGAATTGTTTTTCGGTAATCGTACCGTTCATCACGCTCATCGGGCGGATATTCGTCGCGGTGTAGCTGTGTTTGGAAATTTCTTTGCCGTGTTCGTCGAGGAGCTGTAAAGCGGTCAGGCGGTAGGTTTTGTTGGTGCAATGGATTTCCCAGTCGCCGATGGCGGTTTTGTAGGCAGGCGTGTTGACGAAGCGTTCTTCTTTCATCTTTGATACGGTTTTTCTATCGCGGAAAGTGACCAAAGTACCGTTTTTCTTGATGCTGTTTTTATCAATCGCCACCTTGATATTGCCGTCGGAAATCGTGCCGATGTTGTCCCAGTTGCCGCTGACGCCGCCGCTTGTGGTCGTAGTCGTTTGACAGGCACTCAGGAGCAGGGCTGCCGATAAAATCGAAATAAGGGAAAAGTGTTTGATGTTCATAAGTTTCGGTTGCTTAGGATAAATTATTAGACTGCCGTATTATGCGCGAAGACGGCGGGGCAGTAAATCGGCTTTGCAAAGTCTTAAAACCGCCAAAAAATGAAAAGGTCGTCTGAAAACAGATTTTCTAGTCGATTGACTTGGAACCGGTATGCCGCCGCTTTGCCGGAGATTAAAGAGAACGGTAACGCATTGGGTAAACCAGTTTCCCACATCCGTATTGTCGGCGGTTCCGCCATCTTGTCTCAATCACAAATCAATCCACGATACCCAACCAAGCATAATTCGTTTTCAGACGACCTCATGTGGATAACTCAAATATCCCCCATGCAGGCAGTGTCTAAAACCGCTAAAATAACGCTTTTCCCTCCCTACGGAACCATCATGCCCCAGCCTTCCGCCCAACAGATTTTGCACGAAGTATTCGGCTATCCCGAATTTCGCGGCAAGCAGGAGGCTGTCGTCAATACATTGGCAGGCGGCGGAAGCCTGTTGGTATTGATGCCGACGGGCGGGGGCAAGTCGTTGTGTTACCAAATTCCCGCACTGATGCGCGAAGGTGTCGCCATCGTCGTTTCGCCGCTGATCGCCCTGATGAACGACCAAGTGGCGAGCCTGCACGCCGCAGGCATAGAAGCGGCAGCGGTCAACAGCAGCACAACAGTGGAAGAAGCCCGCGAAGTGGCGGACAAACTCGCCCAAGGTCGTCTGAAACTGCTCTACGTTGCACCGGAGCGGCTCGTTACCGACCGTTTCCTGCGTTTTCTCGATCAGCAAACCATCAGCCTTTTCGCCATAGACGAAGCGCATTGCGTCAGCCAATGGGGGCACGATTTCCGCCCCGAATACCAGCAATTAGGGCTGCTTGCCGAACGCTATCCGCAAGTGCCGCGCATTGCCCTGACCGCGACTGCCGATGCCGCGACCCGCGCCGACATCAAACATTTCCTCCATCTCGAAGACGCGCCCGAATTCATCTCCAGCTTTGACCGCCCGAATATCTATTATCAGGTTATCGAAAAAAACAACGGCAAAAAGCAGCTTCTCGACTTCATCCGTAAAGAAATGGAAGGGCAAAGCGGCATCGTCTATTGCCTCAGCCGCAAAAAAGTCGAAGACATCGCCCAATTCCTCTGTGAAAACGGATTGGACGCGATTCCCTACCATGCCGGCTTGAGCATGGAAGTGCGCGAAGCAAACCAACGCCGTTTTACCCGCGAAGACAACATTATCGTCGTCGCCACCGTTGCCTTCGGTATGGGCATAGACAAACCGGACGTGCGCTTCGTTGCCCATCTCGATATGCCCCAAAGCGTCGAACATTTCTACCAAGAATCCGGCCGCGCCGGGCGGGACGGGTTGCCTGCCGTGAGTTGGCTGTGTTACGGGCTGAACGACTGGGTATTGCTGCGCGAACGTATCGCCGAAGGCAACAGCGACGAAGTGCAGAAACAAATCGAAATGCAAAAGCTCGATGCCATGCTTTCCGTCTGCGAAACTGCCGCCTGCCGCCGCGTCCTCCTGCTCAAACATTTCGGCGAAGAATCCGCTCCTTGCGGCCATTGCGACAACTGCCTGCATCCGCCTGTACGCTTCGACGGCACCGTCCTCGTACAAAAGCTCCTCAGTTGCGTATATCGCGCCGGACAACGCTTTGCCGCCGGCTATATCACCAACCTTCTGCGCGGTAAAAGCGACGACTGGATACAGCGCAACGGCCACGACAAACTCTCTACCTTCGGCATCGGCAGCGGGCAAACCGACAAAGAATGGCGCAGCGTCATCCGCCAGTGCATCAGCCTCGGCTACCTCACCGTCAACGTCGCCCAATATCAGGCATTGCAACTGACTGAAGCCGCAAAAAAAGTCCTCAAAGGCGAAACCGAAGTCATGTTGCGCCCGCTGCGCCGCGAAAAAGCTGCCACGCAAAAGCCCAAAGACAACTGGCTGCGTACCGAACGCGAAGAACGCCTATGGCAGGCATTGCGGCATTGGCGGCAGCAGCGCGCCCATGCCGAAGAAGTCCCTGCTTACGTCGTCTGCGGCGACAAAACCCTGCGCGACATCGTCGAAAAAATGCCGCAAACACTTGAAGATTTGCACCAAATCTACGGTTTGGGTGAGGCGAAAATCAACAAATTCGGCATCGACATCCTCAATGTCTGCGGGAACGCAGCCGAAAACCAAAGCGGACAAACGGGCAACGAAGAACCTCTATTCACCCCCCAAACCGAGCGCGAACAGCAATTACAGCAAAAGCTGGAAACTTGGCGTGCCGAGCAGGCAGCCGCCAAACAATGCGCCTTGGGCAAAGTCCTTTCCAACATCAGCCTGACCGACCTCGTCGTCTTCACGCCCGCCGAAGAAGCCGACCTGCTCGGCATCTACGGCATCGGCAGCGAAAGAATTGCCCAATACGGGCAGGCAATACTCGACATCTGCCGCCCCTACGCAGACGGGCTTTCCGAGCCGAAACAGGCAGAACGCCAGCTCGCCCGCCGCCTGTTCCAATGGTGTCTCGATACCGCCCGCTATGAAGGCGGAGAGATGCATGCCGTCGCCAAAAAACAGACTTTACGCGCCATCGCCAAAGCCCGGCCGCAAACTCTGACGGAGCTTTCCAAAATAGAGGGCGTGAGCGGGGAATGGTTGGAAAAATACGGCGAAGAAATCATAGAAATCTGCACGGCGGATTAACAATCAAAAAGGTCGTCTGAAAACCCTGTATAAAGGTTTTCAAACGACCTTCTGAATATTAATATCATTATAAAACAATAACAAACAAAATTTTTTCAATTCGCTTGTAAGCATTTTCAGACTGCCGCGTCTAATCGGGCATGAAATGATTTTATGAAACGGTTATCATGAAAATGAATACGACAGCCCCGTGGCAATCGGCTTTAGGTTTATTGGCTTTGCGCCTGTTTGCCGCTTACGAATTTTGGGAATCAGGTATGCAGAAATGGAGCGGCGAAAACTGGTTTGCCGAAATCAATGACCAATTCCCCTTTCCGTTCAATTTGCTGCCCGACAGCGTGAATTGGAACTTGGCGATGTGGGCGGAGCTGGTTTTTCCGGTTTTGCTGCTTTTAGGATTGGCAACCCGCCTGTCCGCCTTAGGGTTGATCATTGTAACGGCAGTGGCGTGGGCAGCAGTCCATGCCGGTGCGGGTTATAATGTCTGCGACAACGGCTATAAAATGGCTTTGATTTATATCGTGGTTTTAATCCCGATTCTGCTGCAAGGCGCGGGCTGTTTATCGCTGGATGCGCTGTTGAAAAAACGCTTCTGCCCGAAATGCCGCGTCGGAAATCAATGAAAAAGGTCGGGGAGCGGACTTTAAACGCGCCAACTCAAATTCTTAATCTGTTTAACTTGATACTTTAAAAAGGAAATCAATATGAAAAAAAATGTAGCCGCTGCCCTTGCTGGTGCTTTGTCTTTGTCTTTGGCTGCCGGCGTTGTTGCCGCTGACAAACCGGTAAGCAGCAAAGCAGGCGTTCAAAAATCTGCCCAAGGCTCTTGCGGTGCGGCTAAAGCTGCTGAAGGTTCATGTGGCGCTGCTCCTAAAGCAGGCGAAGGCAAATGTGGTGAGGGTAAATGCGGTTCAACCGTGAAAAAAGCCTCCGTTAAAAACGCCAAAGCAGCAAAAGCCAAAGCAGTTGAAGGCAAATGCGGCGAAGGTAAATGCGGTTCTAAATAATTTAGAACAAAAAGCCGCATTTTATTGATAAATGCGGCTTTTTATATGATTTTAACAGCAATTTCGTACCAAAACCGTCGGAACACCATCCAAAACGGAGCAACATCATGATTCAACACGCAGGCTTAGGCTACCGCCGCGACTTGGCGGAAGACTTCCTCTCGCTTTCAGACGACAGCCCGATACGCTTTATCGAAGCCGCACCCGAAAACTGGCTGAAAATGGGCGGCAGGGCGCGCAAACAGTTTGACCGCGTGGCGGAACGGCTGCCATTGGCGTTGCACGGATTATCCATGTCGCTGGGTGGACAAGCCCCGCTGGATACCGCCTTGATAGACGGAATCAAAGAAATGATGCGCCGCTACGATTGCACGTTTTTCTCCGACCATTTGAGCTACTGCCACGACGGCGGTCATCTCTACGACCTGTTGCCGCTGCCCTTCACCGAAGAAATGGTGCGGCATACCGCGCGGCGTATCCGCGAAGTGCAAGACCGGTTGGGCTGCCGCATCGCCGTGGAAAATACCTCCTACTACCTGCATTCCCCGCTTGCCGAAATGAACGAAGTCGAGTTCCTCAACGCCGTTGCACGCGAAGCCGACTGTGGCATTCATCTCGATGTGAACAATATCTACGTCAACGCCGTCAACCACGGCCTGTTGTCGCCCGAAGCCTTTTTGGAAAACGTTGACGCAGAGCGCGTGTGTTACATCCACATCGCCGGACACGACGTCGAAATGCCCGAGCTGTTGATTGATACCCACGGCGCCGCAGTTTTACCGACCGTTTGGGACTTGCTCGAACTCGCCTACACCAAGCTGCCGACCATCCCGCCCACCCTGTTGGAACGCGATTTCAATTTCCCGCCTTTTGCCGAACTCGAAGCCGAAGTCGCCAAAATCGCCGAATATCAAACGCGCGCCGGAAAGGAATACCGCCGTGCAGCCTGAAACCTCCGCCCAATATCAACAACGCTTTGCCCAAGCCATACGCGAGGGCGAAGCCGCCGCCGGCTTGCCGCAAGAGCGCCTGAACGTCTATATCCGCCTGATACGCAACAATATTCATAGCTTCATCGACCGCTGTTATACCGAAACGCTGCAATATCTCGACAGCGGAGAATGGGGTCGTCTGAAAGAAGGCTTCATCCGAGATGCGCGCGCCCAAACCCCCTATTTCCAAGAAATTGCCGGCGAATTCCTCCAATACTGCCAAAGCCTGCCGCTTTCAGACGACCTCTTGGCACTGATGGACTTCGAACATACCCAACTGCTCGCTGAAGTCGCCCAAACCGACAGCCAAGCCTCACTCGCCGATTCAGATGATTTGGAATACACCCTTTCTCCCGCTGCCTTTGTGCGCCGCTACCACTACGACGTTACCGACGAATTGCAGACGGTCGAAACCGCCGTTTTGGTGTGGCGCGATAAGGAAGACGACGTGATGTACCAAACCCTCGACAATTTCGACGCATTATTGCTGGAAACGCTGGCAGACACGCCCACCTCCCTGAACGGCCTGCAAACCATGCTGGCAGAGTTCATGTCGTCTGAAAGCGGCTGGCAGGACGCATTAAGGCAAAAATGGATGGATTGGCTGGAACAAGGTATTTTGGTTGCCACATAAGCCGATGGTAATCAAGATTCGCATTTTAAGAGCAATGTATTAGCAGGCTGCCGTATTTACTAGGACAGCTTCAAAAAGAAAAAGGTCGTCTGAAAACTTTTCAGACGACCTTCTTGTTTACTGTTTTACCATGCGGCGGTATCAATCGAGCAACGCGTCCACAAAAGCGCGCGCGTCAAACGGGCGCAAATCGTCTATGCCTTCGCCCACGCCGATATAGCGGACGGGGACGGGGCGGTCGGAGGCAAGCGCGGCAAGGATGCCGCCTTTTGCCGTACCGTCGAGTTTGGTCACAATTAGCCCCGTCAGCCCCAGCGCATCGTCAAAGGCTTTGACTTGGTTGACAGCGTTTTGCCCGATGTTGGCATCGAGGACGACGATGATTTCGTGCGGCGCGTCGGGCATCGCTTTTTGCAGCACGCGCTTCACTTTTTTGATTTCTTCCATCAAATGAAGCTGCGTGGGCAGACGGCCGGCGGTGTCGGCAAGCACGATGTCGATGCCGCGCGCTTTGGCGGCTTGGACGGCATCGAAGCAGACGGCGGCGGAATCGCCCGTGGTTTGCGAAATGACGGTAACGTTGTTGCGTTCGCCCCATGCCTGAAGCTGCTCGCGGGCGGCGGCGCGGAAGGTGTCGCCTGCGGCAAGCAGCACGGATTTGCCCTGAGCTTGGAAATATTTGGCGAGTTTGCCGATGGAAGTGGTTTTACCCGCGCCGTTGATGCCCGCCAACATGATGACGAACGGCTCTTTCGTGTCGGGCAAGACCAGCGGTTTTTCCAACGGCTTAATCAAGTCGTACAAAGCTTCTTTCAATGCGCCGCGCAACTCGTTGCCGTCTTTCAGCCCCTTGAGGCTGACGCGGTTGCGCACGTCTTTCATCAGGTATTCCGTCGCTTCCATGCCCATGTCGCTGGTAATCAGCACGGTTTCCAGCTCTTCGTACAAATCTTCGTCGATTTGCCCGCCGCCGAACACGCCCGCCAGCGATTTCGCCATTTTGTCGCGCGATTTGGTTAAACCCTGTTTCAAACGCGCCGCCCAGCCGAGTTTGGGTTCGGTTTCGGACGGTTCAGAGGTTTCAGACGACGTTGCGACGGCTGTATTTTCAAAGGCTGCTACGGAATGTTCTTCGGATGTTTCTGGCGCGGCTTCGGCTTGGATTTCTAAAGTTTCGACAGTTTCTGCGGTTTCAGACGACCCTTCGCTGACCGCTTCATGGACGTGTTCTACCGCTGCGGAAACATTTTCGGCAACGGTTTCGCTGACCGCTTCCACGCGTTCTTCCACTTTTTCGACCGTTTCAGACGACGTTTCGCCGACTGCCTCGCGGACGTGTTCGACCGTTTCGGAAACATGTTCAACCACAGTCTCGCAGATTTCTTCGGTGCGCTCTTTGGCACTTTCTACCGCCGTTTCGACTGCCTCCGTCAGCTCTTCCGTTTTTTCGCCGATATTTTCCTGAACCGTTTCAAGCGTTTGCGAAACGGTGGTTTCGGCGTGTTCTACGGCTTCGGCGGCGGTTTCCTGAATGCGGGTTTCTTCTTGAGCGGGCGTTTCCTGTTTTTTCTTGCGGCGGAAGAAGCTGAACATTGAATTTTCCTTTTAATTTTAGAAGCTTGAAATAGGGCGTATTGTAGCGTATTTTACGCGGCAAGGTCGTCTGAAAATCCAGGCTGTAAGGTTTTGGCATCTTCAACGTCTAATCATACAAACCATCCACACAGGAAACATAGAGATGAAACCCCGTACCTTCTTTTCCCTTTGCGCCAAGTTCGGCTGCCTGTTTGCGCTGGGCGCTTGTTCGCCCAAAATTGCCGATGCCGAAGCCGCGACCGTGCCGCACACCTTGTCCACTTTGAAAACCGCGGACAACCGCCCCGCCGATATTTATTTGAAAAAAGACAAACCGACCCTGATTAAATTCTGGGCGAGCTGGTGTCCTTTGTGTTTGTCCGAATTGGGACAAACCGAAAAATGGGCGCAGGATAAGCGGTTCAGCTCCGCCAACCTGATTACCGTCGCGTCTCCGGGCTTTCTGCACGAGAAAAAAGACGGCGACTTTCAAAAATGGTATGCCGGTTTGAACTATCCCAAGCTGCCCGTCGTGACCGACAACGGCGGCACCATCGCCCAAAGCCTGAATATCAGCGTTTACCCTTCTTGGGCATTGATCGGTAAAGACGGCGACGTACAGCGCATCGTCAAAGGCAGCATCAACGAAGCGCAGGCATTGGCGTTAATCCGCGACCCGAATGCCGATTTAGGTCGTCTGAAAAACGCGTTCTACAAACCCGACACACAGAAAAAGGATTCAAAAATCATGAACACGCGCACCATCTACCTTGCAGGCGGCTGCTTCTGGGGCTTGGAAGCCTATTTCCAACGCATAGACGGCGTGGTTGACGCAGTATCCGGCTACGCCAACGGCAAAACGAAAAATCCGAGCTACGAAGACGTGTCCTACCGCGATACGGGTCATGCCGAGACCGTCAAAGTCACCTACGATGCCGACAAACTCAGCCTTGACGACATCCTGCAATACTACTTCCGCGTTGTTGACCCGACCAGCCTCAACAAACAAGGCAACGACACCGGCACGCAATACCGCAGCGGCGTGTACTACACCGACCCCGCCGAAAAAGCCGTCATCGCCGCCGCCCTCAAACGCGAACAGCAAAAATACAAACAGCCCCTCGTCGTCGAAAACGAGCCGCTGAAAAACTTCTACGACGCCGAGGAATACCATCAGGACTACCTGATTAAAAACCCCAACGGCTACTGCCACATCGACATCCGCAAAGCCGACGAACCGCTGCCGGGCAAAACCAAAGCCGCTCCGCAAGGCAAAGGCTTCGACGCGGCAACGTATAAAAAACCCGGCGATGCCGAACTCAAACGCATCCTGACCGAAGAGCAATACCAAGTTACCCAAAAAAGCGCGACCGAATACGCCTTCAGCCACGAATACGACCACCTGTTCAAACCCGGCATTTATGTGGACGTCGTCAGCGGCGAACCCCTGTTCAGTTCCGCCGACAAATTCGATTCCGGCTGCGGCTGGCCGAGCTTCACCCGCCCGATTAACGCCGCCGCCGTTACCGAACACGACGATTTCAGCTACAACATGCGCCGTACCGAAGTGCGCAGCCATGCCGCCGATTCGCACTTGGGACACGTTTTCGCCGACGGCCCGCAAGACAAGGGCGGCCTGCGCTACTGCATCAACGGCGCAAGCCTGAAATTCATCCCGCTGGAACAAATGGACGCGGCAGGCTACGGCTCGTTGAAAGGCAAAGTGAAATAAAGGTGCGACAGCACGAAAGGTCGTCTGAAAACGGCGGGTCGGGTATGAATGCCCGGCCCGCAAATTTTAGTGAATCGAAATAAGAAACGTGCATACCATCATTTTCAGAAATGTTTCGCAGTTTCCGTCATTTCAAGCCTCTGGATTCCAGCCTGCGGAAAATGACAGCCGATGGGAAATGGCGTATTGAAAGTTGAATGAATCAGCTAAGGAAGAAAGGTCGTCTGAAAACGTTTTATAGTGGATTAACTTTAAACCAGTACGGCGTTGCCTCGCCTTGCCGTACTATCTGTACTGTCTGCGGCTTCGTCGCCTTGTCCTAATTTAAATTTAATCCACTATAACACCATTCGTTAGAGCGTGTTCATAGTCTTCGTAGCAGGACTCCCAAGAAAGCCAAAGCTACCATTTGCAGACTGGTACTCAACTTACGCTCGCAGTTTTTCCAAAGCCGCCTGTTCTTTTCCAACCAGGAAAAGCTGCGCTCTACTACCCATCGCTTCGGCAATACTGCAAAACGGTGCAATTCGTTTCGTTTGGCAATCTCTACCTCCGCACCAACCAACTCCTGTACCGACGAAGCAAATGCCTTACCCGTGTAACCACCGTCAGCAAGGATTTTTTGTATCGCACCAAGATTATCCCGCCCACGTTCCAATGCCACCAGGCAGCCTTTTCTATCCGTAACATCCGCCGTCGTTACCGCAAGGGCATGCGGCAAACCTTGCGTGTCAACCGCTATATGTCGCTTGATACCGCTAACCTTCTTGCCCGCATCGTAGCCTTTTTCCATGGCGGTATCCGTGTTCTTCACACTCTGCGCATCAATAATCAGGAAGAGACCTTTGCAAAATTCCTTTTCCCCCAACAGCCGAAATCTAACACGGGTTTTCGGCTGTTTTCGTTTCAAATCACTCCTAATTTTACCCAAATACCCCCTTAATCCTCCCCAGATACCTGATAATCAGGCATCCGGGCCGCCTTTTAGGCGGCAACAGGCACACTTAGCCTGTTAGCCGCTTTCAACAGGTTCAAACACATCGCCTTCAGATGGCTTTGCGCACTCACTTTGAGCAGACCAAAATAGGCGGCCCGGGCGTAGCGGAATTTACGGTGCAGCGTACCGAAGCTCTGTTCGACCACATAACGGGTCTTCGACAAATATCGGTTGCGTTTGGTTTGCGCTTCCGTCAGCGGACGGTTGCGGTGGGCTTTGCGCATAATGCCGTCTAACAACTGATGCTCTTTCAGATGTTGCCGGTTTTCCTTACTGTCGTAGCCTTTGTCGGCATAAACGGTCGTACCTTCGGCAATACCCTCCAACAAAGGGGAAAGATGGTTGCACTCATGGGTATTGGCGGGGGTGATGTGCAGTTTCTCGATATAGCCTTCCTCATCGGTACGGGTATGTTGTTTGTAACCGAGTTTGTAGAGGCCGTTTTTCTTTGTCCAACGGGCATCTTTGTCCTTACTCGGTGTGGTTTGGCCGCTGACTTGTCCTTCCTCGTCGACTTCTATGGCCTGACGCTGTTTGCTGCCGGCAGTCTGAATAATGGTGGCATCAATGACGGCGGCGGATGCCTTCTCTACTTTTAGGCCTTTTTCGGTCAGTTGGCAGTTAATCAGTTCCAGCAATTCGGACAGGGTGTCGTCTTGCGCCAGCCAGTTGCGGTAGCGGCATAAGGTGCTGTAATCGGGGATGCTCAGTTCGTCAAAACGGTAAAACAGGTTGAAGTCGATGCGGGTGATGAGGCTGTGTTCGAGTTCGGGATCGGAGAGGCTGTGCCATTGTCCGAGCAGGACGGCTTTGAACATGGACAACAGGGGATAGGCGGGACGGCCGCGGTGGTCTCTAAGGTAACGGGTTCTTTGACGGTTCAGGTATTGTTCGATCGGTTGCCAATCAATCACCTGATCCAACTTCAATAATGGGAAGCGGTCGATGTGTTTGGCGATCATGGCTTGTGCGGTTTGTTGGAAGAAGGTGCTCATGGGAAATCCCCTAAATGTCTTGATGGGAATTTAGGGGATTTTGGGGAATTTTGCAAAGGTCTCAGGAAAGTAGTTGCTTCATGGCGACCCTGCTTGCGGCGCTCCGCAACTACCTGATTTTTTTAATGCTTCCTCAAGAATGCTGATGCCACTCTCGCGTGGTTCGGTCCATCTCTGGAAGTAGGAATGCACGGTGCGCCATTTGGGGAAGTCGCCCGGCAAAGCGCGCCAGGAGCAGCCAGTGCGTTGCAGGTAGAGAATGGCACAAAAGACATCGTACAAGTCCACCTGGCGTGGCGCTGTGCGTTTACGGGCACTTTCCAGCAGGGGAAGGAGAGGCGCAAATTGCTCGCGACTGATATCGCTTGGGTAGGTTTTTCTGTTCATGCCGATAGTTTACAGCAGAGGCTGAGACAATGAACACGTTCTTAGACGTTTTCAGACGACCTTTCATTCGTTCCGCCAAACCGTTCAGCCTTTTGGATAAAACCGCACCACGTTTTCCCCCTCGGGCAGCGTCAGTTTCTTCACGGCATGACCGTACACGGTTTCGAGCGTGACGGTCAGACCGCCTTCGGTTTCGAAAATCTTATCCACAAACGCTTCAGCCGCTTGGGCGTCGCTGAATTTCAAGACGTGCCACAAGCCCAGGGTTTCCATGTCCTGCCAGAACGTCGCCGCCTTGCGGTAGCTCAATTCGAGCTTGGCGGTATCGGTAACGGGGTCGTAGAAACCGTTGTCGGCAAGTATGTCGCCGAGGTCGTGCATATCGATTAAGGTCGGCGTTTCACACGCTATCCCCGCGCTTTTCAGACGGCCTGTCAGTTCGGTCAGGCTGTCGCGGCCGAAATGGGTGAAGAATAATAAACCGTCTGTTTTCAAGGCATTTGCCCAGTTTTTGAGGACGGGCAGGATTTCGTCCGCGCGGGGCAGGCTGAGGTTCGCCCACAACATATCGGCAGAGGCTTCGGGCAGCGGGGCGGTCAGGGCTTGGCAGTGTTGCGGGACGGTTTTGCCGGTGAGCTTTTGCCAAAAACCGCTTTTGCGCGCGGCTGCGGCGGTTTGGAGGAAGTCGGCGCGCGGGTCGTATTCTTCGAATACCGCATTCGGATAACGCGCGGCAAGGAGGCTGCGGCTGATGTCCGCGTCCGCACCGACCAGCAGGATGCGCTTGGGCGCGTTGCGGACGATTTGCAGCCGCTCGTCGGTGTCTTGGGCGAGATGGCGGTGGATTTGCCAGCGTTTGTCTTGTGGGTTCATGTTTCAGACGACCTTTTTATTTATAATTTGATAGTATAAGTCTTCGTATAATAGGTAGAAATGTATTATTTTAATGTTGTTAAATTAATATGGATAAAATTTAATAGGTAATCCATTACTTTGAATATTATTACAACTATCCACTCTCCACTCATTAGTTACCGACAATTCTTGAGTCTCAATCTCCTCTGAATAACGATTTGTCAAATAATGGAATTTTTGGTTTGTCGAACCCACCCAATTTCTTGTTGTTTCTATTTGTGTATTATCAAATTCTCCGTCGATCAATAGGTCTGTAGAGTTTAATAGCCTTTTGCTGCCTGAAAATTTATTTTCTGACAGTTCGGTATATTCGTAACCGGAAAAAACCATTACGGATAGATTTAGATTATGTGCAGCCTCGGCAATATCGGCTAATCCTTCAGCTTGTAAAAAAGGCTCTCCACCAAGAAAGGTAAGACCCTCCAGTGGATATTTTTCTGTTGCGTTTTTAAGTAATTGGATGATTTCATTCGATCGCATAAGGTGGGCAGGTTTTATTTTCAGTAATTCACCATTGCAACAACCTTTGCACCGTTTCAGACATCCTTGAACCCAAATTACAAAACGCAGACCCGGTCCTTCGGCTTCGGTAGCTTCAACAATATGGGATATATTCAGCCAGTGCATCATTCCAACTCGAAATCAAAATATTTTCCTGCCTGCAAGACTTTTAATGTCCTGCCTTTTAATTTATTGGGCTGTTCTACTTGCTCAAAGAGAAATTCTGCCAGTGGGTCGAATAAATATTTTGTTAACACGTTTAATACGCCACGCCCTCCGTGTTGGTAATTTACTTGTTTGATTAATGCATCTAATGCTTTGTCCTCATTTTCAAATACCAGTTTTTCAAGCCCCCATTTTTCTTTCAGACGACCTGTCAACGGTTTAAGTTTTGCGCGGGCTATATCTTTTAATACATCGTTATCCTGAATGAAGTTAAACGGGATAATGTTTGCATCGCCTATACGTCCTAATAATTCTGGGCGGTTTAGTTCGTCTCTAAAATGAGATTGCACTGCTTGCTTAAATTGTTCTGCAATATTTTCTTTATTATTTTCGTCAGGCCGAATATTAGCCGCTCCGATATTGGAAGTGAAAACGATAAAGGTATCGGCAAAAGAAATGGTTTCGCCTTTGCCGTCGGTCAATCGGCCATCTTCTAATATTTGTAGAAATTTATCTAAAATCCGCGGATGGGCTTTTTCGATTTCATCAAACAAGAGCAGGGAAAATGGGCGGGTTTTCACTGCATTGGTCAATTGACCTCCTTCTTCAAAACCGACATATCCCGGTGGTGCGCCGACTAAGCGTTGATCGGCGTGTTCATGATTAAATTCGGACATATCGAAGCGGATGCAAGCATCCTCATCACCAAATAGAAATTGTGCCAATGATTTTGCCAATTCGGTTTTGCCTACACCTGTCGGTCCGACAAAAAACAGCGAGCCTTTAGGCATACGGGCTTTAACTGAATGTTGCAATCCTGAAAGCCCGGTATAGGCCCGTATCAAAATCTTGTTTACGGCTCCAATTGCCGATTCTTGTCCTTTGACTCGCCTTTGCAGCGTGATTTGGGCATCTTTCAATCTTTGATAATTCAGTTTTTCCCAAGGGGATTGACGTTTACCATAACGGTACAGCGATACTAAATTCTGTATATTGATAGGTGTCTGCTGTTGTCTAGATAAGCGGACAAGGTTATCTATATCGCGTAAAGTCAGAGTGTCGGTCAACGTAACAAAATCTGCCAACGATTGACTTCCCGCACTCAAATTATCACTAACCTTCCATTGTGTTTGTCTTGCCAAAATAGCGGCTTCGCGTTCGGAAAGATTAGGCAGGGGGATGGTTATTTCGGCAAATAAAGGATTGTTCAGATAAACGGATGGCGGTAAGGCGGTATTGCCCGAGCACAGAAAAACCAACAGGCTTTGCGGTTGGCCCATCGCTTCTGCGGTTGTTGTTTGTTCGGCATCCCGTAGGCCAGTAGCGATTTGTTGCAACCAAGCCCGTTCCGTTTCACTCAAGGCATTGATTTGCCCGAACAGATAATTTGACCAATCTACGATAAAGGCGGCTTTTTTCTGTGTTTTGGTCATGATTTGTTCAACGGTAGCAAAAAAATCCTGAGGCTGAATGGGAATGCATCCGGATATTGCTTTATTATCTTCACCGTCATCGTCAAAATCGTAAGCTTCACCGATTTCGGCCTGCATGCCGAGCCGGTTCAATCCTTCCCATTCCTGAGAGGAAACACCTGATATCCCATTCAAACGTGAGTAAAATACAACCTGTTCGAAACCTTGTGCTTTTAAACTTTCTTCAATAATTCTGTTTATCGGCATTAATTTGTTATAACGGTTGAAACCTAAGTCAATGATGTTTCCGCTGATGATTAAAGCCCGACGTATCATGGATTGACGTTCAAAGTTTTCTAGCCATGTATTGATGTATTCGTTCATTTTTTTACCTTAGTGTGATTTTGCCGTATGTGTTGGATTGATGGGTTTGGCATCGGCATGTTCGTCATCCGGATTTTCCCAAAGAACACGTTCATCAGATAAATTTACACCATAAATTTCGGATAGTTTCGGCAATACTTTTTGCATATCTTCTTTACAGCGCTGCCCTTTATAGTTATCAAATTCATAGCGAACCGCACCATCTAAACGTACACGGAATTTTGCCCGGTTTCCTTGCGGACGGCTTGCTTGGATGACAACCACGCTGTCTTCGCCGACACCTTGTTTGATGGGGTTTAAGACAGTAAAACCGGCTTGCTTCAGCGATTGATATACGGCTTTGACCATTTCCTTACGGACTGCTTCGTTTTCAATCACCATATCTTCGATTTGGTGGGCTTCTTGGATGATTTCTGTCAAATCCTTTTGATTTTCTTGCTCAATTTTTTGTTTTAACCGCTCGGATTCCGATTGTGGCAGATTGGCCGTTTCAATAAATTTTAAAAGATCGGACTTTTGTGTTTGTGCAACTTCGTCTTGTACGGTTTTAGCAAAATTTTTCCGAATTTCTTCGGCTTGTTGTTCTGCCGATTGTTTAATTTCGCAAATCGCCGATTTTATGTCAGCAATACTTAGATTTTCCTCCGTAATACGTTTTCGAAGTATTGCTAAAGGTTTGAATGCCAAATTTCGTGCCTGCTTATTTTCCCAATTACTTGTTTCCTGTATCCATACGTTTTCTATTTCAGCACGCAAACGTTCCGCCTCTTCACGCAACAGGCGTTGGTGTTCTTCCGCTACCCTTTTATTTTCCTGTGCTTCGTAACGTATGGCTTGTACAAGCTGACCAATAGCAAAACTGCGGTTACGTCCGTCATAAGCGTTCATATGCCGTACCCGTTGAATCTCAGTGCGTATGGTAGCGATGTTTTGCAAAGCAAATTCAGCCAGATCGCTGTTTTCCAAATCGTTTAGCTGCTGTTCGTAACGGCGCAGATAAATTTCCGTTGTTTGGTTGATTTCGGCTTCCCTTGCCTTGCGTGCGGCTTCGCGGATTTCCCGTTCGCGTTCCAATTGCCAACGGTTTTCGCTGATTTGACTCATTTTATTCGTCTCCTAAATCGTTTTCAGACGACGTTACGGTTCAGATGGTTTTAATACCGACCGCTGTAGCGTGATTTTTAAGGTTTTTATCTTCCGTATAAAGCACAATATCGTTCAACTTATATCGTGCAGCAACAGCCAGGATGGCTTGATCGTTTTGTCCGTTGCGGTTCTGACCGTCTGCTTCTGCACCCATTAATGCCAAAATTTCCGGTTCGGCGGATTCCGTATGCCGCGCCAGTTTCAATTCTTCAATCTTGCGTATGGCCTCGCGTATTTCAGCGGCTTCTCGTTCCAACCGTTCAACGTTTTTTTCTGCTTGGATTTTTTCTTTTTCCAATCTGGCTTTTTGATTTTGGACTTGTAGGATTTGCACATTCAATTCATTGCACTGTTTCTCCAATGCCAGCCTTTGAGGTGATTTTTCTACCGCCGGTTTGGTTTGTCCGCTGATTTGGTTTTGTTGTTTTTGCTTGTTTTTGTTTTTTTTAGACATTTGGCTATTCCTTATCATTTAATTGGCTCAACTGCATTCTGACCGCATCTAATTCTGTTTTCAGACGATCTAAACGGACATCGTAATCTGCAATTTGTGCATCAATGTCGCCTGAACCAATGGCTTCATATTGTTTGGATTTTTCGGTCAGTTTCTGTTTAGCCTCGTTCAAGTTCGATTTGATTTTCTCTTTTTGATGATCCAATTCACCCAAGACGGTTTTTGGTAAGATGACTGTGCGTTCCGCTTGGATTGCCACAAGTCTGTCGGGGTGATGGCGGATAAAGTTGGTATCCAATACGGCAAATTTCTGTGTTACGTCCATCGGTTCGAAATATTGGAATACTGCCGACTGCCATTGTTTTAGCTGCTCCGACAGTTTGGCAATGTCGTTTGAAGCGGAAATTGCAGGAAAAGTGCGGTTGATTTTTTCAACGTTTTCCTGCCATTGATCGATTTGTTCTAAACTGTTTTGCTTGATGTCTTTTAACTTCAATTCGTCGGGTTTCAGGCGACCTAATGCTTTATGTTGCGCCAGCAGGTCGGACAATTCGGGAATTTTACGTGCCGTCGATTTTTCATTACTGACCGCCCAACCAAAGGCTTGTCGTTGTGCTTCTGCTGAAAATCTTGCCAAGCTCAAATCTGTCTTGGGGAAAAGTTTAGCAAATTGTTCCAAATCGTCTTCATTATTAAGAGGCTCGATTTTTTCTTCCCAGTTCTCGGGGAGGAACGGCTTACTCCAAGTCTTTTTAATTAACTCGGCAAAGCCAACTGCTTGAGTTATCGTCATCTCAGGCAATTTTTTCAGAATATCGACTGCGGGGACAAAATTTGCCATAAATGCCAAAACCGCCATATTTGGCTGAGAAAGGGCGGGCAGGTCGGCAAGCCAATTTTCAGATTCTTGATATAAAATTTTTGCCGGTAACGGATACGGCTGATGATCGAAATAGCACTCAAGATAACCTGTTTCCTCCACAAAAAGCGTATTATCTGAAAAACGGAAAAATACGCGAGTCAGACCGTCTGAATCATCTAAGCGTGCAGGAATAAAAAGATGTTTGCCGTGTAATTCAGCTTCGGCAATGTTGGCGAAGACAATCAGCGGCGTTTTATCGTCAAGTTCATCATGATTTCCATTGAATTTAACTTCAACCGTATTGCCGATTTGGCGTGTGTCGGATTCCTGATCTGCCAAAACCAGCGACAGCAAACCGTTTTCAGGCAAATCCAAATCTACATCCCATTCGATTGCGTCTTCAGCATCAAAAATCATAGGTTCAAGCAGAACTTCTTTGATGACTTGTGGCTCGCGCGTATTTATCCATTGGGAGAACAGCTTGTCTTCGCTATCGATATTCAAATAGCGGTTGCCGTCCAGTGTGAGCTTGACAGGGACAGTTTGCGGTAAAGATGTATCTTCATCACACGTTACGCTGATGCCGTCATGCTCCAATTCGGTTTCGGCATCAAACCATTTTTGATTTGTAGACTCCAGCCCACTCAATTGCTGCAATAAAGCTTCATTAACAGGGAAAAGGGAACAATTCAGCTCAACAACATCTTCTACGTTGCTTGCGCTTTGTTTTGGTTTGCCGATATATTCATTCAATAATGGATTAAACCAAAATTCAGCATATTCCGTTCTACGCCGTCCCGGCATTTTTTTCTCATGGTAAAACTTTTTGCCATTGTCGGTCAGCCTTAAGTCTCTTAGAGACAACTTATCTAAATCATCTTTCTTATCAGGTAAGTCAATATGTTCAATTAAACCCGTATCATTAAGATTTTCCAACGTATAGCGGATAAAGGTAAAATCCAGTTTCAGTATATGGGCAATCTGCGCCAAGTTGTTATCTGCCAACTGTGGAAAATCATTATGGGCAAGACCCATCAACAACTCGGCAAATACGGTCGGCGTACCAATTTTACGGTAGCGATACTCTGTATCCGCGCGGTAAATCGGATAGGAAAAGGTCTTTTTTGCCAACAATTTATCCATTATCTACGCCCTTTTTGCTGAGGTTGTATGTTTGGCAGGATGGCGGAAAATTCTTTCGCATCGCAAATTCCGCCTGTTTCTGCCCAATGTTCTAAATATTTGAACATATTCTTATAAACCATTTTTTTATCGTATCCTGCTTTATCCATTCGAGGCAGTTTGACTTCCCGGTTTTCCAGCATATTTCTTGCACCGAATATCAATAAAAGATTTTGTGCGCGAGACATTGCCACATTGATAAATTCGAAACGGGCGATGTTTGCTCTGCCGGCTCGGAATTTTTGTGTTCTATCACCACCATTGTTTTTTACCAGGCTTAGTAAAATAATCGGTTTTTCTTTGCCTTGATAGCGGATAACCGTATTGATTTCTACATCAATGGCGGAAAACGATAATTTATCTTTATTGATTTTTCGGATTTCATCACGAATGACACGGCATTGAGGCTGGTAAAATGAAACGACACCTACTTTCATTTTGTTGTCCTTGCCATAACCCAATGTCTCAAGCTGACGGTTCATATCCACCAATGTTTTGGCAATCATTCTTGCCTCTAATACGTTGATATTGCTTTGTCCGTCATTAATCGAAAAACGCTTTCCTTTTTCATCATCTGTCGTATCAATCCACAGCACATGGTCTTTTTTGGACAATAGTCCTTTAAACTCAATCCCATGAGACCGTTCGGCATCCGGATTTCCGCAGGTCAATTGCCCTTCATAAAAGTAGTTGATCATCTTCATAATGTCAGGGTGCATGCGAAATTGAATATTTAAGCGTTCGCGTAAACTTTCTGGTGCCTTTTCAAACAATTCTTTAAACAGACTTGCCGTTACCATTTTTTCGAATTTATGCAAATTATCCTCGGTCAAGTCCGTATCGGAATCTTGCTTATTTTCCTGTGCTTCGTTTTGTTCGACCTCATCTTCAAATGTCAGTCCGTCGGCTTCATTGAATATTGGTGGCAATTGACGATGGTCACCCACCAAAATGGCTTTTTTGGCACGCATAAGAGGCAGCAACATTTCCAACGGTGTAGCCTTGGATACCTCGTCGATAATGACTACATCAAAACCGTCAAAATCATTATCGGTTAGTGTCCGCTCGTTTTCGTTGCAGGTAATGGCAACCAGATTGCAACTTTCCACAAACGGTTTTTCCAGCTCGCTCCAATCTTTTTCCGCTCTTTTTTCCGGCTCTTTCAGGATTTCCTGCCAACGGGAGAATAAAGGCATAAAATCTTGGTTTTCTGTTTGCAGGGTTTGCAGTTCACTTTCTAATGTGTTCAAACAGCTTTGCTGTGTGGCAAATTCTGCCAAAAAGTCTGCTTCGGCAGAAAATCCGCCATCGATAAGTATTTGTGCTGACTGTTGTTTTTTCAGACGACCTCGTTCGGTAATTTGACATTTAATCTCTTCTAGTGACTCAAGGTCAGCTTGCTTTTCCTGTATGGTTTTATCACTTGGCGGTTGCAAATCATAGCCTTGCAACTGATTGTTCAAATCCCAAACTGTGGCTTGTACCAATGTCTGATATTGCTGTTGGAATATGGTTAGATTTTGAACGCGCTGTATCAGCAACGGTTTGAGCATTGCTGGATTATTTTGTGCAAAACGTTCTGCATCGTTAAAAATTTGGTAAGGTTCGAGATTTAGACCGTCCGACGGTTTATCTTTCAGACGACGTAATTCTTTGCGCTTTTCTTTCCATTGAGCGGAAAGCTCATCGCTGTCATCATTTTCCATTTTGTCAGCGATTTCATCGATTTCCTGCTGTAACTGTTCTATTTTCAGTAGGGTTTTCGTATCTGCCCCCATTGTGCCATTGCCACCGTTCAATCGTGCTAAATCTGCTTCCATTTTCGGCAAAACTGCCTGAATACGCTGATAAAGTTGAATCAGTTTATAAAGAATGGCAGCTTGGTTTTCGCTTTCAGCAAGAAACCGCTCGTAAGAAAACGGTTGGCTGATATGCAGATGCTCAAGGTTGGTAAGATGTTCTACCAATGGATAAAGTGTTTCGGGTAAAACAAAATCGCTGTTGCGCAAGGCTTCACCGGAATTTTCCTCATTGAGTAAGCCGATAAGCTGTGCAATGTTTTCTATATCGCGGCTATGTCGTCTGAAAATATCCTGCTGTTCGTCAAACTCAATTTTGGCTTGGATAAGTGCCTGCTCTGCTTGTTTCAGACGACCTTGATTGGTACGGTATTCTGCACGAAGCTGTTGCAAATCATGTGCCACAAATTCAGCCTGTTGTAACCATTCGCGCAGTTTTTCAGTTTCAGCTGACAACTCATTAAACGGTTGCAGGTATTCTTTGGCATAATTGCTCAACGCTACATAATGTTTGCTCAATATACTTTCGCCGGTAAATTGTTTACCTTCTTCCGTAATGCGGTTGGCACTTTTTGCTAAACGGATAGCCCTTAATTCAGGATGGTTTTGATGGTTTTGCAGGCGCGACAAAGCATTATCCAATGCGTCGTGAGCTTGGCTTGCAAGCAAGACCGTTTCTCCGCGCTTGGCAAATTGTAGGCAGGCCTCGGCGATGACCGTGGTTTTGCCAGTTCCCGGTGGTCCCTGAATCAAACATATATCAGGTGCCGCCAGCATTTTTTGTACGGCAGATTTTTGTTTGTCATTCAGATTTTTCTTTTCCCACTCGGTAATTTCGGGAATCTCGTTCGGCCGGTTGGCATTTTCAATATCAAACAGATAACTTGAAAGATACGGCGCATAACAACCTTCATTTTGTTGCAGGTTTTTTACCGCTCGGCGATGACGCTCAATCAACGCTAAATCACCGACTAAAGAAATAGACAAGAAACCGTTTTTGGGAAGATTTCGGAACAAATGATCAATTTTATCTTGGCGGGTATGTTGATTACCGTTCTGCTTCTCTGAGTCGGTATTATCTTCAAATTGGGAAATTTTATTGTTCAACTCTTCGGAAATATCGACAAAAACATCGGCAAATACCGCTTTGCTGAAATCAAATTGATTTTTTTCACCTGCATTTTCTTGTTGAAACTCTTTACGATAATCCTCACAAGCCTTCACCTTGGCTTTATCTGAATGGTTGGATTGGATAATTTTGACACCGTCTTTCGCAAGTTGCCCTAATTGTGAGAAAGCACTCTCCACACGCGAGGCGTCTTTTTGAGGCAGTAAAAAACGGAAGGGTTGATCGGAAGTTTCTATTTTAAAAGCATGCAGGTTTTGACGGCTAAATGCGGCACGTGCTTTTTTCAATACCTGTTCATCTTCCGCAATGACTAAAAAGTGTACCTGTCCCGTTTCTTCATTGAACTGCCAATTCAGGTATCGTAACCCCTGAGTTTTGTGTTTGATTAACTTATTTTTAAAGGTCAAAAAGTCTAACCAACCCGACAAGCGTTCTTTAGTTTTAGCGGCATATGCCGGTAGGGATTTTGTAAAATCAGAGTAAAGCAAATTAGGTTGACTGCGAGGAGGATATGAATTTTCCTGTAACTGATAAAAATGAGTTTCAACTTGCTTTTCATAAGCAGTCGCATCCATTCCTCCATGTGTGAGAAATACTCGTTCAGGAATAAAAACAGGACTACCAGTTGCTGTCGGACAATATCCGATAACTGCTACCGCGATGTTATGAGGAATATGTTGATTGAAAACAGGATGGGAAGAAATTCGAATAGATAAAGAAATTTTTTTTTCCGAATTATCTTGCAAAGAAAGATTGGCAAAGTTAGCAATTATTGCTTCATCGGCTAAGAAGAAATCTTCGCAAAACTGTTTTGCAACAGTCTCATATTCTTTGCTTGAGTATTGAGGGAATTGCGCTTTGTAGGAACGAAAAGCACGGGAAATACTTTTCCCGAGCATTTCTTGTGTTACAGAATTTTTATGTTTTTGTTCGGTTTCGGGTAGGCGAAAATAAACAGTCTTTCCAGTCATGTTTAATAGTCCCTTTAAGATAAAATTTAAAGATAAAACTTATTAAATTGCAATGTAATTGCATTTTAATTATTTGTAATATAGTTATCAAAGATATTTTTCAGACGACCTTCTCAACAAAGCCGCGGTAACATTCGGCAAATTCGTCGGCGTGGCTTAAAAACGGGGCGTGTGCCGCTTTTTCCATCAATACCAATTCGCTATCCGCCAGATGGCGGTTGAGGTATTCGCCCATGCGCGGCGGGGTGATGGCGTCTTTTTGTCCAAACACTAAAAGCGACGGGGCTTGGATGCTTGAAAGCAGGGGGCGGGCATCGGCTTGGTTGACGGCGTCCAGCGCGGCTTGCAGGGCGGGCGGTGCGCCGTGACGGGAGAGGTCGGGCAGGATGTTGCCGATGATTTCGGCGGCGTTTGGTGTGTGCAGTAACTGTAATTGTAGAAACTGTTTGATATGTTTGGCATAATCCTGCCGAAACGCGCCGACCATCTTGCCCAAAGCGGGGTTGGACAGGCCTTCGGGGTAGTCCGCGTCGGCGGTCAGGCGGGCGAAACTTGCGGTCAGGCAGAGCGAGCGGACTTTGTCGGGATGGCGTGCGGCGAGATGGAGCGCGACCAAGCCGCCGAGCGACCAGCCGAGGATGTGGGCGGGCGCGTCGATCTCTTCGGCGAAGGCTTCGGCAATCGCGGCGATGTTGAAGTTTTCGGCAAAGGGCGCGTCGCCGTGTCCGGGCAGGTCGAGCGCGCGGATGTCCCAATCGGCACTCAGGCGCGGGATGAGGTCGTCGAAGACGTGGCGGTTCGCTGCCCAGCCGTGTATCAGATAAACTTTTTTGGCGGAGTGCGGCATGGCTGTTTTCTCTATGGATGTGTTTTCTTGGTGGCGCAATGCGGGATGGTGGCACAAAAGCCGTTGCGTATTATGCCACGCCTTGGTTTCAGCGTGCGAAACCCGGCCGTATGGCGGTTTTTGCGGCGGCTGCGCGGCGGACTTGGAAGAGTTTTTTACGGATGCGGCAAACAGTTGTCCCTTGTGTTTCCGCACTATACAGGGCGGGGCGGTGTGCGGCGGCTGTCAGAAGAAGCCGCCGGCATTTGAGCGGATGTGGGCTTCGCTGTATTATGAGCCGCCCGTCAGCAGTATGATACGCGCGTTGAAGCATTTGGCTGACCTCGGCATGAGCCGTCCGCTGGCGGAACTGATGCGCCGCCATGCGCCCGACTGGCTGGAAACGGAGCATTTCGATTTTGTGCTGCCCGTGCCGTTGAGCAAAGAAAGGCGGCTGCACCGCGGCTTCAACCAAAGCGAAGAATTGGCGGATATTTTGTCCGAACATTACGGCTGGACGCTGCTGCCGCGGCAGACGGTTTTCAGACGACATCGCGAGCCGCAAAGTACGCTGAAAAGCGCAGACAGGGTTCGCAATATAAAAAATGCTTTTGAAATCAATGGTCATATCTCGAAAAACTGTAATATTTTGTTAATCGACGATGTGTTCACCACCGGCTCGACGCTGGACGAATTAGCGCGGACGCTGAAAAAATCAGGCGCAGGCAAGATTTTTTGCTGGAGTTTGGCGCGTCCGCCAATGAAAAAATAGCTAAAGTTTTTGACACCTGCGGAACATTTCGGCATTATGCCCCTCTATAAGTGATTGATTTATATGTTTACCATAGTTTTGTACCAACCCGAAATCCCGCCCAATACGGGCAATATCATCCGATTGTGCGCCAACACCGGAGCCGATTTGCATCTGGTCAAGCCGCTCGGTTTTCCGCTGGATTCGGCAAAAATGAAGCGCGCAGGTTTGGATTATCACGAGTTTGCAAAACTGACGGTACACGAGAATTTCGAAGATTGTCTCAAAGCCCTGGAAGGCCGCCGCATTTTCGCGCTGACCACCAAAGGCAAAACCCGTCCCGACGAAGTTTCCTTTGTTGAGGGCGATGTCTTTTTGTTCGGCCCCGAGACACGCGGCCTGCCCGCCGAAATCCTCGACACCCTGCCCCAAGGGCAAAAGCTGCGCCTGCCCATGAAGCCCGGCAGCCGGAGCATGAATCTTTCCAACACCGTCGCCGTGATTCTGTTTGAAGCATGGCGGCAAAACGGTTACGCAGGCGGTGTATAACATCCGCTGGGGAATCTCCCTGAGCCGTTTGACAAAAACCAAGACCATACTGTCCGAAAACAGCTTGGTTTTTGTCAAACCGCCGATACGTCGTCTGAAACCGCCTGGGAGCCATCCCACTGCGTTATCAACTCAAGAACGGACTACGTTTTGACTTTATCTAAAACCACCCTTTTCTCCACCCTGACTGCCGTTGCAATCAGTATCCTTTCCATTCATTCCGCCTCTGCCGACTCCATCGTCCGTGCCGAGAAGCTGAGTCCCTCAGCCAACCGCAGCTACAAAGTTGCCGGCAAACGCTACACGCCGATGACTAAAGTATCCTCCTTCGTCCAAACCGGCAATGCCTCATGGTACGGCAACCAGTTCCACGGCCGTAAAACTTCCAGCGGCGAGCGTTACAACATGAACGCCCTGACCGCCGCCCACAAAACCCTCCCCATCCCCAGCTACGCCCGTGTGACCAACACCAAAAACGGTAAAAGCGTCATCGTCCGCGTCAACGACCGTGGTCCTTTCCACGGCAACCGCGTGATCGATGTTTCCAAAGCCGCCGCCCAGCAATTAGGTTTCATCAACCAAGGCACGGCACATGTCAAAGTCGAACAAATCGTACCGGGTCAAAGCACCCAAGTTTATGATGGCAAAGATATTTTCGTCGATTTGAAATCCTTCGGTACCGAGCGCGAAGCGCAAGCCTATATGAACCAGGCGGCAAGAAACCTTTCCGCCGGCATGATGAGCCCGAGAGTTTCCATGGAGAAACGCGACTACGAATACGTCGTCAAAATGGGTCCGTTCACCTCGCAAGAGCGTGCCGCCGAAGCCGAAGCCAAAGCACGCGGTCTGATTCAGGCAGCTTCGCTGTCCCTCTAAGCCGCATCCGTGTTTTCAGACGACCTGTTGCAAGACAGGTCGTTTTGTATTGAAGCATCAGCACAAAGCCGTCGTATCCTTGCCTCCTTTCCCTTATATAGTGGATTAAAATTGCAATGATACGGCGTTGCCAACGCCCTTATGTACTACCCGTACACGGCGGGCGTTGACGCCTTGTCTCATTTTTATTTTAATCCACTATAATCCCCCGCTTCTCAACCAAAGGAATCCCCACCATGTCCCTCCCACCTTGCCCGCAATGCCAATTCGAATACACCTACGAAGACGGCAGCCAATACATCTGTCCCGAATGCGCGTTTGAATGGACGGAAAACGACGGCGAAGCCGCCGAAGAAACCCTGAGCGTCAAAGATGCCAACGGTGCCGTGTTGCAAGACGGCGACACTGTCGTCCTGATTAAAGACCTCAAAGTCAAAGGCAGCTCCATGGTCATCAAGCAAGGCACCAAGGTAAAAGGCATACGCCTGCAAGAAGGCGACCACAATATCGGTTGCAAAATCGACGGCAGCGCGATGAATTTGAAATCAGAGTTTGTCAAAAAAGCATGATGTTGGTATAATAATTGTTGGTGGGTCGCTAGGCCGACCTGAAAACCGTTTGTAAAGCTACTTGTCTCCGTAAGGGTTGCTTTCAAACGGTTTTCGCCTTTTTTAAAGCTGTTTTCCCATAAAAAAACGCACCTTATTGCAAGGTGCGTTTTGATTTGTACGGTTTAGAATTTGGCACCGGATTGGTTGGCCATATAATCGACCGCCGCTTTGACTTCGTCGTCGCTCAGGCTGGTATTGCCGCCTTTTGCCGGCATGGTGTTGAAGCCTTCGAGTGCATGTTTGTGCAAGGTTTCTTTGCCTTGTTTGATACGCGGAGCCCAATCGTCATTTTTACCGACAACAGGAGCGCCCGGGATGGTACCGCCGTGGCACATTTTACAGCTGGCTTCGAAAACGGCCTTGCCGTCCACTTTGGCGGAAGAGGCATCTGCCGGTTTTTCTTCCGGTTTGGCTTCAGCAGGAGCAGCGTCTTTTACTTCCGAAGCAGCTTTGGCGGCAGTATCTTCTACTTTGCTTGCTGCTTCTTGAACAGCAGGGGCAACGGTATCAACGGCAGAAGCGGCAGCATCTTTAACATCGGAAGCAACAGCAGTAGCCGCTTCCTTAGTTTCCTGTTTGGCTTCTTGGGAACAAGCCGACAAAGCGGCCATCATCATCGCAGCA
This sequence comes from Neisseria mucosa, assembly GCA_003028315.1. Lineage (NCBI taxonomy): Bacteria > Pseudomonadati > Pseudomonadota > Betaproteobacteria > Neisseriales > Neisseriaceae > Neisseria > Neisseria mucosa. Next base: position 2,209,691 of record CP028150.1, on the reverse strand, counting down.
ATTAGTAGTTTGTTCATGTTCTATCTTTCTTAAATTTTTTAGTTAAGGTACTGTTTTATAAAACAGCTGAAAAAATTCTAACACACATCATTTTCATGTTCCCACTGATGTAGTGGTTTGTAGTAAAAATATTGGCATAAGTCATATTTTGTTTTGAAAAAAGGCAGAAAATGTTGACACCTATACAACCATTCCTATATAGCCTCCGGCTTATTGGGCGGTTTGAATCTTGTTTGCCATGCCTTTAAATCCGCCCAAATCCTGCTCAATTGCAAAATCCTGGCTTTAAAAGCCGGCTTTTTATGGGCGCGCCATTTCATCCTAACTCATGCTCAAACCAATCAATCCCTATTTTCTTTCATGCAAAAAGGTCGTCTGAAACTCTACATCAGGTTTCAGACGACCTTTTTATAGTGGATTAACTTTAAACCAGTACGGCGTTGCCTCGCCTTGTCGTACTATCTGTACTGTCTGCGGCTTCGTCGCCTTGTCCTGATTTAAATTTAATCCACTATACCTTATCCGCCAGCTTCAAAACATCTTTTTCATGGCTTTCTGAATAAGGTCGAGTTGTTTTTTATATTCGCGGCAATGGGGGCATATCAGCAGGTGGCTGCCCAGAAAAACGCGTTCGGGAACGGTCAGGCGGGTTTCGTCCTGTTTTTTGGAGAGCAGGTAGGCGGTTTTGCGGCATTTGTTCATCGTGTTTTCCTAACGGGCTTAACCGGCATGTCCTGCATTGCCGAACCATTTGATTTGCAGGCATTGGCGCAGGGTTTCGCGGGCGCGATGCATGATGGTGTGGTAGTTGGACATGCTGATACCGCATTGCTCGCGGATTTCGTCGGATGAGAAGCCGAGGATTTCTTTCATGGTAAACACGCGGGCGGTGTTTTCGGGCATTTGGTAGAGGCAGGTTTGCAAGATTTCACGAAACTCTTTGTTGTCCAACGTTTTTTCGGGCGAGGCCCAAGTTTGCGGATGGCCGTCCGCCGTCCAATGCCCGTCTGATGCAAATCGTTCTTCAAAGGCTTCGTCCAACATTTCTTCCGCAGGCGTGGCGAATACTTCGCGCTGCCGTCCAATCTGGCGCAGGCAGTCGGTAATTTTGTTTTTTAGAATGGCAAACAACCAGCTGCCCACTTGTGCATCTCCTTTGAAACCTTCGGCAGCGCGGTAGGCGGAAAGCATGGTTTCCTGCACAAGGTCTTCCGCCAAATCGGGGCGGTCGGGCAATTGGATGCGGGCAAAACGCAGGAGCAGCTTGCGGGATTCGGCAAGCTCGGCGTCAGTCAATTCGGGGAAGGGCATAATGTATTATTATCGAATGAATAGGTACGGATTTTACGCCGATATAGGGAAGGCGTGTGATGAAACAGACGGACGCACAGACTCTGCCTTTCAGACGACCTTATACATTTCTTAACTGTCCAGCGTAAAAAGACGTACAAAAACCAAGCTGCCGCAATCGAATCATTTATAATTTCATGAAAATAAAAACAAGGATTTCACACCATGGCAAAAAAATTCCCCATCTTCCCCAAAGCGCCGGAGCGCATCTGCTGGGGTTGCGACAAATATTGCAAAGAAGACGATTTGCAGTGCGGCAACGGCTGCGAGCGCATCCAGCACCCCATCGAATTGGACGGGCGCGAGTGGTATAAAAAAGGCGACTGGAGCAATTTGTTGAGCGAAGAGCAGCAAATCGAACTGGGCTTGAAAGAAGCGCCCAAACCCGCCAAGCCGCATATCAAACTGCCGTTGCGGAACAAAACGGCTTAATCCCGCCAAGCTTAAGGGGTCGTCTGAAAACCGAAGGGGCGCAATCATGCGCCCTTATTTTTATTTCAACGATACACCAAGAAATTGACCCCACCCGCGCCAAACTGCCGCTGCCTATCTCTCTAGCAAACATACTTAATTTTTTTAAATATGGTATGTCATCAAATTCCGTCATTCCCACCCGCCTGCGCGAGGAGAGGCTACGGCGGGAATCCATCGTAAAACTTGAGAAACCTTGATTTGAAAAACAGTTGCTGAATTTCAAAAATGGATTCCCGCCTGTGCGGGAATGACGGCAACAGAAACGACAACGGTTCAAATCCCCTGTCCCAATGTGGCTTCCCTTACCAAAGGTCGTCTGAAAACGCCAAAATATGCTTTTCAGACGACCCCTCCCATCTCTTCCGAACCAGTCCGCGAAAAATGCTAAAATAACCAATTCATAAGCAAATCCACCTTTTCAGACGACCTCGATGCTCACCGATTTAGAAAAAAACGCCATCCGCGACCATTACCAAAATATCGGCAAAAACCTGCCCGGTTTCCGTCCGCGCGCTTCGCAGCGGGAAATGATTGCGGCGGTTGCCAACGCTTTTTCGCGGACGTTGACGCGCGAAGAAGGCGGCGAGCCGCCCAAGCGCGAGGGCGAGAGCATTGCCGTAATCGAAGGGCCGACCGGCGTGGGCAAATCGCTTGCCTACCTGCTAGCGGGCGGCATTATGGCGCAGACGCGCGGCAAGCGGCTGATTGTGAGCAGCGCGACGGTTGCCTTGCAGGAGCAGTTGGTTGACCGCGACCTGCCGTTTCTGGTTGAAAAAAGCGGTTTGGAGCTGACCTTCGCGCTTGCCAAAGGGCGCGGCCGCTATCTCTGCCCCTACAAACTCTACCAACTCACGCAAAGCAACGCTCAGCAAAACCTGCTCGGCTTCGAAGCCCCCGCCGTCTTGTGGGACAGCAAACCCAAGCCCGAAGAATTGAAGCTGCTGCGCGACATCGCCGACGAATTTTCCGCCCGTCGGTTCAACGGCGACCGCGACACTTGGCCGGAAAAAATCGACGACACCATCTGGATGAAGGTGAACAACGACAACTACGGCTGCCTCAAAGCCGCCTGTCCGAACCGCCCGGAATGCCCGTTTTACCTTGCCCGCGACACGCTGGAAACCGTCGATGTCGTCGTAACCAACCACGATTTGCTGATGGTCGACATCAGCATGGGCGGCGGCGTGATTTTGCCCGACCCTGAAAACAGCTTCTACTGCATCGACGAAGCGCACCATCTGCCCAAAAAAGCACTCAGCCAGTTTGCCGCCGAGCATTCGTGGAACCAAGCAGTGTGGGCGTTGGAAAAACTGCCGCAGGTTACCGGCAAAATCGCCGCACTCACCGACAAAGGAGAGTTGGCGAACCTTGCCGACGAAGCCGCCGCCGCGCTGCTCGAAAGCCTGCACGAATGGCAGTTCCACCTCGCCGAAGAGCCGTCTTTGAGCTTGGGGTCGTCTGAAAACGACAGACGGACAAACAGCGAACCGACTTGGCTGTGGGAAGACGGCAAAATCCCCGAAGGCCTCGAAACCACCGTTTCCAACACCGCCATCGCCGCCCGCAGCCTCTACAAACACATCAACAGCCTCAACGACGCCCTGTCCGCCGCCCGCCGCGACAAAGACCAAAACAGCGCGCAAATCGACCGCCTGAGTACCGAATTCGGCGTATTCCGCGCCCGCATCGAACAAATCACCGCCACATGGGATTTACTCTCCACCGTCCCCCTCGAGGGCGAAGAACCGCTGGCAAAATGGATAACCCGCCGCGCCGACGACAAAAACGACTACATTTTCAACGCCAGCCCCATCAGCAGCGCGTCCCACCTCGCCAACAGCCTGTGGCGGCGCGCGGCAGGCGCAGTGTTGACCTCCGCCACCCTGCAATCCTTGGGCAGCTTCAACCTCATCCTGCGTCAAACCGGACTGCAATGGCTGCCCGAAACCACCACCCTCGCCCTAGAAAGCCCGTTTGATTTCGACGCGCAAGGCGAACTCTACATCCCGCCCGTGCACGCCAGTCCCAAAGACCCCGCCGCGCATACCGCCGCCATCGTCGAATGGCTGCCCAAGCTCATTTCGCCCACCGAAGCCATCGGCACGCTCGTCCTGTTTTCCTCGCGCAAACAAATGCAGGATGTCGCCCTGCGCCTGCCCGACGACTACCTGCCGCTCTTGCTCGTACAAGGCGAATTGCCCAAAGCCGTCCTCCTGCAAAAACACCACCAAGCCATAGAAGAAGGCAAAGCCAGCATCATCTTCGGACTCGACAGCTTCGCCGAAGGACTCGACCTGCCCGGCACCGCCTGCGTGCAAGTCATCATCGCCAAACTCCCCTTCGCCATGCCCGACAACCCTATCGAAAAAACCCAAAACCGCTGGATAGAACAGCGCGGCGGCAACCCCTTCATCGAAATCACCGTCCCCGAAGCCGGCATCAAACTCATCCAAGCCGTCGGCCGCCTCATCCGCACCGAACAAGACTACGGCCGCGTGACCATCCTCGACAACCGCGTCAAAACGCAGCGATACGGCCAACAATTATTAGCCAGCCTGCCGCCGTTTAAAAGGATAAGTTGAAACCCATAAAAAGGTCGTCTGAAACCTGATTTTCAGTTTCAGACGACCTTTTTCAAACCCGTATCCGTCAATAAAGTTCTAACGGCACATCCAGCAATGCCTGCGCGTTTTCAATCTGCGCGGCGCAGGCGTAAACCTGCGGCAGGACGTGGGCGCAATAGACGCGGGCGTTGTGTTGCTGCGCGGCGTAAAAACCGCTGCCGAAGCCGTCAGCGTCTTCCGCTTGGGCGGCTTCGGCGGCAAGGTAGGCGCGGGCGAGTCCGATGGCGCCGAGCGTCAGCCCCATTTGTTGCAGGTAGGCGTTGGACGCGGCGGTGGCGAGGGCGGGACGGTCGGCGTATCCAACCATGCGGGCGATGCTTTGTTCTGCCGTTTCAATGGCTTGCGCCAGTTGCTGCGCGGCGGCGGGTTCGACTGCGGCGAGTTTGTCCGCCAGCCCTTTGCCTTCGGCGAGCAGCTTCAAGGGCAGCGCGCCATTTTTGCCGGTGGTTTTGCGTCCTGCCAAATCGGCGGCCTGTATGCCGTTGGTGCCTTCGTAAATCGGCGTAATCCGCACGTCGCGCAGGTATTGCGCCACGCCGCTTTCTTCGACGTAGCCCGCGCCGCCGTAAATCTGGACGGCGAGGTTGGTCAGTACGACGCCGTTGTCGGTCGGCCAGGCTTTGACGATGGGAATCAGGAAATCCAGTTCGCGCTCCGCTTCTTTGCGCAATACGTTGTCGGGGCAGGCGGCGGCAAAATCGGTCAGGGCGGCGGCGCGCAGATAGAGGGCGCGTTGGGCGGCGAGCGTTGCCTTTTGTATCAACAACATACGGCGCACGTCGGGATGGCGGATAATCGCTACGTCGTCTGAACCGTCCGCCTCGTCGCGTCCCTGCACGCGTTCTTTGGCATAGGCGAGCGCGTTTTGATAGGCGCGTTCGGCGACGGCGTGGCCTTCGATGCCGACGTTCAGCCGCGCGGTTTTCATCATGGTAAACATATACGCCAAACCCTTGCCCGCCCTGCCGACCAGATAGCCTTCGGCGTTGTCGAACTCCATCGTACAGGTCGGACTGGCGTGTATGCCGAGCTTGTGTTCGATGCCGATGGCGCGCACGCCGTTGCATCCGCCCAAGCTGCCGTCCGCGTTCACCAAATATTTCGGCACGATAAACATCGACACGCCCTGCACGCCCGGCGCGGCATCGGGCAGGCGCGCGAGCACCAGATGGACGATGTTTTCCGTCATTTCCTGATCGCCCCAAGTGATGAAGATTTTCTGACCGCTGAGGGCATACGCACCGTTTTCTTTCGGCACGGCGCGGGTGGCGATATGGTTCAAATCCGAACCCGCCTGCGGTTCGCTCAAATTCATCGTTCCCGCCCACTCGCCGCTGCACATTTTCGGCAGGTAGGTCTGTTTCTGCTCCTCGCTGCCGTGTTTAAACAGCGCGTCCACCGCCCCCAGCGTCAGCATCGGCATCAACGACAGGGCGAGGTTGGCGGCGCACCACATCTCTTCACACGCCGCCGACACGACCGCCGGCAGCCCCTGTCCGCCAAACTCCGCCGGCGCGCGCAAACCCGCCCAGCCCGCTTCGCAGAAATCATAGTAGGCACGCGCCAAATCGGGATGGATGGTGATCAGGTCGTCTGAAAAACCCGCGCCGTGCAGATCGCCGGTGCGGTTGGTGTCCGCCCATTGTTCCGACGCAAACCGCGCCGCCTCGTCCAGCACCGCATCCACCGTTTCCGCATCCAAACCTTCCGCATGGGGCAGTTGCAGGATTTCGTCCAACCTGCCGTGCACGCGGATGCCGAAACGCAATTCGTTTACAGGGGCCGTGTAGCTCATGGAATCTCTCCGAAGTGAATGATTTGAAATGGATTTGGGATAAATTGGTATAGTTATACTAATCCTAAACCACAGGTTTGCAAAGCGCAGGTTTTCAGACGACCTCGGGCAAAATAAAAGGCTATCCTTTTATTTTTAAATAAATTATTTCAAATCAGGGAGCATGGGCGGAGCGCAGCAGGTTTGAGCGCGGTCAAAGTAGGCGGAAGTCGTCTGAAAAGGCGGTTTCTATGAAATGAGAAGGGGAGGGCAAGTTTTTCAGACGACCTTTTGTCCGTCTTTATCAACAAGAATCTGCTAAAATCGTCCGTTTCCCACTTCAACCTGACAGCAGCAATACATGAATATCTTTTACGAAGAGTCCGGCCAGTTCAAAGTCGCCGCCATCGTCCAAAAAAACGACGCCACTTACCAAGTCGATACCCAACACGGCAAGCGCACCAAAGTGAAGGCGAATAATGTCTTTGCCGAGTTCGACGGCGATATGGCGGCGTTTTTGGAGAACGCGCAGGCGCAGGCGGCGGACATCGACACCGATTTATTGTGGGAAGTATGCGGCGAAGAAGAATTTTCCGCCGAGGCGATCGCCGAAGAATATTACGGTCATGCGCCGACCAAAACCGAGCTGGCGGCAACCTTGATTGCGCTTTACGCTGCGCCGATGTATTTCTACAAAAAAGCCAAAGGCGTGTTCAAAGCAGCGCCAGAAGAGACCTTAAAACAAGCGCTTGCCGCCATCGAACGCAAAAAACAGCAAGACGCGCAAATCGACGCTTGGGCGGAAGCCTTGAAACGCGGCGAGATGCCGCCTGAAATCGCGGCGGATTTGAAAACCATCCTGCACGCTCCCGACAAGCAGTCGCTGACCTACAAAGCCTTTACCAAAGCCGCCGACGCGCTGAAAACCTCCGCCTATGAATTGGCGAAAAAGACAGGCGGCATTACGTCCATTCCCCAATATCTGCAAGACGGGTTTGAAATCAAATACTTCCCCAAAGGAACAGGTTTCCCCGACCTCCCCCTTCCTGAAATGCCCGACCTGCCCAAGGCCGACGTTACCGCCTTTTCCATCGACGACGAATCAACCACCGAAGTGGACGACGCCTTGAGCCTGACCGACTTGGGCAACGGCACGAAACGCGTCGGCATCCACATCGCCGCGCCGTCGCTTGCCGTTAAACCGGGCGACAAAATGGAAAAAAACATCATGGAACGCTTGAGCACGGTCTATTTTCCTGGCGGCAAAATCACCATGCTGCCCGAAAACTGGATTGCCGCGTTCAGCCTCGATGCGGGCGCGTACCGTCCTGCCGTCAGCATTTATTTCGATGTGGACAGCGAATTCAACGTCGGCGAGCCGACCTGCAAAATCGAAGCCGTCAACATCGCCGAAAACCTGCGCATCCAAGCCATCGAGCCGCATTTCAACGCCGAAACCGGCTTGGACGAAGCCGGTGAAATGATGTTCGCCCATCATCAAGACCTGATTTGGTTGCACCAATTTGCCGTCGCCCTGCAAAAAGCACGCGGCAAATACGAACCCGACCGCGCGCCGCAATACGATTACAGCATCGAATTGGATGAGGAAGGCAACGTATCCGTCGTCCGCCGCGAACGCGGTTCGCCCATCGATACGCTGGTCAGCGAGATGATGATACTCGCCAACAGCACTTGGGCGCAGATGCTCCATGATAACGACCTGCCCGGCCTCTTCCGCGTGCAACCCGCCGGAAAAGTGCGCATGAGCACCAAATCCGAGCCGCACATCGGCATGGGCGTACAGCATTACGGCTGGTTCACCTCACCGCTGCGCCGCGCCGCCGACTACATCAACCAAAAACAACTCCTCAGCCTGATAGACGACACTGCCGAGACGCTGTACCAAAACAGCGATGCCGAGCTTTTCGCCGCGCTGCGCGACTTCGATACTGCCTATACAGCCTACGCCGACTTCCAACGCCAAATGGAAGCCTACTGGAGCCTCGTGTACCTGCAACAGCAAGGCACGAACGAGCTGACGGCTACCATCCTCAAGGAAGACCTCGTCCGCATTGAGGGGCTGCCGCTGGTAACGCGCGCGACCGGTATTCTGTTTGACGCGCTGCCCAAATCGCAAGTCCTGCTCAAAATCACCGAGCTTGATCCAGAAAAGCAGTTTATCGCGCTGAACTATGTGAAAGCCGTCGCTCCTGCGGTTGCGTAAGTTTGCCGTTATGAAAAAAGGTCGTCTGAAAACCTGTTTTACAAGTTTTCAGACGACGTTTTTTTATTTCATAAAGACAATTCCGATTGCCTACCCTACCTCAACAACTCATCCGTTATCCGTTGCAAAAATTCGATGCGTTCGGGCTTGGCTTCGCCTGCTTCGGCGGCGGCTTTGACGGCGCAGCCGGGTTCGGCGCGGTGGGTGCAGTTGTGGAAGCGGCATTGCCCGACGAGGTGGTTTAGGTCGGGGAAGTATTGCAGCAGATCGGCGGCTTGGAGGTGGTGCAGGCCGAATTCTTGCAAACCTGGGGAGTCGATTAATTGGGTTGCTTCGTTTAAATCGTAAAGCTGGGCGTGGGTGGTGGTGTGTTTGCCGGAGTCGAGCGCGGTGGAAATGTCGCCGGTGCGGGCGGTTTGGTTGCCCAAGAGGGCGTTGGTCAGAGTGGATTTGCCCATACCGCTTTGTCCGAGCAGGATGTTGGTATGCCCTTGCAGGACGGGGCGCAGGATGTCGGCGTTTTCCAGCGCGCGGGTTTCGATGACGGGGTAACCGAGCGTTTCGTAGAATTTGAGTTTTTCGCGCCAGAGGGCGGTTTCGGGCAGGTCGGCCTTGTTCAGGATGATGACGGCTTGGATGCCCGCGGCTTCGGCGGCTAGGAGGGCGCGTTGCAGCAGGGCTTCACTGGGAGAGGGAACGGCGGCGGTAACGATAAGGAGCTGGCTGACGTTGGCGGCGATGAGCTTGGTTTTCCAAGCGTCTTGGCGGTAGAGCAGGCTTTCGCGCGGCAGGTAGTCTTCGATGACGGCTTGTTCGGCGTTGACGGTTTGGATATGCACGCGGTCGCCGCAGGCGAAGTCCACCCGCTTTTTGCGCGTGCTGGCTTCGTAGGTTTTGCCGTCGGGCGTGCGCACGATGTAGCGGCGGCCGTAGCTGGTAATGATTTGAGCGGTATCGGTCATGAACGGTTGGGTTGGGTCGGGTGGATTGGATAAAGGGAATATTCGCAGCGGCGTGGCTGCCTTGCGGCGAAAAGGTATTGTACCGAAATAGGCAGGGGTCGTCTGAAACGATTCTATAGTGGCTTAACTTTAAACCAGTACGGCGTTGCCTCGCCTTGTCCTGATTTAAATTTAATCCACTATATCTCGGGTTAACTGGAAACCGATACGGCGTTGCCGCCTTGTCTTGATTTCAGCTCAACCCGCGAGGTTCGGAATGTTTTCAGACGACCTCTCAGCCCATCACAATCCGAGCGACCACGCGTTGACGCCTTCGGAAAAATCTTCCAAGCGGTTTTCGTAGTGCGCGAAGATTTCTTCGATGATTTCGTCTTCACCGTCAATCAGTCGGATTAAATCCATATCAGCTTCCGAAATCAGCCCGCGCCCGAGCAGCTCTTTGCGTATCCAGTCCAACAAGCCCGACCAAAAATCCTTGCCCACCAAGATAATCGGGCGGTCGGGCGTTTTGCCTGTCTGCACCAGCGTCAGGCTTTCAAACAATTCGTCCAGCGTGCCGAAGCCGCCGGGCATGACGACATACGCGACCGCGTGTTTCACAAACATCACTTTGCGCGGGAAGAAATGCTGGAACTTGATGGACAAATCCTGATACGGATTGGCTTTTTGCTCGTGCGGCAACACGATATTCAGCCCGACCGCAGGGCTTGCGCCCGCAAACGCGCCCTTGTTCGCCGCTTCCATAATCCCCGGCCCGCCGCCCGAAATGACGGAAAAACCGGCATCCGAGAGCTTGCGCGCCAGACGCAGCGTAAATTCATAATCGGGATGGTTTTCCGGCGTGCGCGCGCTGCCGTAAATGCTGACCGCAGGCTGAATCGCCCGCAGCTCCTCGCCCGCCTCGACAAATTCCGAAATAATCTTCAAAACATGATACGACTCCCGCGCCTGAATCTCGCGGCGCGCCTCATCGGTCAGCATAGGCTTGGGCAGTTTTTTGAGCAGGCTCACGGTTTTTCCTTCATCTTGTTGAACCCCCACATTGTAACCGACAGAACCCGAGGTCGTCTGAAAACGCAAACATGAACGGCAGCAAGTGTTCCTTATTTGAACCGAATCATGCGTTCCAGCCCAAGATTGCCGTCTCAGCCGCGACCGCTTGCGTTACAATTCCCCATTTCCGCCCACATCAGACCATGCTCGACATCCTCTACCGCGACAGCCGCACCATCGCCGTCAACAAACCCGCCGGAATGCTCGTCCACCGAAGCTGGCTCGACCGCCACGAAACACAGTTCGTCATGCAAACCCTGCGCGACCAAATCGGACAACACGTCTATCCCGCCCACCGCCTCGACCGCCCCACATCCGGCGTCCTCCTGTTTGCCCTCGACCCCGAAGCCGCCCGCCTGCTGACGCAGCAGTTCGAACAAAAAACCACATGCAAAACCTATTGGGCAATCGTGCGCGGATATTTGCCCGACGACGGACTCATCGACTACCCCCTCAAATATCAGCCCGACAAAATCGCCGAATCCCAAACCGAAGCCACCCTCCAAGAAGCCCAAACCCGATACCGCTGCCTTGCGCGCACCGAATTGCCCTTCCAATCCGCCGCCCGCTACCCGACCTCGCGCTACTCATGGGCAGAACTCATCCCGCACACAGGCCGCAAACACCAACTGCGCCGCCACATGAAACACATCTTCCACCCCATCGTCGGCGACACCAACTACGGCGACCTGCGCCAAAACCACGCCACCGCCGCCCATCTCGGCACCACCCGCCTCATGCTCCACGCCCGCAGCCTCTCATTCCAAAGCATCGAAAACGGCGAAACCCTGACCGTCTGCGCCGATACCGACGAGAGCTGGCGGATTTGGCTGGATGCGTTTAAAGCGTAAGCGAAAAGTCGTGCCAACAGGCGGGCTGGTGATGCTGCAAAGCCGAACGCGGTTTTCAGACGACCTTTATTCATCAAAACACGCTTTGAGATAACCGAACCCCGTAGCGTGGGCTTTGCCCACGGGATTTTCCGTCCGTCAGTTTGAATCGGGTGTGTGTACTTGTATTTATTTTGTGGGTATAGCTGAATTACTTTATTTTCGGTATGCAACTTACCGGTCGTCGTCATTCCCGCGCAGGCGGGAATTCATTTTTGAAATTCAGAAACTGTTTTTCAAATCAAGGCTTCTCAGATTTTACGATGGATTCCCGCCTGCGCGGGAATGACGGCTGGTGGTGGGTTCCGTATCAAAAACTAAGCCCGTAGCGTGGGTTTTACCCACGAATGAATAGAAATGATTGGATTCTGATGTCTGGGTTGAAAGTCGTGTGCAAAGCCCGCGCTACTCTTATTTGACAAAAAGGTCGTCTGAAAACCATCAGTTTTGGTTTTCAGACGACCTTTTGTTTCAACTCAATCTCAAATCATCAAGGCTGCATCAAATCCGTTTCGCCAATTCTTCCGCTTTGCCGATGTAGAGCGCGGGGGTCAGGGCGAGCAGTTGGGATTTGGCTTCGGCGGGGATTTCCAGCGATTCGATGAAGACTTTCAGCACTTCGGGCGTGATGCCGCCTTTGCCGCGCGTCAGGTCTTTCAGTTTTTCGTAAGGATTGGCGACGCCGTGGCGGCGCATCACGGTTTGAATCGGTTCGGCGAGCAGCTCCCAAGTGGCATCCAAATCGGCAGCCAGCGCGGCGGGGTTGGGTTCGAGCTTGTTCAGGCCGCGCAGGTGGGCGGCGAAACCCAAAACGGCATAGCCTACGCCTACACCCATGTTGCGCAGGACGGTGCTGTCGGTCAGGTCGCGCTGCCAGCGGGAGACGGGCAGTTTTTCGGATAAGAAGCCCAATACGGCGTTTGCCATGCCGAGGTTGCCTTCGGAGTTTTCAAAGTCGATGGGGTTGACTTTGTGCGGCATGGTGGAAGAGCCGACTTCGCCCGCTTTGACTTTTTGTTTGAAGTAACCCAATGAAATATAACCCCAAACGTCGCGGTTGAAGTCGATCAGGATGGTGTTGATGCGGCTGAGGGTTTGGAAGAATTCAGCCATGTAGTCGTGCGGCTCGATTTGGATTGTGTAGGGGTTGAAGGTCAGGCCGAGGCCGATTTCGACGAAGTTGCGGCAGTGGGTTTCCCAATCGACGTCGGGATAGGCGACCATGTGGGCGTTGTAGTTGCCGACCGCGCCGTTGATTTTGCCGAGGAATTCTTGCGCCTGAAGGTTTTTGAACTGGCGTTGCAGGCGGTACACGATGTTGGCGGTTTCTTTGCCTAAGGTGGTCGGCGTGGCGGGCTGACCGTGGGTGCGGCTCATCATGGGGACAGCGGCAAGGTCGTGCGCCATGCCGGTGAGTTTTTCGATGATTTCGGCAAGTTTGGGCAGGATGACGGTTTCGCGCGCCTCTTGCAGCATTAGGGCGTGGGACAGGTTGTTGATGTCTTCGCTGGTGCAGGCGAAGTGGATAAACTCACTGGCGGCGGCGACTTCGGGTACGCCCGCGAAGCGTTCTTTAAGCCAGTATTCGATGGCTTTGACATCATGATTGGTGGTCGCTTCGATGGCTTTGACGGCGGCTGCGTCTTCCAATGAAAAGTTTTCGATAACTTTGTCGATTTCGGCAAGCGTGAAATTGCTGAAGGCGGGAATTTCGGTGATTTTCGGTTCGGCGGCGAGGGCTTTGAGCCAGCTCAATTCGACTTTGACGCGCGCCCTCATCAGGCCGTATTCGGAGAAAATCGGACGCAATGCTTCAACGGATTGGGCGTAGCGGCCGTCTAGGGGGGAAAGTGCAGCGATAGGGTTGATCATGTCGGAGTCCTGTCGGTAGGTCGGTCAAACGGTTAAATCAAACAGTCAAATTGTTTGCAATTATACATGATTTAACGATATACATTCGGGTCGTCTGAAACTACAACCTGCCCTTCAAAGCGTTTTTGACAAACGCCGCCGACTCGCGCAATACCGTGAAACCATAGCCGCCGTAAGGCTCGGAACAAAACGGCGCGGCATACACCTGAATATCGTGTCCCTGCCACTGCCTGTCCGCCATCATCCGCGCCCGCGCCAAATGAAAACCGGCGCTGACAATGATGACGCGCGGGCTGTTTTCGATAAATTTTCGGCTGAACACGATGTTTTCAAACGTATTGCCCGCTTCCCGTTCCTGAATAATGTCTGCCTTCGATACACCCATTTTCTCCGCAATCATCTGCATATTGCCCGCAGAGGACTGCAAATCACGGCTGACTCCGCCCGTCATCACCAGCTTTTTCACCTTGCCGGCACGATACAGCTCGACAGCCGCTTCAACGCGCGCCACCAAACAAGGATTCAGACGACCTTTTTCATAAGCACGGGTCGAAAGCACAACCGCAGCATCCGCCGGACGCACCGTATCCGCATCCAACCGCGACACCTGAAAATCGCGCCACATGATCCACAGCGGCAAAAGCGCGGCGGTAAAGAATAAAACCAATATAAAAACGAGGGTTTTTTTGAGCATCCGAATCCTAAAATGATGAAAGTAGTTGGAACGCGGCTGTACGGGCAGGTTCCGATTATTCCTTAATTTTACGAAATTCATACATCAAAAGGTCGTCTGAAAACAGGATTTTCAGACGACCTTTTATTTAGGTTTAGGTTATCTTTCTGTCGTAGCGGAAAGCTTGTGTGGCGTAAGAGGGTAGGGATGCATGTTGGAAACCTATATCTGATTCAAAAGTCCGACCTGCCTAAGAGCGTGTTCATAGTCTTCGTAGCAGGACTCCCAAGAAAGCCAAAGCTACCATTTGCAGACTGGTACTCAACTTACGCTCGCAGTTTTTCCAAAGCCGCCTGTTCTTTTCCAACCAGGAAAAGCTGCGCTCTACTACCCATCGCTTCGGCAATACTGCAAAACGGTGCAATTCGTTTCGTTTGGCAATCTCTACTTCTGCACCAATCAACTCCTGTACTGACGAAGCAAATGCCTTACCCGTGTAACCACCGTCAGCAAGGATTTTTTGTATCGCACCAAGATTATCCCGCCCACGTTCCAATGCCACCAGGCAGCCTTTTCTATCCGTAACATCCGCCGTCGTTACCGCAAGGGCATGCGGCAAACCTTGCGTGTCAACCGCTATATGTCGCTTGATACCGCTAACCTTCTTGCCCGCATCGTAGCCTTTTTCCATGGCGGTATCCGTGTTCTTCACACTCTGCGCATCAATAATCAGGAAAGTAGTTGCTTCATGGCGCCCCTGCTTGCGGCGCTCCGCAACTACCTGATTTTTTTAATGCTTCCTCAAGGATGCTGATGCCACTCTCGCGTGGTTCGGTCCATCTCTGGAAGTAGGAATGCACGGTGCGCCATTTGGGGAAGTCGCCCGGCAAAGCGCGCCAGGAGCAGCCAGTGCGTTGCAGGTAGAGAATGGCACAAAAGACATCGTACAAGTCCACCTGGCGTGGCGCTGTGCGTTTACGGGCACTTTCCAGCAGGGGAAGGAGAGGCGCAAATTGCTCGCGACTGATATCGCTTGGGTAGGTTTTTCTGTTCATGCCGATAGTTTACAGCAGAGGCTGAGACAATGAACACGTTCTAAATTGCACAGTATATCGGTTTAAAATAGAAATCGCTCATGGCGTCATTCCCGCGCAGGCGGGAATCCAGAAGTTTGGCATTACGGCAACCTCCAAACATTTCTGAAAACTGAATGTCTGGATTCCCGCCTGCGCGGGAATGACGGTATGGGTATATGAATTCGATTTAATAGTATAGAAAAAAGGTCGTCTGAAATTTCAGACGACCTTTTGACTTTTTGAGAAATAACCAAATCTTTATTCTTTGCGGCGGCTGCCTAAGTCGGCGGCGGCGGTAAAGAGTACGTCGGTGGAGGAGTTGAGGGCGGTTTCGGCGGA
The DNA here is from genome assembly GCA_003028315.1 of Neisseria mucosa. Taxonomy (NCBI): domain Bacteria; kingdom Pseudomonadati; phylum Pseudomonadota; class Betaproteobacteria; order Neisseriales; family Neisseriaceae; genus Neisseria; species Neisseria mucosa. The sequence continues at coordinate 2,194,380 of CP028150.1, read as the reverse complement.
GTCTTGGATTACGCCGATAATCATGCCGACGCCGACGACGCGCATGGCGAAATCGTTGTCGATGCCCAAGAGGCTGCAGGCGACGGGGATCAGCAGCAGCGAGCCGCCGGCAACGCCGGATGCGCCGCATGCGCCGACGGTGGCGACGAGGCTCAGGAGCAGGGCGGTTGGGTAATCGACGACGATGCCTTTGGTGTAGGCGGCTGCCATGGCTAAGACGGTGATGGTAATCGCTGCACCTGCCATGTTGATGGTTGCGCCCAGCGGGATGGAGACGGAGTAGGTGTCTTCATGCAAGCCGAGTTTTTTCGCCAATGCCATGTTGACGGGGATGTTGGCGGCGGAGGAGCGGGTGAAGAAGGCGTAGAGTCCGCTTTCGCGCAGGCAGGTGAAGACCAGTCCGTAGGGGTTTTTGCGGGTTTGCGACCAGACGATGAGCGGGTTCACGACGAGGGCGATAAACGCCATGCTGCCGAGCAGGACGGCCAGCAGGCGTCCGTAGCTGAGGAAGGCGGAAAAGCCGGTTTCGGCAACGGTTTGGGAGACCAGTCCGAAAATACCCAAGGGGGCGAAACGGATAACCCATTGCACGACGGTGGTAACGGCGTCGGAGAGGTCGGCGACGACTTGGCGGGTGGTGTCGGAGCCGTGGTGGCGCAATGCGGAGCCTAAAACCAACGCCCATGCGAGAATGCCGATGTAGTTGGCTTGCGCGATGGCGTTAATCGGGTTGGACACGAGCTTCATCAAAAGCTCTTTGAGGACTTGGATGATGCCGGAGGGCGGGGCGAGGGTGGAGGTAGCTACGTCTTTAAACACCAGCGCGGTCGGGAATGCCATACTGGCGGCAACGGCGACGGCGGCTGCGGCAAATGTGCCGACGAGATACAGAATAATGATGGGTTTGATTTTGGCTTCGCCGCCTTTGCGGTATTGCACCAGCGCGGCGGTTACTAAGACAAACACCAATACGGGGGCGACGGCTTTCAATGCGCCGACGAACAATTCGCCGAGCAGCCCTGCGCCCAAACCTGCTTTCGGGGAAATGGAGCCGACCAAGACGCCCAACATCAAACCGATGATGATTTGCGGGACAAGTCCGATACGGTTGACTGCGTTCAGCAGTGGATTACCACTTGCCATGATACGTCCTCTTACTTTATGTGTTAAGAAACGTTGCATTTTAAAAGAAAATATCAATTATTGCGCAGGTTTACATATCAAATCGATTGTTGTGGCGAAAAATGCTTGATTTTTTAGAGAATTGGGCAGTTTGTGCTGTATTTTTCGGATTGGAGGGAGTTAATGTGTTTTGCTTCTGTCGCGCAGGGGCAGGCGCATCCGCCTTTTCAGACGACTCCTCCGTCTCGGGCAGGTTTTAAACCCGATTGAAAATAATGGTAGAATTTAGAACCCTTCTGCCGTTGAAACATTTTTTTGCCATGACCAGACTGACTTCGCCCATTTTGATTGTTTCACTCGCCCTTGCCTACGGACACGCAGCCGCAGCCGATCTGCCGCGTGCCGAAGACTACGAACCGATTCCCGGTTTCAAGCAGGGCGGGCAATCCGAGCAGGCTGACAAAGTAGGCAAACTGACGCCCAAGTTTCCCGTCAAAATCGAAACCAAAAACAGCGAAGTCAAATCCATGCTCGAAGAATACCTGCCGCTGATTACCCAGCAGCAGGACGAAGAGTTGGACAAAGAGCAGGTCGGCTTCCTCGCCGAAGAAGCGCCCGACAACGTCAAAACCATGCTCAAAACCAAAGGCTATTTCAACGGCAGCGTCAACGTCCAAGACAACGGTTCGAGCTATACCGTCGCCGTCAATCCCGGCCCGCGCACCAAAATCGACAACGTCAGCGTCGCCATCCTCGGTGACATCCTTTCAGACGACAACCTTGCCGAGTATTACCAAAAAGCCATGCTCAACTGGCAGCAGCCCGTTGGCGAATACTTTGACCAAGACGGCTGGAGCGGCAGCAAAACCTCCGTCCTCAGCGCAGTAACCCGTAAAAAATACCCGCTTGCCAAACTCAGCAACACCCAAGCCACCGTCAATCCCAACAACAACACCGCCGATCTGAACGTGATCGTCGAAAGCAACCGTCCCATTTATTTCGGCGACTTTGAAATCACCGGTACCCGCCGCTATCCCGACAACGTCGTCGCCGGTCTGGCACGCTTCAAACCCGGCGCGCCTTACGACCTCGACCTCTTGCTCGACTTCCAACAAGCGCTCGAACAAAACGGACATTACTCCGGCGCATCCGTCCAAGCCGACTTCGACCGACTCCAAGGCGACCGCGTGCCCGTCAAAGTCAACGTCACCGAAGTCAAACGCCACAAACTCGAAACCGGTATCCGCTACGATTCCGAATACGGCCTCGGCGGACGCATCGGTTACGACTACTACAACCTCTTCAACAAAGGCTACATCGGCTCCGTCGTTTGGGACATGGACAAATACGAAACCACCCTCGCCGCCGGTATCAGCCAGCCGCGCAACAGCGAAGGCAAATACTGGACGACCAACACGTCCTACAACCGCTCGACCACCCAAAACCTTGAAAAACGCGCCCTGACCAGCGGTATTTGGCGCGTGCGCGACCGCAACGGCATCGAATCGCGCCTCGGTATCGAATTCATCACCGAAGACCGCAAAGTGCCCGATACCAATTACGACCTCGGCCGCAGCCACGCCACCATGCTGACCGCCTCGTGGAAACGCCAAAACATCGAAACCGAGCTGCGTCCCGAAAACGGCTACTACCTCGACGGCAAAATCGGCGCAACACTGGGCAACTTCCTGTCCTCCACCGCCATGGCGCGCGCCACCGCCCGCGCAGGCTATTTCTACACACCCGAAAACAAAAAACTCGGTACCTTCATTGTACGCGGACAAGCAGGCTACGTTTACGCCCGCGAAGGCGAAGACGTACCTTCCAGCCTCATGTTCCGTACCGGCGGCGCATCCTCTATCCGCGGTTACGAACTTGACAGCATCGGCTTGGAAGGTCCGAAAAATTCCGTCCTTCCCGATAGGGCGTTACTGGTCGGCAGCCTCGAATACCAATTCCCGATTACCAAAAGCGTATCCGGCGCCGTCTTCCACGATGTCGGCGATGTTACCAGCAATTTCAAAAACATGACTGTGCAACACGGCACAGGACTCGGCGTACGCTGGTTCAGCCCTGTCGCCCCGTTCTCCTTCGACGTCGCCTACGGACACCAAGACAAGAAAATCCGTTGGCACATCAGCTTGGGCACAAGGTTTTAAGGTCGTCTGAAAATGTGGACAGGCTTGGTGCATAACCAATTAATATCCAAATTTCCAACCATTCTTGAACCATAAATAAAAATTATGAATTTCGATCTCGAAAACTTTTCCTCATTCTCAGGTTGGGGACGTCTCGTTGAAACCGGTATGGCATTCGGCACCAATTTAATTGCTGCGTTGGCGATTTTCCTGATTGGTAAATGGATGGCCTCCCGCCTCGTTATTTTGATGAAAGCTGCGCTGACCCGCGCAAAAGTGGACAGAACGCTCGTCAGCTTCCTCGGCAATGTGGCTAACGTCGGCCTGTTAATCCTGATTATTATTGCCGCGCTGGGCAAGCTGGGCATCCCGACCACGTCGGTTACCGCCTTAATCGGCGGCGCGGGTTTGGCGGTTGCGTTGTCGCTGAAAGACCAACTGTCGAACTTTGCCGCCGGTGCGCTGATTATTCTGTTCCGTCCGTTTAAAGTCGGCGACTACATCAAAGTCAACGGCTTCGAAGGCTTTGTTAGCGAAATTAAAATGGTGCAGACCGCGCTGAGTACGCCGGATAACGAAGAAGTCATCCTGCCCAACAGCGTCGTTATGAGCAACAGCATCGTCAACCGTTCCTCCATGCCGCTGTGCCGCGTGCAGGTGGTGGTCGGTGTCGATTACGCCTGTGATTTGAAAGCCGCCAAAGCCGCCGTCTTGAAAGCCGCCACCGAGCATCCCTTGTGTGTGCAGACCCAAGGCAAAGAAGCAGTAACATTTATTACCAACCTGGGCGACAGCGCCATTGAAGTTACACTTTGGGCGTGGACGAACGAAGCCGATTTGGGCGCGTTCCGCTTCGGATTGAACGAGCAGGTGGTGGAAAACCTGCGTGCCGCCAATATCAATATTCCTTTCCCGCAGCGCGATGTGCATATCATCCAACAACAGGGGTAAGGGTAAATTTCGGATTGGCGAATCCGACCTGCTGAAACCGCGGGCATACGGTGTTTGAAACCCAAAGCCCATCCGAGGTCGTCTGAAAACCTGTCTTATGGTTTTCAGACGACCTTTATTGTTCCCGCCGACAGGCATACAATCAAAAGTGCAGTACCTTTCATTGATTCAATACAAGGAGACAGTTATGCGCGGCATAAAATCAGTTGCATTGTTGTGTACTTTGGCATTGGGTGCGCCGGCGTTTTCGGCGGGTTTGACCAAAACGCTGCCGGGCGATTTGACGACGGCTCAGGCACAGGCGGTGGTACAGGCTTCGATGAAAAAGGCGCGTGAAATCAAGGTGCCGATGAATATTGCAGTCATGGACGCAGGCGGTAATTTGAAGGCGTTTGCGCGTATGGACGATGCGTTTATCGGCAGTATCGATATTGCGCAGAAAAAGGCGAAAACGGCACGCTATTTCAATATGTCCACCCGCGATTTGGGCAAGGCTTCGCAGCCGGGCGGTGAGCTTTACGGCATTGAGGTGACCAACGACGGTTTGGTGATTTTTCCCGGCGGTGTGCTGCTGGTGGATAAAAACGGCGTTATCGTCGGCAGTGTCGGCGTGAGCGGCGGCTCGGTCGATGAAGACGAAAGCGTCGCGAAAGCAGGTGCGGCGGTATTGTCGGGCAGGTAAGCCGCAGCTTGAGGCAACCCGCCGCGTTTCTTTTCATTGATTTGCGTTGGGTTGCTGAAATACGCAGAGGTCGTCTGAAAATGCGGGTCTAAACTCCCGCTGTCTTTTCAGACGACCTTTTTGCATTTGTTGACATTTTTACCGCTTCGGGCATGACGTTCGGGCATATGGGGTCGTCTGAAACCTGAAATGCTGTCTTTCCCAAGCACAATTCGCTGCAATGGGATATGATTATCCTTTTTCAGACGACCTGTCCTGATATGGGGTCGTCTGAAAAGCCGATTCCGTCGGGTGCGGCGGAGTCCTGAGAAGCCGTTAAGCCATACAAGAAAGCCAAGATGTCCGAAACAGCAGTCCAAGAAACCCAAGAAACGCCAAACAGTGTGCCTACGTCGTCTGAAACACAACCCACCCCGCCCAAGCGCAAGAGGTGCTGGTTGCGGGTTCTGTTGCTGACGTTGGTTGTGCTGGTGTGCGCGCTGGCGGGCTTTATCGGCTGGCTGGTGGGGACGGAATCGGGTTTGCGTTTCGGTTTGTACAAGATTCCGTCCTGGTTCGGCGTGAAGATTGCGTCGGAAACGCTGGAAGGTACGCTGGTTAAGGGTTTTCACGGCGATAAGTGGATGATTGAAACGGATGGGGCGGATGTGAAAATCAGCGCGTTCCGTTTTGATTGGAAGCCGTCCGAACTGTTTCAGCGCAGCCTGCACATTACTGAAATTGTGGCGGGCGATATTGCGGTCGTGCCGAAGCCGACGCCGCCGAAAGAGAAAAAGCCGTCCAAAGGGCTGCCTGAGAGCATTGATTTGCCTGTGTTGGTGTTTATCGACCGTTTGGAAACGGGCAGACTCAGCGTGGGCAAAAATTTTGACAAGCAGACGGTCTATCTCGACCATTTGAATGCGGCATACCATTACGACCAGAAAGAACACCGCTTGGATTTGAAAGCCCTCGATACGCCGTGGAGTAATTCGACGGGTTCGGCGGTGGTCGGGCTGGAGAAGCCGTTTGCGCTCAATACGACGATTCAGACGAAGGGCGAGCTGGAAGGCGAGACGATAGAGGGTAAGGCGCGTCTGTGGGGCAGCTTGCAGGACGTGCAGACTGAAATTCTGCTGGACGGCGACAATGTGCATTTGTCGGCGAAATCTACGGTGCATCCGTTTGCCGCTTCGCTGGACAAGATGATCGGCGAGGTGCTGATTAAGGGTTTCAATATAAACCCGACTGCTTTCCTGCCATCGCTGCCTAAGGCAAACCTGACGTTTGACGCGACTGTCGTGCCTTCGTTTACGCACGGTATCGCGCTGGACGGCTCGCTCGACTTGGAAAACAAGGCGGCGGGTTTTGCCGATGAAAAAGCCATTCCGGTGCGCAATATTTTGGCGGACTTCACGATTAACGACAACGGCGTGGTAACCGTCCAAGAATCTGAAATCGGGCTGTTGGAGGAAGGTTCGTTCAATGTCGCCGGTACGGTCGATACGGTGAAAAACGCGCTGGCGCTCAAGATTAATGTGAACAACCTCGTTTCAGACGACCTCGTCCGCACCAATGTTGCCGGTCAGTGGAACGGATTTATCGGCGTCAAAGGCGAAACCGCCTCGCCCGCTATCGACTGGAATCTTGAAAGCGGCAGCGCGCAACTCTCTGGCCTGCTGTCCTTCGTTACCGACAGACAACATGGGCAGCGCACCCTCAAACTCGACCGCGTCCGCGTCGCACCGCAAAACGGCGGCGAACTGACGGCACAAGGTTCGCTCGAACTCTTCAAAGACCGCCTGCTCAAGCTCGACGTTTCCAGCAAGGCGTTCAATCCTTCCCGCCTCGACTCAAAACTGCCCGCCGGCAGCGTCAACGGTACCATCAATCTTTCAGGCGAACTGGCGAAAGAAAAATTCGCCGGCAAAATGCAGTTTGCGCCGAGTACGTTAAACAACGTCCCCCTCAGCGGCAAAGCCGACGTCGTTTACGAATCCGGACACCTCCCGCGCGCGCTGACCGACCTGCGTTTGGGCAACAATATCGTCAAAACCAACGGCAGCTTCGGCAAAAAAGGCGACCGCCTCAATATCGACATCACCGCTCCCGACCTTTCCCGTTTCGGTTTCGGACTGGGCGGGCTGCTCAACACGCGCGGCTACATTTCAGGCGACCTCAAAGGCGGGCTGAAAACCTACGAAGCCGACCTCTCCGGCGAAGCGCGCGCCTTGCGTGTCGGCGAAGCCGTCAACATCCGCATGCTTGATTTCAAACTCAAAGGCACGCCCGACATCAACCGTCCGCTTGCCGCCGACATCAAAGGCAGCCACATCGCCCTTTCCGGCGGCGCGACCGTCGTCGATGCGGTCAACCTGTCCCTCAATGGCACGGGTGCGCAACACCGCATACACGGCAGCAGCAGCATGGCGTTGGACGGCAAACCTTACAAACTCGAAGTCAACGCGGCGGGCGGTCTGAACAAAGACTTCAATCAGTGGAAAGGCAGCGTGGACACGCTCGACATCGGCGGCGCGTTCAACCTCAAACTGCAAAACCGCATGAACCTCGAAGCAGGCGCGGAGCGCGTTTCCATGAGCGCGGCGCGCTGGAGCGTGATGGGCGGCAGCCTCAACCTGCAAAACTTCGTTTGGTACAAAAAAACCGGCATCACCAGCAAAGGCAGTGCGCAAAGCCTGCACATCACCGAGTTGCAAAACTTCGTCAAAATCCCCGTCGAACACAACTTGGTACTCGGCGGCGATTGGGATTTGGCGTACAGCCAAAATGCCCGCGGCTACCTCAACATCAACCGCCAAAGCGGCGACATCATCCTGCCGAACAAAGACCCGAAAAAACAAATGCCCTTGGGTTTGAGCGCGCTCGCCCTGCGCACCCGTTTCCAAAACGGCCGCATCGACAGCACGCTTGAAGGCAATACCCGCTTCGGCAGCGTCAACGCCGATTTGGGCATCAGCCAGCAGTTCGGCAACAAAATCGCCAACGCGCCGGTCAGCGGCAAAATCAACCTCAACGTCCCCGACTTGGGCGCAATCAAAACCTTCCTGCCCGCTACCGCGCAAGGCATTACAGGTCGTCTGAACGCCGCCGCCGCCATAGGCGGGCGCGTCGGTTCGCCCACCATCGCCGCCACCCTGAACGGCACCAGCAACTACGGTACAGCCGAAGGTACGGTCAACATCGGACAGGGCACCAGCATGGACACTGCGCCTTTGAGCGGCAAACTCAACCTCAACGTCGCCGACCTCGAAGTCTTCCGCAACTTCCTGCCCGTCGGACAAACCGTCAAAGGTCGTCTGAATGCCGCCGTCAGCCTTGGCGGACGCGTCAGCGATCCCCAGCTTTCCGGTACGCTCAACGGTGAAAACCTCTACTACCGCAACCAAACCCAAGGCCTCATCCTCGACAACGGCGTTTTACGTTCCCATTTGCAGGGACAACGCTGGATTATCGACAGCCTCAAGTTCCACAAAGGCGGTACGCTCGAGCTGAAAGGCTCCGTCAACCTTGCCAACGCCGATCCAGATGTTGACGTAGATGTCGTCTTCGACAAATACGACACCCTCTCCCGTCCGAACCGCCGCCTGCGCCTCTCCGGCAGCGCGAAAGTGCAATACAACCAGGCCAGGGGCTTCATCCTCAACGGTACGTTGGGCAGTGATTACGGTATGTTCGGTTCGCAAAAATCCTCCATGCCCTCGTTGGACGACGATGTCGTCGTGTTGGGCGAAGAGAAAAAACAAACCGCCGCCGTGACGCCCATCAGTCTCAACCTGACGCTCAACCTCAACGACAACATCCGTTTCGTCGGTTACGGCGCAGACATCACCATAGGCGGCAAGCTGACCATCACTTCCCGCCCGGGCGAAGCCATCCAAGGCGTCGGTACGGTTAAAGTCGTTAAAGGCCGTTACAAAGCCTACGGTCAAGACCTCGACATCACCAAAGGTACGGTTTCTTTCGTCGGCCCGCTCAACAACCCCAACCTGAACATCCGCGCCGAACGCCGCCTTTCCCCCGTCGGGGCGGGCGTCGAAGTCCTCGGCAGCCTCTCCAATCCGCGCGTGACCCTCGTTGCCAAAGAGGCGATGAGCGAAAAAGACAAGCTCTCCTGGCTCATCCTCAACCGCGCCAGCAGCGGCAGCGACGGCGACAATGCCGCACTTTCCGCAGCGGCAGGCGCGCTCCTTGCCGGACAAGTCAACGACAGGCTCGGACTGGTGGACGATTTGGGCATCACCAGCCAACGCAGCCGCAACGCCCAAACCGGCGAACTCAACCCCGCCGAACAAGTGCTGACCGTCGGCAAACAGATTACCAACAACCTCTACGCAGGTTACGAATACGGTATTTCCAGTGCCGAGCAGTCCGTCAAGCTCGTGTACCAGCTCACCCGCGCCATCCAAGCCGTCGCCCGCGTCGGCAGCCGTTCATACGGCGGCGAGTTGAAATACACCATCCGTTTCGACAGGCTCTTCCGTTCGGATTACGAAAACGACCGAAAAATCGAAGAAGCGGAAAAACAAAAAGCCGCGCAAACGCAATAACGCCGACGGAAAGGAAAAGGTCGTCTGAAAACCACACTTGAGGGTTTTCAGACGACCTTCTTTATATTTTTAAGTCTGCCTGCTTATTATCAAGCCAAATCAAGCTGCTTTTCCAAATTTTCCACCAACTGGTCATCCAGTTTCAAGGCTTGCGACAGTCGGCTTAAGAACACGATTTCTTTACGGGATAAATCGGCACACACCAATCTTGCCGCCAGATAGGTTTCCGCGGCCAAAGCTTCATCGTTGCCGACGGCTGCTGCGATTTCCTCGACTGTTGCCGGTCTTTCATATTCGGCGGCAAGCCAGGCGGCGGTTTCTGTATCTGTACCGCTTTCACGGGCAATAACCTGTTTTTCCGTTTCATCAATCGACCCGTCCGATGCGGCGGCTGCAATCATGGTGCGCAGGATGACGCGGCTGTGTGTTTCGGCAAGTTGGCCGACAGGTTCGAACGCTTGTTGCGGCAATTCGGGTTGGTTGCGGTTTTGCTGCCAGCTTTGATAGCCTTTGTAGGCAATATAACCCAAAGCTGCGACCGAACCGGCTTTGACCAGTTTTTTGGTGTTTTTCTTTTTCATCAGCATAGAAGCCAGTCCCGCCACTAATGCACCGCCGCCGAAAGAATTAAGCGGGCTGTCGGCGACGGATTTGCTATTTTTTTGAACCGTTCCCAAAATTTGGTTGAGCAGGTTGTTGAAATTCATTGTGATTGTCCTTTTTGAGGGTGGGTTTTTAAATCATATGGGTATTCAGACTTAAAACAAGGCATGGGGGTGTTAAAGGATGCAAATGCTTATGAAGTATAGGGGAAGTCGTCTGAAAATCAAATCGGGCAGGGTTTCTGGATTGTTAAGCATTACCTGCAAAAAGGATGGCGAACTGTCGGCAAGAGGTAAATAAAACAGTAAGGAACAAAACACAAATAAGAATCGTTATCATAAACTTATTGAATTTATTAAGATTTTTTTGCAGGTTGACCGACATTTACCTTTTAATGGATTTTGAAATTCGATAAAATAGCAGGATATTAAGATTTGTCTGTCAACCAGTTAGGCATAAACCCATGTTGGCCAGTTACTTTCCCGTCCTCGTATTCATCCTTGTCGGTCTTGCGGCCGGCGTGCTGTTTATCCTGCTCGGCACGATTTTAGGTCCGAAACACCACTATGCTGAAAAAGACGCGGCTTACGAATGTGGTTTCGAAGCCTTTGAAAACGCTAGGATGAAGTTTGACGTGCGTTATTATCTCGTCGCCATCCTGTTCATCCTCTTCGATTTGGAGGTTGCGTTTATGCTGCCGTGGGCGGTGGTGTTCAAAGATTTGGGCGCATACGGCTTCTGGTCTATGCTGGTGTTTATCGTCGTTCTGACGGTAGGCTTTGTTTACGAATGGAAAAAAGGTGCGCTGGAATGGGAATAGAAGGCGTTTTGAAAAAAGGTTTCATCACCACCAGCGCGGATACGGTGCTGAACTATATGCGTACCGGTTCGCTGTGGCCGGTTACTTTCGGTTTGGCCTGCTGCGCCGTGGAAATGATGCACGCGGGTATGGCGCGTTACGACCTTGACCGTTTCGGCATTATTTTCCGTCCGTCTCCCCGTCAGGCCGACCTGATGATTGTGGCGGGTACGCTGACCAATAAAATGGCGCCCGCCCTGCGCCGCGTGTACGACCAGCTCGCCGAGCCGCGTTGGGTATTGTCCATGGGTTCGTGTGCCAACGGCGGCGGCTATTATCATTATTCTTATTCCGTCGTGCGCGGTGCCGACCGTGTCGTACCGGTAGACGTTTATGTGCCGGGTTGCCCGCCGACTGCGGAAGCCCTGATTTACGGTCTGATGCAGCTCCAACAAAAAATCAAGCGCACTTCCACCATCGCGCGGGACGAGTAAGGGGAGGACGATATGGCAAGCATTCAAAACTTATACGATACCGTCAGCCGCGTTTTGGGCAATCAGGCAAGCAAAGTCATTTCCGCTTTGGGCGAGATTACCGTTGAGTGTCTGCCCGAGCACTATGTTTCAGTGATGACTACGTTGCGCGACCGTGAAGAACTGCATTTCGAGCTTTTGGTTGATTTATGCGGCGTCGATTACAGCACTTACAAAAACGAAGCATGGCAGGGCAAACGTTTCGCCGTTGTCAGCCAGCTTCTTTCCGTTAAAAACAATCAGCGCATCCGTGTGCGCGTCTGGGTTTCAGACGACGATTTCCCCGTGATCGAATCCGTGGTTCCCGTTTACAACAGCGCGGATTGGTACGAGCGCGAAGCCTTCGATTTGTACGGCATTATGTTCAACAACCATCCCGACCTGCGCCGCATCCTGACCGATTACGGCTTCGTCGGACATCCGTTCCGCAAAGACTTCCCGATTTCCGGCTATGTGGAAATGCGTTACGACGAAGAACAAAAACGCGTGATTTACCAACCTGTTACCATCGAGCCGCGCGAAATCACGCCGCGTATCGTCCGTGAGGAGAACTACGGTGGCCAATAAATTAAGAAACTACACCATCAACTTCGGCCCGCAACACCCTGCGGCGCACGGCGTATTGCGTATGATTTTGGAGTTGGACGGCGAACAAATCGTCCGTGCCGACCCGCATATCGGCCTCCTGCACCGAGGCACCGAAAAACTGGCGGAAACCAAAACCTACCTGCAAGCCCTGCCTTATATGGACAGGCTGGATTACGTTTCCATGATGGTCAATGAGCAGGCATACTGCTTGGCAGTAGAAAAACTCGCCGGAATTGATGTGCCTATTCGCGCCCAATACATCCGAGTGATGTTCGCCGAAGTAACGCGTATCCTCAATCACCTGATGGGCATCGGTTCGCACGCATTCGACATCGGCGCGATGACCGCCATCCTTTACGCCTTCCGCGACCGCGAAGAGCTGATGGACTTGTACGAAGCCGTTTCCGGCGCGCGTATGCACGCAGCCTACTTCCGTCCCGGCGGCGTTTACCGCGACCTGCCCGACTTTATGCCCAAATACGAGAGCAGCAAATTCCGCAACGCCAAAGTATTGAAGCAGCTCAACGAATCCCGCGAAGGCACCATGCTCGACTTCATCGACGCCTTCTGCGAACGCTTCCCGAAAAACATCGACACACTCGAAACTCTCCTGACCGACAACCGCATCTGGAAACAACGTACCGTCGGCATCGGCGTTGTCTCCCCCGAACGCGCCATGCAGAAAGGCTTTACCGGCGTCATGTTGCGCGGTTCGGGCGTGGAGTGGGACGTGCGTAAGAAACAGCCGTATGAAGTGTACGACCAAATGGATTTCGACATCCCCGTCGGCGTCAACGGCGACTGCTACGACCGCTACCTCTGCCGTATGGAAGAAATGCGCCAATCCGTACGTATTATCAAACAATGTGCCGACTGGCTGCGCGTCAATCCCGGCCCGGTCATCACCACAAACCACAAATTCGCCCCGCCCAAACGCACCGAAATGAAAACAGGCATGGAAGACCTGATTCACCATTTCAAACTCTTCACCGAGGGTATGCACGTTCCCGAGGGCGAGACCTACACCGCTGTCGAACACCCGAAAGGCGAGTTCGGCGTTTACATCATTTCAGACGGCGCAAACAAACCCTACCGCCTGAAAATCCGCGCACCCGGCTTCGCCCACCTGCAAGGCATGGACGAAATGGCAAAAGGCCACATGCTCGCCGACGTTGTTGCCATCATTGGTACGCAGGACATCGTATTCGGGGAGGTTGACCGATAATGTTATCCGCAGAATCCTTAAAACAAATCGACATCGAGTTGGCGAAATATCCCGCCGACCAACGCCGTTCCGCCATCATGGGCGCGTTGCGCATTGCCCAAACCGAAAAAGGCTGGCTCGCTCCCGAAACCATCGCCTTTGTTGCCGACTATATCGGCATCACGCCGGCGCAGGCATACGAAGTCGCCACTTTCTACAATATGTACGACCTCGAGCCTGTCGGCAAATACAAACTGACCGTCTGCACCAACCTGCCCTGCGCCCTCCGTGGCGGCATGGATACCGGCGAATACCTGAAGAAAAAACTCGGTATCGGCTACGGCGAAACCACGCCCGACGGCAAATTCACCCTCGTCGAAGGCGAATGCATGGGCGCATGCGGCGATGCCCCCGTTATGCTGGTAAACAACCACAGCATGTGCAGCTTTATGACTGAAGAGGCGATTGAGAAGAAACTGGCGGAGTTGGAATAGGTCGTCTGAAACGACGATTTAAACGTAGGTCGGATACTTGTATCCGACAGAGTGGGTAAAAAGGCAAAATGTCGGATTCAAGAATCCGACCTACTAAAATACCGAAATGCCGTCATTCCCACCTGCGCGGGAATGACGGCAGACAAGTAAAGTGGTCGAGATCCAACCAAAACGAATAGAAGGTCGTCTGAAAATATCGATTTGATAAACTAGATTTTATTTCAGACGACGTTACAAGCCGATACACAAAGACATCTTAAGGTCGTCTGAAACAGCGGCCGCAACCGATACGAAAACGAACAGGCACACCAAAAATGGCTATTTACCAATCAGGCGTGATTTTTGACCAAGTGGATACCGCCAATCCCGACTGCTGGACATTGGACGAATACGTCAAACGCGGCGGTTACAGCGCGCTGCGTAGAATCCTGTCCGAAAACATCTCGCAAACCGACGTGATTGACGAAGTCAAAACCTCCGGTCTGCGCGGGCGCGGCGGTGCGGGCTTTCCGACCGGCTTGAAATGGAGCTTTATGCCCCGTTCCTTCCCCGGCGAAAAATACGTCGTCTGCAACACAGACGAAGGCGAACCGGGTACGTTCAAAGACCGCGACATCATCATGTTCAACCCCCATGCCCTGATTGAAGGCATGATTATCGCCGGTTACGCGATGGGTGCGAAAGCGGGCTACAACTACATTCACGGCGAAATTTTCGAAGGTTATCAACGCTTTGAAACCGCACTCGCTCAAGCGCGCGCCGCAGGTTTTTTGGGTAAAAATATTTTAGGTTCGGACTTCGAATTCGAACTCTTCGCCCACCACGGCTACGGCGCATACATTTGCGGCGAAGAAACCGCATTGCTCGAATCGCTGGAAGGCAAAAAAGGCCAGCCGCGCTTCAAACCGCCGTTCCCCGCCTCGTTCGGCCTGTACGGCAAGCCGACCACCATCAACAATACCGAAACCTTCGCTTCCGTACCGTTTATCGTCCGCGACGGCGGTCAGGCGTTTGCCGACAAAGGCATTCCGAATGCAGGCGGTACTAAATTGTTCTGTATTTCCGGTCATGTCGAGCGTCCGGGCAACTATGAAGTGCCGCTAGGCACGCCGTTTGCCGAAATCCTGAAAATGGCGGGCGGTATGCGCGGCGGTAAAAAACTCAAGGCCGTCATTCCCGGCGGTTCGTCCGCGCCAGTTTTGCCTGCCGATATCATGATGCAGACCAATATGGACTATGACTCGATTTCCAAAGCCGGCTCGATGCTCGGTTCCGGCGCGATTATCGTGATGGATGAAGACGTGTGCATGGTCAAAGCCCTTGAACGGTTAAGCTACTTCTACTACGACGAATCCTGCGGCCAATGCACCCCCTGCCGCGAAGGCACCGGCTGGCTCTACCGCATCGTCCACCGCATCGTAGAAGGCAAAGGCCGCATGGAAGACTTGGATTTGCTGGATTCCGTCGGCAACCAAATGGCAGGCCGCACCATCTGCGCCCTCGCCGATGCCGCCGTCTTCCCCGTCCGCAGCTTTACCAAGCATTTCCGTGATGAATTTGTGCATTACATTGAACACGGCGGACCGATGAAGCCGAATAAGTGGTGCTAAGTTTTCAGACGGCCTCTAAAAGAATTATTTATCAAATACCCGTAACTAGGAACGAACCATGTTACAAATCGAAATCGACGGCAAACAGGTATCTGTGGAGCAGGGCGCGACGGTGATTGAGGCCGCGCACAAGCTCGGTACTTATATTCCGCATTTCTGTTACCACAAAAAGCTCTCCATCGCCGCCAACTGCCGTATGTGTCTGGTGGATGTGGAAAAGGCCCCCAAACCGCTGCCCGCCTGTGCCACGCCGGTAACGGACGGCATGATTGTGCGCACGCATTCGGCGAAGGCCCGCGAGGCGCAGGAAGGTGTGATGGAGTTCCTGCTCATCAACCATCCGCTCGACTGTCCGACCTGCGACCAAGGCGGCGAATGCCAGTTGCAGGATTTGGCGGTGGGCTACGGTAAAACCACCAGCCGCTACACCGAAGAAAAACGTTCCGTCGTCGGCAAAGACATGGGGCCTTTGGTTTCCGCCGAGGAAATGAGCCGCTGCATCCACTGCACTCGCTGCGTACGTTTCACCGAAGAAATCGCCGGCTTGCAAGAAATTGCGATGGCGAATCGCGGCGAACACTCCGAAATCATGCCCTTTATCGGCAAAGCGGTGGAAACCGAGCTGTCGGGCAACGTCATCGATTTGTGCCCCGTCGGCGCGCTGACCAGCAAACCGTTCCGTTTCAACGCGCGTACTTGGGAGCTGAACCGCCGCAAATCCGTTTCCGCCCATGACGCTTTGGGCAGCAACCTGATTGTACAAACCAAAGACCATACCGTCCGCCGTGTGCTGCCGCTGGAAAACGAAGCGATTAACGAATGCTGGCTGTCCGACCGCGACCGTTTCGCCTACGAAGGCCTGTATCACGAAAGCCGTCTGAAAAACCCGAAAATCAAACAGGGCGGCGAATGGATGGACGTGGATTGGAAAACTGCGTTGGAATATGTCCGCAGCGCAATTGAATGTATCGCCAAAGACGGCAACCAAAACCAAGTCGGCATTTGGGCGAACCCGATGAATACGGTTGAAGAACTGTATCTGGCCAAAAAACTCGCCGACGGTTTGGGCGTTAAAAATTTCGCCACCCGTCTGCGCCAACAGGACAAACGTCTTTCAGACGACCTCAATGGTGCGCAATGGCTGGGACAAAGTATCGAATCGCTGGCGGACAACGAAGCCGTACTGGTGGTCGGTGCGAACCTGCGCAAAGAACAGCCGCTTCTGACCGCCCGCCTACGTCGCGCTGCTAAAGAGCGCATGGCCTTGAGCGTGTTGGCAAGCAGCAAGGAAGAGTTGTTTATGCCGCTTCTGGCTCAGGAAGCGGTGCATCCCGACGAGTGGGCAGGTCGTCTGAAAAACCTGTCTGCCGATGCGGAAAACGCGATTACCGTGAGCCTGAAAAACGCTGAAAAAGCAGCGGTGATTTTGGGCGCGGAAGTGCAAAACCATCCCGATTACGCTGCGATTTACGCCGCCGCACAAGAGCTGGCGGACGCAACCGGCGCGGTGCTGGGTATTTTGCCGCAGGCTGCCAACAGCGTCGGTGCGGACGTATTGGGCGTGAACTCAGGCGAGAGCGTTGCCGAAATGGCAAACGCGCCGAAACAGGCAGTCTTGCTGCTCAACGTCGAACCGGAAATCGATACGGCGGACGGCACAAAAGCCGTAGCCGCGTTGAAACAGGCGAAAAGCGTGATGGCGTTTACGCCGTTTGTCAGCGAAACACTGCTGGACGTGTGCGACGTATTGTTGCCGATTGCGCCGTTTACCGAAACATCGGGCAGCTTCATCAATATGGAAGGCCGTCTGCAATCCTTCCACGGTGTCGTTCAGGGCTTCGGCGACTCGCGTCCGCTGTGGAAAGTGTTGCGCGTATTGGGCAACCTGTTTGACCTGCAAGGCTTTGAATACCACGATACCGCCGCGATTCTGAAAGACGCGTTGGACGCGGAAAGCCTGCCGTCCAAACTGAGCAACCGTGCCGCATCGACTCAAAAAGATTTTCAGACGACCTCAAGCCGCCTCGTGCGCGTGGGCGGAGTCGGTATTTATCACACCGATGCCATCGTGCGCCGTTCCGCGCCGTTGCAAGCGACCAGCCATGCCACCGTGCCTGCCGCGCGCGTGAATCCGAACACTTTGGCGCGTTTAGGCCTGCAAGACGGACAAACCGCTGTCGCCAAACAAAACGGCGCAAGCGTATCGGTTGCAGTCAAAGCCGATGCCGGTTTGCCTGAAAACGTGGTGTATCTGCCGCTGCATACCGAAAATGCCGCGCTGGGTGCGTTGATGGACACTATTGAACTGGCGGGAGCTTGATTATGCAGGAATGGTTCCAAAACCTCTTTGCCGCAACGCTCGGTCTGGGCGATTTGGGCATCACCGTGGGCTTGGTGGTATCCGTCATCGTCAAAATCGTGATTATCCTGATTCCGCTGATTCTGACCGTCGCCTACCTGACGTATTTCGAACGTAAAGTCATCGGCTTTATGCAGCTTCGCGTCGGTCCGAACGTAACTGGCCCGTGGGGTCTGATTCAGCCGTTTGCCGACGTGTTCAAACTCTTGTTTAAAGAAGTTACCCGTCCGAAGCTGTCAAACAAAGCCCTGTTCTACATCGGCCCGATTATGTCGCTCGCCCCGTCTTTCGCGGCGTGGGCAGTGATTCCGTTCAACGAAGAATGGGTGCTGACCAATATCAATATCGGTCTTTTGTATATCCTGATGATTACCTCGCTGTCGGTTTACGGCGTGATTATCGCGGGCTGGGCTTCCAACTCCAAATATTCGTTCCTAGGCGCAATGCGTGCTTCCGCACAAAGCATTTCCTACGAGATTGCCATGAGTGCCGCGCTGGTGTGCGTCGTGATGGTGTCGGGAAGCATGAACTTCTCTGACATTGTCGCCGCGCAGGCAAAAGGCGTCGCGGGCGGTTCCGTGTTCTCGTGGAACTGGCTGCCGCTGTTCCCAATCTTTATCGTCTATCTGATTTCCGCCGTTGCCGAAACCAACCGCGCACCGTTTGACGTGGCGGAGGGCGAATCTGAAATCGTTGCCGGACACCACGTCGAATATTCCGGCTTTGCGTTCGCGCTGTTCTTCCTTGCCGAATACATTTTCATGATCCTGATTGCCGCGCTGACCTCGCTGATGTTCCTCGGCGGCTGGCTGTCCCCCTTCCCGCAAAGCTGGGGCATTATCGGCACGCCTTCCGCATTCTGGATGTTCGTGAAAATGGCGGCGGTGCTGTACTGGTATCTGTGGATTCGTGCAACCTTCCCGCGCTACCGCTACGACCAAATCATGCGCTTGGGCTGGAAAGTGCTGATTCCCATCGGCTTCGCCTATATTGTGATTTTGGGTCTGTGGATGATTTCGCCGCTGAATTTGTGGAAATAAGTTTCAGACGACGTATCAAGGTCGTCTGAAAACGCAGTTTTGAATATTTAACGGAATCCCTGTTTTGAGGGAACAGAATATGGCTAATTTAGTAAAAACTTTCTTGCTCGGCGAACTCGTCAAAGGTATGGGTGTAACGCTCAAAAACTTTTTCGCCCGCAAAGACACGATTTATTTCCCCGAAGAGAAAACGCCGCAATCGGTACGTTTCCGCGGCCTGCACGCGCAGCGGCGGTATCCGAACGGTGAGGAACGCTGCATCGCGTGTAAATTGTGCGAGGCGGTGTGTCCGGCAATGGCGATCAACATCGAATCTGAAGAACGCGAAGACGGCACGCGCCGCACCAAGCGTTACGACATCGACCTGACCAAGTGCATCTTCTGCGGCTTCTGCGAAGAAGCCTGTCCGACCGATGCGATTGTGGAAACCCATATTTTTGAATATCACGGCGAGAAAAAAGGCGACTTGCACATGACCAAGCCGATCCTCTTGGCAATCGGCGACAAATACGAAGCCGAAATCGCCAAGCGCAAAGCCGCCGACGCGCCGTACCGTTAAGGAGCAGACGAATGACTTTTTCCGCGATTCTGTTCTATATCCTTGCCGCCATCGTCTTATACGGCGCGCTGCGTACCGTTACCGCGAAAAACCCTGTCCACGCCGCTTTGCATCTGGTGCTGACCTTCTGCGTGAGCGCGATGATTTGGATGCTGATGCAGGCGGAGTTTTTGGGCGTTACGCTGGTGGTCGTGTATGTCGGCGCCGTGATGGTGCTGTTCCTGTTCGTCGTGATGATGTTGAATATCGACATTGAGGAAATGCGCGCTGGTTTCTGGCGGCACGCGCCTGTTGCCGGTGTGGTCGGTACGCTGTTGGCGGTTGCCCTGATTCTGATTCTGGTCAACCCGAAAACCGACCTTGCCGCATTTGGTTTGATGAAAGACATTCCTGCGGATTACAACAACATCCGCGATTTGGGCAGCCGTATTTATACCGATTATCTGCTGCCGTTCGAACTGGCGGCGGTATTGCTGCTGTTGGGTATGGTAGCGGCGATTGCGCTGGTTCACCGCAAAACCACCAATCCGAAACGTATGGATCCTGCCGACCAAGTTAAAGTGCGCGCCGACCAAGGCCGTATGCGCTTGGTGAAAATGGAAGCCGTGAAACCGCAAACCGAATCTGCGGAAGAAAACGAAGTTTCAGACGACCTCAAGCCGAAAGAGGAGGGCAAAGCATGATTACCTTGACGCATTATCTGGTATTGGGCGCGCTCCTGTTCGGTATCAGCGCGATGGGCATCTTTATGAACCGCAAAAACGTGCTGGTCTTGCTGATGTCGATCGAGCTGATGCTCTTGGCGGTAAACTTCAACTTTATCGCCTTCTCGCAGCATCTGGGCGATACCGCCGGACAGATTTTCGTATTCTTCGTACTGACCGTCGCCGCTGCCGAATCCGCCATCGGTTTGGCGATTATGGTGCTGGTGTACCGTAACCGACAAACGATTAATGTTGCCGATTTGGACGAGTTGAAAGGGTAATCATGAACGATATGACTTTATATTTGACAATTGCCCTTGTTCCGTTGGCAGGCTCGCTGATTGCGGGTTTGTTCGGCAATAAAATCGGACGTGCCGGCGCGCATACGGTTACGATACTCGGCGTGGCGGTGTCCGCCGTGCTGTCGGCTTATGTGCTGTGGGGCTTTATCGACGGCAGCCGCGCTAAGTTTGACGAAAATGTCTATACTTGGCTGACGATGGGCGGTTTGGATTTTTCCGTCGGCTTTTTGGTCGATACGATGACGGCGATGATGATGGTCGTGGTAACGGGCGTGTCGTTGATGGTGCATATCTACACCATCGGCTATATGCACGATGAAAAAGTCGGCTACCAACGCTTCTTCAGCTATATTTCTTTGTTTACATTCAGCATGTTGATGCTGATTATGAGCAACAACTTCGTCCAGCTCTTCTTCGGTTGGGAAGCGGTGGGCTTGGTGTCGTATCTCTTGATCGGTTTCTATTTCAAACGTCCGAGCGCGATTTTTGCCAACCTGAAAGCCTTTTTGATCAACCGCGTCGGCGACTTCGGCTTTTTGCTCGGTATCGGCTTGGTGCTTGCCTATTTCGGCGGCAGCCTGCGTTATCAGGACGTATTCGCCTATCTGCCCAACGTACAAAATGCCACCATCCAGCTTTTCCCCGGTGTGGAATGGTCTTTGATTACCGTAACTTGCCTGCTCCTGTTTGTGGGCGCGATGGGTAAATCGGCGCAGTTTCCGCTGCATGTTTGGCTGCCCGATTCGATGGAGGGTCCGACGCCGATTTCCGCATTGATTCACGCCGCGACGATGGTTACGGCGGGTCTGTTCATGGTGTCGCGTATGTCGCCGATTTACGAAATGAGCAGCACTGCGCTGTCGGTCATTATGGTTATCGGCGCGATTACCGCCCTGTTTATGGGCTTCTTGGGCGTGATTCAAAACGACATCAAGCGCGTGGTTGCGTATTCCACCCTGTCGCAACTGGGCTATATGACCGTGGCTCTGGGCGCGTCCGCCTATTCAGTGGCGATGTTCCACGTCATGACCCACGCCTTTTTTAAAGCCTTGCTGTTCTTGGCGGCGGGTAGCGCCATTATCGGTATGCACCACGACCAAGATATGCGCCACATGGGCAATCTGAAAAAATACATGCCGATTACTTGGCTGACCATGCTGATCGGTAACTTGTCGCTGATCGGTACGCCATTCTTCTCCGGCTTCTACTCCAAAGATTCGATTATCGAAGCGGCGAAATACAGCACCCTGCCGGGCAGCGGCTTTGCCTATTTCGCCGTCCTCGCCAGCGTGTTCGTTACCGCGTTTTACGCGTTCCGCCAATACTTTATGGTGTTCCACGGCGAAGAAAAATGGCGCAGCCTGCCTGAGCATCATGATGATCATCATGGCGAAGAACATCACGGCTTGGGCAAAAACGACAATCCGCACGAAAGCCCGCTGGTCGTTACCCTGCCGCTGATTCTGCTTGCGATTCCGTCCGTCATCATCGGCTACATCGCCATCGAACCCATGCTCTACGGCGATTTCTTCAAAGACGTGATTTTCGTCAACGCCGACGCGCATCCGACCATGCACATCATGAAGGAAGAGTTCCACGGCGCATTGGCGATGGTGTCGCACAGCCTGCATTCGCCCGTCCTTTATCTCGCTATCGCAGGCGTATTGAGCGCATGGCTTTTGTACGTCAAACTGCCGCACCTGCCCGCCAAAATCGCGCAGACGTTCCGTCCGGTTTACGTTTTGTTTGAAAA
The DNA here is from genome assembly GCA_003028315.1 of Neisseria mucosa. Lineage (NCBI taxonomy): Bacteria > Pseudomonadati > Pseudomonadota > Betaproteobacteria > Neisseriales > Neisseriaceae > Neisseria > Neisseria mucosa. The sequence goes on along the minus strand of CP028150.1, from coordinate 2,172,392 downwards.
CAAATACTACCTCGACGCCCTGTATTTCAACGTCTTCGCCAAAGGCACGCGCGCATTGGGCAACTTCTTCTGGAAAGTCGGCGATACCGCCATTATCGACAACGGCATCGTCAACGGCTCCGCCAAACTGGTTGGCGCGATTGCCGCTCAGATACGCAAAGTCCAAACCGGCTTTATCTACACCTACGCCGCCGCTATGGTGTTCGGCGTATTGGTCCTGCTCGGCATGACTTTCTGGGGATTGTTCAGATAAAGGCGGGGTTTCAGACGACCTGTTCATAGTTTTGTAGAGGTCGTCTGAAAAAAGAAATGTGAGAAACCATGCCCGACACACAAACCATCCGCTCCGCCGAATTTACCGCTTCCCACGCATGGGGCGCACTCGACATCGCCAATATGAACGGCACCACCGTGCGTTTGCACTGGACGGACCAGCCTTACAAATGGCACGTCAACGACGGAGAGGAAGTGTTTGCCGTGATGGACGGCGAAGTCGATATGCACTACCGAGAAAACGGCGAAGAACACATCGTTCGGTTGAAAAGCGGCGACATCTTCTACGCAGGAATCGGCACGGAACACGTCGCCCATCCGTGCGGCGAAGCGCGGATTTTGGTGATCGAGAAAGAGGGCAGTGTTTGAGGTCGTCTGAAAAGAGGGTTTCAGGCTGCAATGGAATTGTAGGTTGGAGTAAGAAGAGATGACGCAGTTGTTTTTACATTCAGATACATCAAATGATAAGGAACTGATTTCAATATATGAGAAAGCTGTTTCAGAGGCAGTAGAGCTGTATATTTTCTCTGCGTATCTCACTCATTGGGATGTAAAAAATAAGCTCAATAGCAAATTGCAAGAGTTTAAATTTATTTTTGGACAAGATTTCGGATTGTCTAAAAAAGAGGCTATTCGGAAAGTGTTGAAATGGCTTCCGTCCCATTTGAAATTCACATTGATGGTAGCTCAAGGCATTCAGGGTTTTCATCCTAAAGCTGTATTTTGGAAGAATGATAAGAATGAATATTATGCTTTAATCGGTTCTTCAAATTTGACTCATGCTGCGTTTAATAGCAATTATGAAGCAAATATTTTGACTAAAATTTCTGAGCAGGATTTTATAAAAGCCAAATCTTGGGCTGATGAAATTGCGATGAAATCTATCCCAGTATCGGAAGATTGGCTTGAGGAGTATCAGGAAGCTGAAATTAACTATAAGAAATCAACTGTTAGACAATCAGTGATGGATAAGTTATTTATGGAGATGCCAAATTATAATCAAGAATTGATTGCGGCACGGAGAAAGCAGATGAGAAACCATCAAACTGTGTGTAATCAATTAAAAAATCTTATTAAGCAATGTGCAGCAGGAAAAATAGACAATAATGATTTTTATGGGGAATTTAATAAATTATGGTCTTGGAAAAGCGAAAATAAAGGAGAAGGGGTAGGCAATCGTTTTCAAGATAAAACGTGGAAAAGGACGGGTAAGTCTTCAGATTTTAGAAAATTATGCATTGCCATCCAATCAGTTTTTGATGCTCCACTTACTGAGAGAGATAATGTGGTTGCCAAGCAAATTGATTGGCTAAAAGAATGTGGGGTTTCCACTCGTGGTTCAGTTTTTTCTGAAATGCTTTGTCAAGAATATCCAGATAGATATCCTGTTTTAAATGCTCCCATTAAAAAATTTTTAGAAGAAAATAAATTTAAGTCTGCAAAAGGAGCAAGCGAAGGCTCCAAATATATTGATTTAAGTATGAAGTTAAGAGCTTTACTAGCTATGCAGTCAGAAATAAAAGATTTGGCTGAATTAGATGTTTTAGTACAGGCAGAATATCGCAATCGTACAGATATTGATTGGGAGTAAGTAAAGAAGGGGGAGAGTATTCATCCCTTCTTTCAGACGGCCTCTTAAAACGTCAAACGTCGTCTGAAAAACCAACCCACACAACTATATTTTTATTTTAACCACAGGTTAACCACTATGTTTTCCAACTACCTACTCAGCTTGGCAATATGGATACCCATCGCTGCGGGCGTGCTGGTTTTGGCGACGGGGCCGGACAGCCGTGCGCCGCTTGCCCGCGTGCTCGCTTTAATCGGTGCGCTTGCCGGTTTCTTGGTAACGCTGCCCTTGTTTACGGGTTTCGACCGTTTGAGCGGCGGCTATCAGTTTACCGAGTTCCACGAGTGGATTCCGCTTTTGCGGATCAACTACTCGTTGGGGGTGGACGGTATTTCGGTGCTGTTTGTCATTCTGAACGCGTTTATCACGTTGATGGTGGTGCTGGCGGGTTGGGAAGTGATTCAGAAGCGTCCGGCGCAGTATATGGCGGCGTTTTTAATCATGTCGGGCCTGATTAACGGCGCGTTCTCAGCGCGGGATGCCCTGCTGTTTTATGTGTTCTTCGAGGGTATGCTGATTCCGCTGTACCTGATTATCGGCGTGTGGGGCGGTCCGCGCCGCGTGTATGCGTCGGTGAAGCTGTTTCTCTATACGCTGATGGGTTCGTTGCTGATGCTGGTGGCGATTGTGTATCTGTCTTACCAAGTCGGCGGCTTTGCGATTGAGGATTTCCAAAACATCAAACAGATTCCGCTGGGCGTACAACAGCTTTTGTTTGTGGCGTTTTTCCTGTCGTTTGCGGTGAAAGTGCCGATGTTCCCCGTGCACACTTGGTTGCCGGATGCCCACGTTGAGGCGCCGACCGGCGGTTCGATAGTATTGGCGGCGATCACGCTGAAATTGGGCGCATACGGCTTTTTGCGCTTCATCCTGCCGATTCTGCCCGACGCGTCGCGCTATTTCGCGCCGGTCATCATCGTGTTGAGTCTGATTGCGGTGGTGTATATCGGTATGGTCGCGCTGGTGCAGACCGATATGAAAAAACTGGTGGCGTATTCGTCCATCAGCCATATGGGTTTCGTTACCTTGGGGATGTTCTTGTTCATTAACGGACAGTTGAACGACTGGGCGTTGAAAGGCGCGGTCATTCAGATGATTTCGCACGGTTTCGTGTCGGCGGCGATGTTTATGTGTATCGGCGTGATGTACGACCGCCTGCACACGCGCAATATCGCCGATTACGGCGGCGTGGTGAACGTGATGCCCAAGTTTGCGGCGTTTATGATGCTGTTTGCGATGGCAAACGCGGGTCTGCCGGCGACTTCGGGCTTCGTGGGCGAGTTTATGGTGATTATGGGCTCGGTCAAAGTGAATTTCTGGGTGGGCGCGCTGGCGGCGCTGACGCTGATTTACGGTGCGTCTTACACGCTGTGGATGTATAAGCGCGTGATTTTCGGCGCGGTCGGTAATCCGCACGTTGCCGATATGAAAGACATCAACTGCCGCGAATTTGCGATTCTGGCGATTTTGGCGGTTGCGGTATTGGGTATGGGCCTGTATCCGCAGGCGTTTATCGAAGTGGTGCATCAGGCGGCAAACGATTTGATTGCCCATGTGGCGCAAAGCAAGATTTGAGGTGTGCGAATGAACTTGATTGATTTGAACTTAATGCCTGCCATGCCCGAAATCGTGCTGTTTGCGCTCTTGATTGCTGTATTGCTGGCAGATTTGTGGATTAGCGATAAAAACCGCTATCTGACCCATCTGATGAGCTTGGGAACCGTTATTATCGTAGCGGTTACGCAGCTGGCAGTGTGGGAGCAGGGCAGTACGCTGGCGTTTCACGGGATGTATATCGCCGACGGTATGTCGCGCCTGTCCAAGCTGGTGTTGTACGGGCTGACCTTCGGGCTGTTTATTTACAGCAAACCCTATAATCAGGCGCGCGGTATTTTTAAAGGCGAGTTTTATACTTTATCGCTGTTTGCCCTGTTAGGCATGAGCGTGATGGTGAGCGCGGCGCATTTCCTGACCGCCTATATCGGTTTGGAACTTTTGTCGCTGTCGCTTTATGCCATGATTGCGTTGCGCCGCGATTCCGGCCGCTCCGCCGAGGCCGCACTCAAATATTTCGTCTTGGGCGCGCTGGCTTCCGGTCTGTTGCTCTACGGTATTTCGATGGTGTACGGCGCGACGGGTTCGCTGGAATTCGCCACTGTTTTGGCGTCGTCGTACAGCGAGCTTGCCAACGAATGGCTGTTGAAACTGGGGCTGGTGTTTATCGTTGTGGCGGTAGCGTTCAAACTGGGCGCGGTGCCGTTTCATATGTGGGTGCCCGACGTGTACCACGGCGCGCCGACATCCGTCGCCGCGTTTGTCGGTACGGCGCCGAAAATTGCCGCCGTCGTCTTTGCCTTCCGCATCTTGGTTACCGGTTTGGGAACGGTGCATCACGACTGGTCGCAGATGTTCGCCGTGTTGGCGGTGGCATCGCTGTTGATCGGTAACCTTGCCGCCATCATGCAGGCCAACATCAAACGTATGCTTGCCTATTCCACCATATCGCATATGGGTTTCATCCTGCTGGCGTTTATGGCGGGGGCGGTCGGTTTCGCGGCGGGTTTGTATTACGCCATTACTTATGCGCTGATGGCGGCGGTCGGTTTCGGCGTATTGATGGTATTGTCCACCGACAATATCGAGTGTGAAGAAATCAAAGATTTGGCAGGTTTGAACCAACGCCATGCCTGGTTTGCCTTCCTGATGCTGCTGGCGATGTTCTCGATGGCGGGTATTCCGCCGCTGATGGGCTTTTACGCCAAATTCGGCGTGATTAAGGCTTTGTTGAGCGCATCGACCGCCCAAAACGCCGCCATGGCGGGCAGTACATACATCGTACTTGCCGTGTTCGCCGTAGTGATGTCGTTAATCGGCGCGTTCTACTACCTGCGCGTAGTCAAGGTCATGTATTTCGACGAATCTGCCCATGACCAGCCCGTTGGCAGCAACTATGTCGCCAAATTCTTCCTAAGCGTCAACGCGTTCCTGCTGATTTTGTGGGGCATCATGCCACAAACGGTGATTGACTGGTGCGCTAGGGCTTTGGAAAACACCTTGTAAAGTGATGAACCGAAACGGCAGCCGTGTCAGAGGCTGCCGTTTTTGTTAAGATACGCAGCTCAAGATTGTTTTTTCAGACGGCCTTTTGAATCAAAAAGGCCGTCTGAAAACAGAAAGACACACCATCATGACCGCATCCATGTACATCCTTTTGGTATTGGCACTCATCTTCGCCAACGCCCCCTTCGTTACCACCAAATTTTTCGGTGTATTCCAGCTCAAGCGCAAACATATCGGGCATCACCTCGTCGAATTGGCGGTAGGCTTCATCCTGACCGCCGTCCTCGCCTACATTCTCGAATCCCGCGCCGGCGCGGTTCAGCATCAAGACTGGGAATTTTACGCCACCGTAGTCTGCCTCTACCTGATATTCGCCTTCCCTTGTTTCGTATGGCGTTATTTCTGGCACGCGCGCAACCGCGAATAAGCTTTTCAGACGACCTCCCGCCTATCCCGCCACCCCGAACAAACGAGAAAAACCATGTCCCTGCAAAACCTCTCCAACATCCGCACCCTCGTCGTCAAAGTCGGCTCCAGCCTCGTTACCGCGGGCGGCAAAGGCATAGACCAAGCCGCACTCGACCGCTGGGCGGCGCAAATCGCCGAATTGGGCAAACAAGGCGTACAAACCGTCCTCGTTTCCAGCGGCGCCATCGCCGAAGGCATCAAGCGACTGGGCTGGAGCAAACGCCCCACCGCCATCAACGAACTGCAAGCCGCCGCCGCTGTCGGGCAAACCGGCATTGCCCAAGCCTACGAAACCGCGTTTGGACCGCACGGCATCCGCACCGCCCAAATCCTACTCACCCACGACGATCTGAGCAACCGCACCCGCTACCTCAACGCCCGCAGCACCCTGCAAACCCTGTTGTCCAAAGGCATCGTTCCCGTCATCAACGAAAACGACACTGTTACCACCGACGAAATCAAACTCGGCGACAACGACACCCTCGGCGCGCTCGTGACCAACCTCATCGAAGCCGACGCCCTCGTCCTTTTGACCGACCAAAAAGGCCTGTACGACAGCGACCCGCGCAAAAATCCGCAAGCCAAACTGATTCCGACCATCGCAGCCGACCATCCCGACCTCGAAAGCATGGCGGGCGGCGCAGGCAGCAGTGTCGGCACAGGCGGCATGTACACCAAAGTCACCGCCGCCAAACGCGCCGCACTCAGCGGAGCCGCCACCGTCGTCGCATGGGGCGGCGAACCCGACGTCCTCGTCCGCCTCAAACAAGGCGAAAGCATAGGCACGCTCTTTACCAGCGCGCACAGCCGCGTCGCCGCCCGCAAACAATGGCTGCTCGGACACGTCCAAACTGCCGGCAGCCTGACCGTCGATAGCGGCGCGGCAAAAGCCCTGACCGAACAGCACGCCAGCCTGCTGCCCGTCGGCTGCATCCGCGCGGACGGACATTTCCACCGCGGCGAACTCGTCGCCATCCTCGATACCGACGGCAAAGAAATCGCCCGCGGCCTCACCAATTACAGCAGCGGCGAAACCGTCAAAATCCTGCAAACCCCGTCCGAGCGCATCGCCGAAAAATTAGGCTACGCCCACGAAGACGAACTCATCCACCGCGACAATATGGCGTCGCATTGGTAGGGAAGGGGAAAAGTAAATATATAAGGTCGTCTGAAACTCAAAAATGCGGTTTCAGACGACCTTTGGTTTGTTTGGGCAGACAAATTCAGATTGCAGGCCGGATATCCGTATTCGGTGGAGAGGTTGAGGTTTTCCCTGCTTCTTCACGACGATGAAATGTCGGCTTTGGAAATTCGATTTGCCGCTTCGAACCCGGTTAAAACGATAGTGGATGAACATTTAGCTAAATGACTTTATTTTCGATACGCAAATTATCGGTTTTCGTCATTCCCGCGCAGGCGAGAATCCATTTTTGAAACCCAGAAACTGTTTTTCAAATCAAGGTTTCTCAAGTTTCACGATGGATTCCCGCCTGCACGGGAATGACAGAATTTGATGATATGCCGGATTTAAAGTTAAGTATGTTTGCTATAGCTGCGTTATTCCGAATCCACTTTATCTGTTATCTGCCTAAAGGCCGTCTGAAAACCGTCCGCCTTGTCCTCGCAAAATTTCTGCTAAAATCAAACGCCTTATCCCTTTCAGACGACATCGCCATGCAAGCACATACATTGGTCTGGTTCCGCCGCAACCTGCGCATACGCGACAACGCCGCGTTGTCCGCCGCCGTGAAGCGGGGATTGCCTGTGGCAGGCGTGTGGGTGGCGCAGGGGTCGTCTGAAATCTCTAATCCGCGTCAGGATTGGTTTCATTATCAGGCGGCGGCGGCTTTGCATGGCTCGCTGGCGGCGCGCGGCGTGGCTTTGTATGCGGTGAACCGTGTGGAAGAATTGCCTGCTTTGGCGACGCGGTTGAATGTTCAGACCGTAATTGCAGACGAAGCCTATACGTCGTCTGAAATCGGGCAAGATAACCGCATTTGGCGGATTTTGGATGAACAAGGCGTTGCGTTCGAGCGCGTTAACGACCGTGCCATATTCGCCAAGGCAGAAATCATGGGCAGTCACGGCGCGCCTTACACCGACTTCCCGCATTATAAAGAAGCGTGGCTGGCTTTGTTTCGGCAGCGGTTCGGCGGACAGGATGTGGGAGGCGGATGCGTTGAAATTTTTCAGACGACCTCTGTTGAAATGCCGTCATTTCCTGCGTGGAACGGGCAGCAGGACATGGTTTCCGCACAACGTGGCGGCGAAGATGAAGCAGGCAAACAATGGCGGAAGTTCAAAGAAAATATCGGGTTTTATCCGATTATGAATGATTTTCCCGCCAGAAAAGGTACCAGCCGCTTGGGTGCGTATTTGAGTGCAGGCTGCATTTCGCCGCGCGTGTTAGCAGCCGAAGCCGCAGGGCAGGGTGCAGATGCTTGGTTGGACAACTTGATTCGGCGCGATTTCTATCAACAGCTTGCTTACCACCGCGCCCGAATCGAGCCTGAATCTGCTGCCGAATCTGCGCCGTTTTCAGACGACCTGACGGAACGCTGGCGGCAGGGGGAAACAGGTTTCCCGCTTATCGATGCCGCCATGCGCAGCCTGAAATCGAGCGGCTGGCTGCATCCCGCCCTGCGCTCCATGGCGGCGGAATTTTTGTGTGGCGTCCTGCATCAGCCGTCCGAACACGGCATCGTTTGGTTCGCCGCACAGCAAACCGATTTTGACCCCGCGTTGAACGAGGGCAACTGGCAAACCGCCGCCCGCAATGCTCACCGGCGCTCCATCGATATTATCCAAACCGCCCGCCGGCTTGATCCCGACGGCACATTCGTCCGCCGCCACATCCCCGAGTTGGCACATCTACCCGTTAATCTCGTCCATACCCCGTGGCTCGCCTCGTCTGAAATTGACGCACACGGCTATCCGCTGCCCGTCGTCGCGCCTTAAAGGTCGTCTAAAAGCAGTATTGGGGGTTTCAGACGACCTTGCCTTCCATCCTGTCCGTATTGCCTGATTCCCGTTACAATACCGCCCGATAAACCCAAAAATCTCAACAAGATAGCCCCAATCATGAACGCCTCACAACGCGAACGCTTCGTCAAACGCTGGCTCAATTCCTACGAACGCTACCGCTACCGCCGTCTCATACACGCCGTCCGGCTCGGACTTGCCGTACTGTTTGCCACCCTGCTCGCCAAACTCCTCCACCTCCAACACGGCGAATGGATAGGCATGACCGTGTTCGTCGTACTCGGCATGCTCCAATTTCAAGGCGCGATTTACTCCAAAGCCGTCGAACGCATGCTCGGTACCGTCATCGGTTTGGGCGCAGGCCTGACCCTGTTGTGGCTCAACCAGCACTACTTCCACGGCGGCATTCTCTTTTACCTGACCGTCGGCACCGCCAGCGCAGCCGCAGGTTGGGCGGCGGTCGGCAAAAACGGCTACGTCCCCATGCTTGCCGGACTGACCATGTGCATGCTCATCGGCGACAACAGCAACAACTGGCTCGACAGCGGGCTTATGCGCGCCATGAACGTCCTGATCGGCGCCGCCATCGCCATTGTCGCCGCCAAACTCCTTCCCCTGCGCTCCACGCTCATGTGGCGGTTTATGCTTGCCGACAACCTGACCGAATGCGGCAAAATGATTGCCGAAATCAGCAACGGCAAACGCATGACCCGCGAGCGGCTGGAGCAAAACATGGTCAAAATGCGCCAAATCAACGCCCGCATGGTCAAAAGCCGCAGCCACCTCGCTGCTACATCAGGCGAAAGCCACATCAGCCCCGCCATGATGGAAGCCATGCAGCACGCCCACCGCAAAATCGTCAACACCACCGAGCTGCTCCTCACCACCGCCGCCAAGCTGCAAGCCCCTACCCTCAACGAACACGAAATCCGCCTGCTCGACCGCCATTTCAACCGCCTCCAACGCGACCTGCGCCTGACCGTCCGCCTCATCAAAGGCCACTACGCCCGCCGCATCCGCATCGACACCTCCATCAATCCCGAGCTGGGCAAACTCGCTGCCCGCCTCCATTACGAATGGCAAGGCTTCCTCTGGCTCAGCACCAATATGCGCAACGAAATCTCCGCACTCGTCATCCTCCTGCAACGCAGCCGCCGCAAGTGGCTGGACAAACACGAACTCCAACGCCTGCGTGAACACCTGCGCGAAACCCGCGAAGGCGATTTGGAAGAAGAGGTCGTCTGAAAACGTCCGACTGATGATACAATTTCACCCGAATATCCCACTTGGAACACGGTCATGAGTCTCTACGCCATCGCCCACATCATCCACCTCTATTGCGCCATCGCCTTTGTCGGCGGCGTATTTTTCGAAATGCTGGTTTTGTCCGTCATGCACACCGGCCGCGTCTCACGCGAATCGCGCCGAGAAGTCGAACGCGCCATGTCCTACCGCGCCGTCCGCGTTATGCCGCCCGTCGTCATTACGCTTTTCATCAGCGGCATCGTCATGGTATTCAACCGATACCTGCCCTTTTTGAGCCAACCCTTCGCCACCTCATTCGGTACGCTCCTTACCCTCAAAATCCTGTTGGCAGTCAGCGTCCTCGTCCATTTCGCTATCGCCGTCGTCAAAATGGCACGGCACACCCTGACCGTCGGCTGGTCCAAATACATCCACGCCGTCGTATTTTCCCATATGCTGTTTATCGTATTTTTCGCTAAAGCCATGTTTTACTTGTCTTGGTAAGCTGTTTTCAGACGACCTTTCCCCGACGGGTCGTCTGAAAAGCCGCCATCCAACCACCTCATCACAAGGAATCCGAATACATGACCGAACACCCTTCCGTCGGCTCCCCCCTTTTCTACGGCGTGTTCTTCGCCGCTGTTTTCATCATGATCATCATCGACATGCTCTCGCTTAAAAAAAGCGGCGCGCATAAAGTCAGTGTCAAAGAAGCCGTCGCCTGGAGTTGCGTCTGGATCGCCGTATCCTGTGCCTTCGCAGGCTGGCTCTATTTCGAGCTGGCAGGCAACCCCCTTTACGGCGCCGTCGTTGCCAAAGAAAAGACCCTCGAATTTTTCACCGGCTACATCCTCGAAAAATCCCTTGCCGTTGACAACATCTTTGTTTTCCTGATGATTTTCGGTTACTTCAAAGTTTCCCCGAAATACCAGCACCGCGTCCTCCTTTACGGCGTGTTCGGCGCCATCGTCCTGCGCGCCCTCATGATTTTTATCGGCGCGGCACTGGTGCAGCGGTTCGAATGGATTCTCTACATTTTTGGCGCATTCCTCGTCTATACCGGCATCCATATGATGAAACCGGAATCCGAAGAAGAGGACCTCTCGCAAAACAAGATTTTGGGCTGGCTTAAAAAAGTCATCCCCGTCAGCCATCAGTTTGAAGGCGAAAAATTCTTTACTGTCGAAAACGGCAAGCGCATCGCCACCCCGCTTTTGCTCGTCCTCATCATGGTAGAGTTGAGCGATGTCATCTTCGCCGTGGACAGCATTCCCGCCGTCTTCGCCGTAACCACCGACCCCTTCATCGTCCTCACCTCCAACATCTTCGCCATACTCGGGCTGCGTGCCATGTATTTCCTGCTTGCCGATGTTGCCGACCGTTTCATCTTCCTCAAATACGGCCTCGCCTTCGTCTTGAGCTTCATCGGCATCAAAATGCTGATTATGCACTGGGTGCACATCCCCATCTCCATTTCCCTCTCCGTCGTCTTCGGCGCACTGGGCGCATCCATCCTTACATCGCTGGTGTACACGCGTCAGCAGCAGAAATAAGTTTGGCGGATAAAGGAAGGTCGTCTGAAAGCGGAAAAACCGTTTTCAGACGACCTTTTTTGCTGATGCAGCCCTCTATACATCCCATTTGTAACGGCATTTAAATATCAGTTAAGAAACAAGGCCCAAAACCGCCCCTGCCTTGTCGGAATCGCCGAATGACGGTACTATGCGCAGTTAACAGCTTGATTGCCGTTCGGATGGTCATGCGTCCGGGCGAGGTTTTAAATTCAGTATCTTATTTGAAAGCATAAAATGATTAACGATATTCAAAAAACAGCGGAAAGCAAAATGCAGCGCTCGGTAGAAGTGCTGAAAGAGAATTTGGCGAAAGTGCGTACCGGCCGTGCGCATACCGGTCTGTTGGACCAAGTGGAAGTTGAATACTGGGGCAGCATGGTTCCGGTCAGCCAAGTGGCCAACGTGACGCTTTTGGACGCGCGCACCATCGGCGTGAAACCTTTTGAAAGCAATATGGCGGCCAAAGTCGAGAAAGCCATCCGCGATTCAAACTTGGGTCTGAACCCGGCAGCCGTCGGCGATTTGATCCGCGTGCCTATGCCTATGTTGACCGAAGAGCGCCGTAAAGATTTGATTAAAGTCGTACGCAGCGAAGCGGAAGAAGGACGCGTGTCCATCCGCAACGTGCGTCGCGATGCAAACGATCACATCAAAAAACTCTTGAAAGACAAAGAAATTTCCGAAGACGAAGCACGTCGCGGCGAAGAAGCGGTTCAAAAACTGACCGACAAATACATCGCCGAAGCCGACAAAACGCTGGCTGCCAAAGAAGAAGATTTGATGGCGATTTAAACCCTTGTCCGCGGCGTTTCAGACGACCTTTGAACCGCTGCGCTGCGAAAGGCAGAGATGAAGAGCAGCACGCAGACCATTTTGGAACATACTTCAGTTCCGAAGCATATCGCCGTGATTATGGACGGCAACGGCCGTTGGGCGAAAAAGCGTTTCCTTCCCCGCGTGATGGGGCACAAACGCGGCTTGGACGCGTTGGAAAATATGGTGAAGCATTGCGCCAAACTGGGTGTGCAATATCTGACCGTGTTTGCCTTTTCGACTGAAAACTGGCGCCGCCCTGAAGACGAAGTGTCGTTCCTGATGGGGCTGTTTTTGCAGGCTTTGCAAAAGCAGGTGCGCCGTCTGCACGAAAACAATATGCGCCTGAAGGTGTTGGGCAGCCGCGAACGCTTCAACCGGCAGATTCTGCAAGGCATCGAAGAGGCGGAAGCGTTGACGGCGAACAATACCGGCCTGACCCTGAGCATTGCCGCGGATTACGGCGGCCGCTGGGATATTTTGCAGGCGGCAAACAAACTGATTGCCGAAGGCGTATCCGAGATTACGGAAGACGCGCTGGCGAAACACTTGATGCTGGGCGATGCGCCGGAACCGGATTTGTTCATCCGCACCGGCGGCGAAACGCGCATCAGCAATTTCCTGCTTTGGCAGATGGCGTATGCCGAACTTTATTTTACCGATACCCTGTGGCCCGATTTTGACAGCAAAGCCTTGGACGATGCTGTCGCCTCGTTCCAAAAACGCGAACGGCGCTTCGGACGCACTTCGGAACAGCTGCCGGTAGAGCAGCAAAGGGGTTAAAAATGTTGAAACAACGGATTATCACGGCGCTGTGGATGCTGCCGTTGATGCTCGGTATGCTGTTTTACGCGCCGCAATGGCTGTGGGCGGCATTTTGCGGATTGATTTCCCTGGTTACGCTGTGGGAATACGCCCGCATGAGCGGATTGGAAAAACTGAAAACCAATCATTATCTTGCCGCGACGCTGGTGTTCGGTGTCATCGCCTACGCAGGCGGTTGGACGCTGCCGGATATCGTCTGGTACGCCGTTTTGGCGTTTTGGCTGGTTGTTATGCCTTTGTGGCTGAAATTCAAATGGAAATTGAACGGCGGCTGGCAGGCTTATACCGTCGGTTGGCTTTTGGTCATGCCGTTTTGGTTCGCACTCATGTCCCTGCGTCCTCATCCCGATTACGCCTTGTCGCTGCTTGCCGTGATGGGTTTGGTGTGGGTTGCCGATGTTTGCGCGTATTTCAGCGGCAAAGCGTTCGGCAAACACAAAATCGCACCGACCGTCAGCCCCGGCAAGAGCTGGGAAGGCGCAATCGGCGGCGCGATTTGCGTGGCAGTGTACATGACTGTGGTGTGGTGGGCTGGTTGGCTCACGTTTGACGCAGGCTGGTTCAATACCGTGTTAATCGGTTTGGTGTTGACCGTTGTCAGCGTATGCGGCGACCTGTTGGAAAGCTGGCTCAAACGCGCGGCGGGCATCAAAGACAGCAGCAATCTGCTGCCCGGACACGGCGGCGTGTTTGACCGCGTGGACAGCCTGATTGCCGTCATCAGCGTCTATGCCGCCTTTGAAAGCTTGTTCTGAAGCGGTTATAGTGGATTAAATTTAAATCAGGACAAGGCGACGAAGCCGCAGACAGTACAGATAGTACGACAAGGCGAGGCAACGCCGTACTGGTTTAAAGTTAATCCACTATAAAAATCGTTGGAACACATCAAACACAATATCGAATAAGCGTTTTCAGACGACCTTTCCGACCTCAAGCCCAAAGGTCGTCTGAAATCCGAAAGCAGTACATAAAGAACACACCATGACACCACAAGTCCTGACCATATTAGGCAGTACCGGCAGCATAGGCGAAAGCACGCTCGACGTTGTTTCCCGCCACCCCGAAAAATTCCGCGTATTCGCGCTGGCGGGGCATAAGCAGGTTGAGAAACTGGCGGTTCAATGCCGGACGTTCAGCCCCGAATATGCCGTTGTTGCCGATGCCGAACACGCCGCCCGGCTTGACGCACTGTTGAAACGCGACGGCGCGGCGACGCAGGTTTTACACGGCGCGCAGGCATTGGTTGATGTGGCGTCTGCCGACGAAGTCAGCGGTGTCATGTGCGCCATCGTCGGTGCGGCGGGGCTGCCTTCCGCGCTGGCGGCGGCGCAAAAAGGCAAAACCATTTATCTGGCGAACAAAGAGACGCTGGTGGTTTCCGGCGCGTTGTTTATGGAAACCGCCCGCGCAAACGGCGCGGCAGTGTTGCCCATCGACAGCGAACACAACGCCATTTTCCAAGTTTTGCCGCGCGATTACACAGGTCGTCTGAACGAACACGGCATCCGCTCGATTATCCTGACCGCTTCCGGCGGCCCGTTTCTGACGGCCGATTTAGGCACGTTCGACAGCATTACGCCCGCGCAAGCGGTCAAACACCCCAATTGGAGCATGGGGCGCAAAATCTCCGTCGATTCCGCCACCATGATGAACAAAGGTTTGGAGCTGATTGAAGCACATTGGCTGTTCAACTGCCCGCCTGATAAACTTGAAGTCGTCATCCATCCGCAGTCCGTGATACACAGCATGGTGCGCTACCGCGACGGCTCCGTGCTGGCGCAACTGGGCAATCCCGATATGCGTACGCCCATCGCTTATTGTTTGGGCTTGCCCGAGCGCATCGATTCGGGTGTCGGCGATCTGGATTTCGACGCATTGTCTGCGTTGACCTTCCAAAAGCCCGACTTTGACCGCTTCCCCTGCCTGAAGCTTGCCTATGAAGCCATGAACGCGGGCGGAGCCGCGCCCTGTGTTTTGAACGCCGCCAACGAAGCCGCCGTCGCCGCCTTCTTAGACGGGCAGATTAAGTTTACCGACATTGTCAAAACCGTCGCCCACTGTCTCGCACAAGACTTTTCAGACGACCTCGGCAACATCGAAAACCTGCTGGCGCAAGACGCCGTTACCCGCAGGCAGGCGCAGGAATTTATCGCCGCATTGGGATAAACCGTGCCGCAACGATAAAAAATGACAGGTCGTCTGAAAACCCGCCCACCCGTCATGTGTGGCGGACAAAACGGCAGACTGACTTTATAATCGGCAAAATAACGCCAATAATATTTTCTACACATTGCGAATGCTTTTCAGACGACCCCTGCCTTGATACGTCGTCTGAAACATCGATAACGTCAACCCATACCCAACCAGAGAGATTCTTTTGCAAACCCTTCTAGCTTTTATTTTCGCCATCCTGATTTTGGTCAGCCTGCACGAGTTCGGACACTACATCGTCGCCAGATTGTGCGGCGTCAAAGTCGTCCGCTTTTCCGTCGGCTTCGGCAAACCGTTTTTCAGCAAAAAGCGCGGCGATACCGAATGGTGTTTGGCACCCATCCCATTGGGTGGTTACGTCAAAATGGTCGATACGCGCGAGGGGGAAGTGGCGCAGGCAGACCTGCCTTACGCCTTCGACAAACAGCATCCCGCCAAACGCATCGCCATCGTTGCCGCAGGCCCGCTGACTAATCTCGCGCTGGCGGTTCTGCTTTACGGCTTGAGTTTTTCCTTCGGCGTTACCGAAATCCGCCCTTATGTCGGCATGGTCGAGCAAAATACTATTGCCTCAAAAGCAGGTTTTCAGCCCGGAGACAAAATTATTTCGGTTAACGGCGTTAACGTCGGCGAGTGGGAAAAAGCCCAGCAAGAAATCGTGTTGAACATCGAGTCAGGCAAGGTAAATGTTGCCGTTCAGACGAGCTCGGGGCAAAAAACCATGCGGATTATCGATGCCGCCGGCACGCCCGAAGCAGGTAAAATTGCGAAAAACCAAGGCTATATCGGGTTGTCGCCTTTTAAAATCACCACCAGTGTTGGCGAAGTGACAGAAAACAGCCCGGCTGAAAAAGCCGGTTTGAAAAAAGGCGACAAGCTGATCAGCGCCGACGGCAGGGACATTGAGTCTTGGCAGCAATGGGTGGAAATCGTACGCCAAAGCCCGGGTAAGAAAATCGAATTGATTTATGAGCGCGACGGTAAAACCGTTCAGACGACCATCCGCCCCGACAGTATCCAGCAACCCGACAGAACGCTGGTCGGCAGGGTAGGCTTCGGTCCTCAGGGCGACGAAGCGTGGACAAAAGAAATCAAGCGCGAATATAAACCGTCTGTCGCAGAAGCATTTGCGATGGGCTGGGACAAAACCGTCAACAATGCTTGGATGACGGTAAAATTCTTCGGAAAACTGATTACAGGCAATGCCTCCCTGAACCATATTTCAGGCCCGCTGACCATTGCCGACGTCGCCGGGAAAACGGCACAGCTGGGATTTCAAAGCTATTTGGAATTCCTCGCTTTGGTCAGCATTAGTTTAGGCGTGTTGAACCTGTTGCCCATCCCCGTATTGGACGGCGGGCATTTGGTGTTCTACACTGCCGAATGGATACGCGGAAAGCCCTTGAGCGAGCGCATACAGGCAATCGGCCTGCGCCTCGGACTGGCTGCCATGCTGTTCATGATGGCACTGGCTTTCTTTAATGACATCAACCGTTTGTTTGGATAATTTTATGAAATTGAAACAGATTGCTTCTGCTTTGATGGTATTGGGAATGTCGCCTTTGGCGTTTGCCGACTTCACCATTCAAGACATCCGCGTCGAAGGTTTGCAGCGCACCGAACCGAGTACGGTCTTCAACTACCTGCCCGTCAAAGTCGGCGACCAATTCAGCGACGCACGCAGCGAAGAAATCATCAAAAGTCTGTATGCGACCGGTTTTTTTGACGATGTCCGCGTAGAGACCATGGGCAATCAGGTCTTGCTGACCGTTATCGAACGCCCGACCATCAGCACGCTGAACATCACCGGCGCGAAAATGCTGCAAAACGATGTAATCAAGAAAAACCTTGAATCCTTCGGTTTGGCGCAATCCCAATATTTCAATCCGGCCACGCTGAGCCAGTCTGTCGCCAGCCTGAAGGAAGAATACAAAAGCCGCGGCAAACAGTCTGTCCAAATCACGCCGACCGTCACCAAACTCGCGCGTAACCGCGTTTCCATCGACATCGCCATCGATGAGGGTAAAACCACCAAGATTACCGACATCGAATTTGAAGGCAACAAAGTCTATTCCGACCGCAAGCTCATGAAACAAATGTCTTTGAGCGAAGGCGGCATGTGGACTTGGCTGACCAAGAGCAACCAGTTTAATGAGCAGAAATTCTCGCAAGACATGGAGCGCGTCAGCGAGTTCTACCAAAACAACGGCTATTTCAATTTCCGCATTCTGGATACCGACATCCAGACCAACGAAGACAAAACCAAGCAAACCATCAAAATCACGGTTGACGAGGGTGAACGCTTCCGTTGGGGCGACGTGCGCATAGAAGGCGACACCCGCGAAGTGCCGAAAGAAGAGCTGCAAAAACTTCTGACCATGAAAAAGGGCAAATGGTACGAACGCGCCCAAATGGTCAAATCGCTCGAAGCCATTCAAAACCGCATGGGTACGGCAGGCTACGCGTTCAGCGAAGTCAACGTTCAGCCAGTGCCCAATGCCGAGACCCAAACTGTCGATTTCGTCCTGAATGTCGAACCCGGCCGCAAAATCTATGTGAACGAAATCAACATCACCGGCAACAACAAAACCCGTGACGAAGTCGTACGCCGCGAATTGCGTCAGATGGAATCCGCGCCTTACGACACTTCCAAGCTGCAACGTTCCAAAGAGCGTGTCGAGCTGCTGGGCTACTTCGACAACGTACAATTCGATGCCGTACCGGTTGCCAATACGCCCGACCAAGTCGATTTGAACATGAGCGTGAACGAGCGTTCTACCGGTTCGCTGGATATGAGCGCGGGCTGGGTTCAGGATACCGGCTTGGTCATGTCTGTGGGCGTTTCCCAAGACAACCTGTTCGGTACGGGTAAATCCGTTTCCCTGCGTGCTTCACGAAGCAAAACCACGCTGAACGGCTCGCTGTCGTTTACCGATCCGTATTTCACACCCGACGGCGTGAGCCTCGGTTACGATATTTACGGCAAGTCTTACGACCCGCGTAAAGCCTCTTCCAGCGCGAAACAATATAAAACCACCACCGCAGGCGGCGGCGTGCGCATGGGTATCCCCGTTACCGAATACGACCGCGTCAATTTGGGTCTGGCGGCGGAACACCTGACCGTGAATACCTACAAAGGCGCGCCTAAACGTTATGCCGACTTTATCAACCAATACGGTAAAGGCACGGGCGGCGTGGGCAGCTTCAAAGGCTGGCTGTACAAAGGTACGATCGGTTGGGGACGCAATAAAACCGACAGCGCCTTGTGGCCGACCCGCGGTTACATGACCGGCATCAACGGTGAAATCGCCCTGCCGGGCAGCGACCTGCAATACTACACACTGACCCACAACCAAACCTGGTTCTTCCCGCTGACCAAAGACTTCACCCTGATGCTCGGCGGCGAAGTCGGCGTCGGCAACGGCTACGGCAAAACGAAAACCATGCCGTTCTTTGAAAACTTCTACGGCGGCGGCTTAGGCTCCGTACGCGGTTACGAGAGCGGTACGCTTGGTCCGAAAGTTTATGACGAATACGGCGAGAAAATCAGCTACGGCGGCAACAAAAAAGCCAACGTTTCCGCCGAGTTGCTGTTCCCGATGCCGGGCATCAAAGATTCCCGCTCCGTCCGTCTGAGTCTGTTTGCCGACGCGGGCAGCGTATGGGACGGCAAAACTTATAACGACAGCAGTAGCAATACCTACTACACCAACAATGCCGCTCAAAACCCATACGGCTTAGGCAAGACCCACAAATCGACCTTCAAGGAAGAGTTGCGCTACTCTGCCGGTGCGGCAGTAACTTGGCTCTCGCCGTTGGGTCCGATGAAGTTCAGCTACGCTTACCCGATCAAGAAAAAAGACAGCGACGAAATCCAACGCTTCCAGTTCCAATTGGGTACCACATTCTGACGTAGGCAGAAAAAGGTCGTCTGAAAACTGACATCCCTATGCGGTCAAACGTTTTCAGACGACCTGAAGGAAAAGGGGCAGGGCGTCCTGCCTCTTTTTTAAAACAAACCGTCATCCCGCTGATGGGCGGGATACAAAATCAAGGAAATCCAGATGAACATCATTGCCAACGCCTTCCGCCTCGGCGGCGCGGCTTTATTGGGCTTCGGGTTGATGAACCAAGCTGCGGCGGCGGAAGCCGTACAGAAAATCGGCTTTATCAATACCGAGCGCGTTTATCTTGAGTCCAAGCAGGCGCAACGCATTCAGACGACCTTGGAAAAAGAATTCCGCAGCCGTCAGGACGCTTTGCAGAAATTGCAGCAAGAAGGTGAGAAGCTCGAAAAATCCCTGTCCGAAGGCAAATTGCAGGGCAAAGAGCGTGAAGCTGCGGCAAAACGCTGGGGCGAGCTGGTTCAGCAGTTCCGCAAGAAACAGGCGGAGCTGGCAGAAGACTACAATCTGCGCCGCAACGAAGAATTTGCCGCCCTCCAGCAAAACGCCAACCGCATTATCGTCGATCTTGCCAAACGCGAAGGCTACGATGTGATTTTGCAGGACGTGATTTACGTCAACGCGCGTTACGACATTACCGACAGCGTGATTAAAGCCCTGAATACACGTTAATCGGAAGGCTGAACGAGATACAGCAAACCTGTTTTCAGACGACCTCTTTCACTCGAAGGGTCGTCTGAAAATCCAATAAACGATATAATTACTTGTCTTATCACTCCTGCCGGCATACGTTTTAGGCAAACCGTTCTGTCCGACTGCTCCCGCCGTCCCTTTTCAGACGACCTCATCTCAAAGCTTACGAAACATCATGACTTCAAAAACCTACACCCTGTCCCAAATCACAGCGCAGCTTGGCGGCGAATGGTGCGGCAAGGACATTTCCGTCGCCGCCGTGCGCCCGCTCGCAGACGCGCAGGCGGAACACATCAGCTTCCTCGCCAATCCGAAATACAAAGCCGAAGTCCACGACAGCAGCGCGGGTGCGGTCATCGTTTCTGCCAAAGCAGTGGACGAATTTGAAGGGCGCAACCTGATTGTCGCCGACGACCCCTATCTCTATTTCGCCAAAGTCGCCCGCCTGTTTTCACCCATCGTCAAAGCGCGCGGTGGCATCCATCCGACTGCCGTCGTCGAAGAGGGCGCGACCGTTCCTGCAAGCTGCGAAATCGGCGCAAATGCCTACATCGGCGCGAACACCGTGCTTGGTGAAGGCTGCCGCATCTTGGCAAACGCCGTTGTCCAACACGATTGCAAACTGGGCGACGAAGTCGTCCTGCATCCCAACACCGTCGTTTATTATGGCTGCACACTGGGCAACCGCGTCGAAATCCACAGCGGCGCAGTCATCGGCGCGGACGGTTTCGGACTCGCCTTCGCCGGCGATTCATGGTTTAAAATCCCGCAAACCGGCGCAGTTACGCTGGGCGACGACGTAGAAATCGGCTCGAACACCAACATCGACCGCGGCGCGATGAGCGACACCACCGTCGGCAACGGCACCAAAATCGACAACCAAGTCCAAATCGGACACAACTGCAAAATCGGTTCGCACACCGTCATCGCCGCCAAAACCGGCATATCAGGCAGCGTTACCATCGGCAGCTACTGCATCATCGGCGGCGGCGTCGGTACGGTCGGACACATCGAAATCGCCGACAAAACCACCATCGGCGGCGGCACGTCCGTGACCCACAGCATTACCGAAAGCGGCAAACACCTCGCCGGCATCTTCCCGATGTCCACCCATAAAGAATGGGCGCGCAACGCCGTTTACATCCACCGCTTAAGCGAAATGAACAAACGCCTCAAAACATTGGAAAACCGTCTGAGCGACAGCGAAAAAGACGAATAATCCCACAATCGGTTTACATGGCGGATGCGCTTTAAATCCCAACAAAGCGGCAAAGCCTATCGTTTTAAAGCCTCCGCGATGAAACCGCCCAGCCAACCCCGAAATACCAAGGAATACGACGAACATGGACGTACAACTCCCCATCGAAGCCAAAGACATCCAAAAACTCATTCCCCACCGCTATCCGTTTTTGCAACTCGACCGCATCACCGCCTTCGAGTCCATGAAAACCCTGACCGCGATTAAAAACGTCACCATGAACGAGCCGCAGTTCCAAGGCCATTTCCCCGACCTGCCCGTCATGCCCGGCGTACTCATCATCGAAGCCATGGCGCAAGCCTGCGGCACACTCGCCATCCTCAGCGAAGGCGGCCGCAAAGAAAACGAATTCTTCTTCTTCGCCGGCATAGACGAAGCCCGCTTCAAACGCCAAGTCATCCCCGGCGACCAGCTTGTTTTCGAAGTCGAGCTGCTGACCAACAAACGCGGCATCGGCAAATTCAGCGCCGTCGCCAAAGTGGACGGACAAGTCGCCGTCGAAGCCATCATCATGTGTGCCAAACGCGTGGTTTGAGTGTTCAGAAAAAGGTCGTCTGAAAGTTTCAGACGACCTAATAAAAAGAAAACCCACCGGTTTAGGTTTGTTCAAACCCAGGGACACGGTGGGGATTAGTTTTACCTAACTGTATCAAATATAGTTTGAAACGTCAATTTAAAAATAAAGAATCAGGTGTTAGCGTGAATTATAAGGAATGCTGTAGTATTTTTTCTGATTTCAGAATGGAACGGTATAAAAATGCCGTTGGGGAAGACAAAGCAGCTGAATTGTATTTATTGAATTTATCTTTATCAAGAGAACTTTTTCATGTTGTTTCAATATTTGAGATTGTTTTAAGAAACAAAATTGACATTTGCCTTCAGCAGGAGTTTAAAGACAGAAACTGGTTATATGATAGCATACAGCCACAGACGAATCCCGCATTGAAATTTCAAGGTTGCTTTTTAAGAAATGGTACGAAAGAATCTGCTGAATTAATCAAGGTTGCATTATCTAAAATACGAAATAATAGCGGGGGAAAGTTTGACCACAACCAATTGGTTGCAGGACTAGGATTCGGTTTTTGGCGGTATCTGTTTGCAGGAGGGAAAGATGCTCAATTTGATGCTACAGGGAAAGTATTGATGAAAGTTTTTCCAAAAAAGCCCAAATCTACACCAAGTGTGCAATATAACCAAAAATGGATTTTTCAAGAACTTTCCAATATTAACAAATTCCGTAATCGTTTGGCACATCACGAGCCGATTTGTTTTAAAGGTGCAATAAAAGATACTAACTACGCTAGAAATATCCACCGATCTATTTTTGAACTGCTTAATTATATGGATGTAGATACTGCTTCAGTATTCAGCCATTTTAGCGATCAAGTGATTGCGGTCTGCGATGAAATCGACAAACTGTAATTTTCTATTATTTGTCTAAACAAGCAGCGGAGTATTAAAAACATGACCCTCATCCACCCGACCGCCGTCATTGACCCCAAAGCCGAACTCGACTCAAGCGTCAAAGTCGGCGCGTATACCATCATCGGTCCCAACGTCCAAATCGGTGCGAACACCGAAATCGGACCGCATACCGTCATCAACGGCCACACCACCATCGGCGAAAACAACCGCATTTTCCAATTTGCCAGCCTCGGCGAAATCCCGCAGGACAAAAAATACCGCGACGAGCCGACCAAGCTGATTATCGGCAACGGCAACACCATCCGCGAATTCACCACCTTCAACCTCGGCACGGTAACCGGCATCGGCGAAACCCGCGTCGGAGACGACAACTGGATTATGGCGTACTGCCATCTCGCGCACGACTGCGTCATCGGCAACCACACCATCTTCGCCAACAACGCCTCGCTTGCCGGACACGTTACCATCGGTGACTACGTCGTCTTGGGCGGCTACACGCTGGTGTTCCAGTTCTGCCAAATCGGCGACTACGCCATGACCGCCTTCGCCGCAGGCGTACACAAAGACGTACCGCCTTATTTCATGGCGGCAGGCTACCGCGCCGAACCCGCAGGCATCAACAGCGAAGGCATGCGCCGCAACGGCTTCACCGCCGAGCAGATCGCCGCCGTCAAAGATGTGTATAAAACCATCTACCACCGCGGCATCCCGTTTGAAGAAGCCAAAGCCGACATCCTCCGCCGCGCCGAAACGCAGGCCGAGTTGGCGGTGTTTAAAGACTTCTTTGCCCAATCCACGCGCGGGATTATCCGCTGAAGACGGAATCTGCCTGAAGGTCGTCTGAAAACCTGACCGCTTTAACGACGGTTTTTTGATCCGACAAACCTTACCAAGGTCGTCTGAAAAGTTTGCAGGTTTGCCGTTTCAGACGACGTTGTTTTCGTAACATTTGCCTTGTCCTTTCCACGTTTGGCGTGGGAATGGCGGTGGCGCAAGATTCTGTCTTCCATCTAATCGAAAAGGTCGTCTGAAAACTGGGAAACCAAGTTTCAGACGACCTTTTGATTTGTTGGCACGATGTTGATCATGCGTATTTTAGGAACAGATGATTTTGGGCGCGGCATTTTTTAAATGAACCAAATGCCTGCTGTTCCGCCCGCTTTAGTGAACGTGGCTGCTTTCTACGCCGCCTTTGATTTCACCATAGACTTGTGCAGAGCTGCCTTGTCCGGATTGGGCGGCGCAGGCGTTGAGGAGCAGGAGGGCGGTGGTGAGGAAGAAGAATTTTTTCATGCGGGTTTCCTTTGGTTGGATGGGAGGGGAGGTCGTCTGAAACCCAATAATATAGTGGGAGACCTTTGCAAAAATAGTCTATTAACGAAATTTTACGCATAAAAATGCGCCAAAAAAATTTTCAATTGACTAAAACCTTCCTAATATTGAGCAAAAAGTAGGAAAAATCCGAAAGGTTTTGAATTTTGAAAATGAGATTGAGCATAAAATTTTAGTAACCTATGTTATTGCAAAGGTCTCAGTGGATTAACTTTAAACCAGTACGGCGTTGCCTCGCCTTAGCTCAAAGAGAACGATTCTCTAAGGTGCTGAAGCACCAAGTGAATCGGTTCCGTACTATCTGTACTGTCTGCGGCTTCGTCGCCTTGTCCTGATTTAAATTTAATCCACTATACAATAGGGTTGATCCACTCGTTTTTTGATACGGACACTGCCGTCATTCCCGTGCGTGGGTATGACGGGATGGCGGGGTCTTATTGGAATCCGCCCTACATTGCAAAGATGAAAACAAAGGTCGTCTGAAATCCCCATCAACCACTTTCAGACGACCTTTATCCAGATTAAGGAATCGCATCATGTCCCTTCCCGTATTAGCAGTTACCTCCGGCGAGCCTGCCGGTATCGGTCCCGATATTTGTTTGGATTTGGCGTTTGCCGAGTTGCCGTGCCGCCCCGTTGTTTTGGGCGACAAAGACCTATTGGTGCAGCGGGCGGAGATGTTGGGCAAAAACGTTGTCTTGCGGAATTTTGTCCCTAGTGATGCCGATAAAGCCCCGTTGTGTCATGGGGAATTGGAAGTTTTGCATATTCCGCTTGACGCGCCTTGCGAAGCCGGCATGCTCAATCGCGCCAATGCGCGCTATGTCTTGCAACTGCTGGATACGGCATATCAAGGCATTACCGAAGGCATATTCGACGGCATGGTAACCGCGCCGCTACACAAAGGCATCATTAACGATGCAGGTGCGGGTGGCGGATTCTTTAGCGGACATACCGAATACCTCGCCGAAAAAAGTCAGACGGAACAAGTCGTCATGATGTTGGCAGGCGACGGGCTGCGCGTCGCTTTGGTTACGACCCATTTACCGCTGCGCGCGGTCGCCGATGCCGTAACACAGCCGCTCGTCGAGTCTGTCGTCCGTATTTTGAACGCCGATTTACGCGACAAATTCGGCATTGCCCAACCGCATATCCTGGTTACCGGATTGAATCCGCATGCAGGCGAGGGCGGACATTTGGGACACGAAGAAGCCGAAATCATCACCCCTGCGCTGACCCGCCTCAAAAGAGAAGGCATACACGTCAGCGGCCCTTATCCGGCAGACACGGTGTTTCAGCCGTTTTTGCTGAAAGATGCCGATGCCGTTTTGGCGATGTATCACGATCAAGGTCTGCCGACGCTGAAATATGCCGGTTTCGGACAAGGCGTCAACATTACGCTCGGACTGCCGTTTATCCGTACTTCCGTTGACCACGGTACCGCGCTGGATTTGGCGGGAACAGGCAAAGCTGCCTCCGGCAGCCTGATTGAAGCTGTCCGCACCGCTTTGGAAATGGCGGCAGAAATCCGCAAAAAACAGCGTTAAACAAGACGGAATGCCGTTAAAAAGGTCGTCTGAAACCCGATTCCGTTTCAGACGACCTTGTTATTCAAATCCCGTTATTCGTATTTTTCGCAATGGATAGCAGAGTCTTCGCAGAACATCGCCGAAGTTTCCGCATTGCAGGCACGGCGGACAGCACGACGCGCTTCCCATTCGTTTTTCCCCGAAGCCTCAAACAATTTCTGAAACGGCTTGACGCTGCACACATAAACCCGATTCGGGTTGCGCGAACCCGATAAGATAATGCGTTCCAAGCTGGCGACGCGGGCTTCTAAAACTTCAATTCTCTCCTTCAATTCGGCAACCGAAGCCGCATTGGCCGCAGGCAAAACAACGGCAAGCAACAGGGCAAAGAAAGATTTTTTCATGGTATATCTCTAGGGCAGTTAAAAAAACGGCATATTGTATAGCAAGTTCACTTTAAATCGGCGCAGCATTACCTTGTTTTGTCTTGATTTAAAGAAAATTCGCTATAAAACGTCCCTGCCCGCCACCGCCTCCTTTTCAGACGACCTTATACCCATTTCAAGCAAAAAACGTTAAAATTCCGCCATTAATCCATCCGACAGCAGCAAAAACATGAGCGCACAAATCCTCGCCGTTGCCAACCAAAAAGGCGGCGTCGGCAAAACCACCACCACCGTCAACCTCGCGGCATCGCTCGCCTCCAAAGGCAAACGCGTCCTCGTCATCGACCTCGACCCGCAAGGCAACGCCACCACAGGCAGTGGCATAGACAAAGCCCGCCTCGAAGAAGGCGTGTACCAAGTCGTATTGGCCGATACCGACATCAAAACCGCCGTCGTCCGCAGCGGGGACGGCAGCTACGACGTACTCGGCGCCAACCGTGCGCTTGCCGGTGCCGAAATTGAGCTGGTGCAAGAAATCGCCCGCGAAATCCGCCTCAAAAACGCCCTGCAAACCGTCGAAAACGACTACGACTTCGTCCTCATCGACTGCCCCCCTTCGCTGACCCTGCTCACGCTCAACGGACTCGTCGCCGCCAACGGCGTCATCGTCCCCATGTTGTGCGAATACTATGCCCTCGAAGGTATCTCCGACCTTATCGCCACCGTGCGCAAAATCCGTCAGGCAATCAACCCGCGCCTCGACATCACTGGCATCGTCCGCACCCTCTACGACAGCCGCAGCCGCCTCGTCGTCGAAGTTAGCGAACAACTTTTCCAACATTTCGGCAACTTGATGTTCCAAACCGTCATCCCCCGCAACGTCCGCCTCGCCGAAGCCCCCAGCCACGGCATGCCCGCACTCGCCTACGACGCCAACGCCAAAGGCACCAAAGCCTACCTCGCCTTGGCGGAAGAACTGTTGGAACGTACTAAAGGTTGAGTTAGCCTGAAAGATAAAGTCTGGAAGATATAGTGGATTAACTTTAAACCAGTACGGCGTTGCCTCGCCTTGCCGTACTATCTGTACTGTCTGCGGCTTCGTCGCCTTGTCCTGATTTAAAGTTAATCCACTATAAAAAGGTCGTCTGAAAACTGAACTGGCCTCCAAATCTTGGATACTCATAAAAGCCTATTCAGGCGCTCTGTGCAAGCTGGGTTCTGTATGCGACAGGACTCAGCTTTTTCAATTTCAAACTGCAACGCTCCCGGTTGTAGTAATCCATATAGTCATCTATCTGCTTCATCAATTCATCTACCGTCAATTCACCTGCGTTATAGAAACACTCCGTCTTCAACACCGCAAAGAAGCTTTCCATCGGCGCATTGTCCCAACAGTTCGCCTTTCGCGACATGCTTTGAACCATGGAATGCTCCGCAAGCAATTCCCTATACCCCGCCGTACGGTACAGCACACCTTGGTCCGAATGCAGCATCGTTCCTTTATCAGTCAGATGGGGTGCGGCTTTTTCGAGCATTTCCTTCACCATTTCGCTGTTGGCTCTGCGGCTCATGGCGTAGGCGACGATTTCCCTGTTGAACAAGTCCAAGATTGGCGAGAGGTACAGTTTGCCGTCCTTCCCTTTGAGTTCGGTAACGTCGGTCAGCCATTTTTCGTTGGGCTTTCGGGCTTTGAACCGGCGTTTGAGGAGGTGTTCCGATATCTCGCCCATGGCGGGATGGTAGTAGGCTTTTTTCGCCCGTATGAGGGCTTTCAGTTCCAACTGCTTCAATGCGCCTTTGTCCGTAGCGTCCTTTATGCCGCCGGTAGGTTTCGACAAGGAGGGCTTTGTCGGCTGCGTCGGGGTCGGGTCGGTCTTGGTGATGGTAGTAAAAGCTGCTTTTGGGCAGGTTTGCGATGTGCAGCAGGTATTTGAGCGGGTGTTGCGCCCTCAGTGTTTGGACGGTTTGGCTTTGTCCTTTTCGGTCTGCTTTTGGCTGAGGGCTTTTAACTCCTTTAGGTAGGCGACCTCTGCGCGCATATAGCACAGTTCTTCAATAAGCTCTGCCTGTGTTTTTTTGTTGTCGGATTTGTCGGCGATGAAGGGGTTTTTGCGGTGGTGGGGCATGATTTTGGATTGGGGATGTTCGAGTGCGCCGATACCGCCTTCTTGATAGGCGGTTATCCATCGTCTCAGGTGGGTTCGGGAAATGCCGTAGTGGTCTGCGGTACGCTGTTGGCTGCGTATATGCAGGTAGTGGAGTACGGCTTGGTATTTGAAGTGTAATGTATATTTGCTCATAAAAAAACTGCACCTTGTGAGTTGGAGGGGATGTCCAACTTTTGGGGTGCAGTTCAAACTTGATTTCCAAGTTTCCAGACGACCTTTTTGCTTTGAAAGCGGGATGGTTTGACAGATTAGGGTTTGCCGGTGGTAGGGCTGATGGTTAGGATTTCGTAGCCGGTTTCTGTCACTAAAACTTCATGTTCCCATTGGGCGGAGAGGGAGCGGTCTTTGGTTACGACCGTCCAGCCGTCGTTTAGGATGCGCAGGTGGCGTTTGCCCTGGTTGATCATCGGCTCGATGGTGAAAATCATGCCGGGCTTCAGGACGACGCCTTGTCCTTTCCTGCCGTAGTGCAGAACTTGCGGGGCTTCGTGGAAACCGCGTCCGATGCCGTGGCCGCAAAATTCTTGTACGACGGAGTAGCCTGCGTTTTCGGCAACTTGTTGGCAGGCATAGCCGATGTCGCCCAAGGTCGCGCCGGGTTTGACGGCGGCGATGCCCGCCATCATGGATTCGTGGGTGATGTCGATCAGGCGCTGGGCGATGGGGGAGACTTTGCCGACGGTAAACATACGGCTTGAGTCGCCGTGGAAGCCGTCTTTTTTGATGGTCAGGTCGATGTTGATGATGTCGCCTTCTTTGAGCGGCTTGTCGTCGGGAATGCCGTGGCAGATGACGTGGTTGACGGAGGTGCAGCAGGATTTGGGGTAGGGCGGGTTGCCGTAGTGCAAAGGAGCGGGATAGCCGCCTTGGACGTTGACGTGGTAGTCGTAAACGAGTTTGTCGATTTCGTTGGTGGTTACGCCGGGTTTGACGAATTGTCCGATGTAGTCGAGGGCTTCGGCGACGAGTTTGCCTAGTTCGCGCATTTTCTCGATTTCTTCGGGGGTTTTGATGATGATTTCGTTCATGTTGTTTCCTTGATGGTTTCAGACGACCTTGTTGCGGCACAAAGGTCGTCTGAAAGGGAAGAGGATGCAGATTACGGATAAGGCGGCCGCAGGCCGGCGGGTTGTCTGGTTAAAACAGATTGTCCATGACATCTTTGGATTGAGGTTTGGGCTGAACCGGTTTAGGTTGAGCGGGTTTAGGCTGAGCCGGCTTGGGAGCGGGTTTAGGCTGAGCCGGCTTGGGAGCGGGTTGCGGTGCGGGTTTGGATTCGCCCTTCGTTTCGTGAACTTCGGTTTTGGCAGGCTGGGCAGGGGCTTGGGCCTGTGGCTGATCCGCAGGGGTACTTTGGGCAGGTTTGGCTTTGGTTTCCGCTGTTTCTGTCTGCGCGGGCGGTATTTGGTCGTGCTGGTCGTTGTTTTTATCTTTATTTTTCTTATTGTCAGGCTGTGCTTTGGCACGACGGTTTTCGGATTGGTTTTGTGGCGGAATAACGGGGTTTTGAGAAGCGGTTTTTTCTTGTTCGTTTGTTTCGTCTTCAGAGCCTACTATGATTTTTTTCGGTTCGACGGTGCCGTTCGGACGCCAAACTTCCACACCTTCGTCTTTGGGCGCGGTTTGGGCGGATTGGGTGTTGCTGGTGTCGGGTTTGGTATTGAGCGTACCGATAACGCCAACAATCAGTGCGCCGACGGCAATGATGGAAATGACGAAAGCGGCGCGGATAAGGTGTTTAGGTTTGAGTTGGAAAGATTCGTTTTGTTTTTTGGACATAGATCGATGTGTGAAAAGGTGGATGGGGACGGGCGGGATGTTGTTCCCGCCCTTTGGATTAGGGCTGCGTTATTCGGGTTGGGTGTAGTTTTGATACAGGGTAACGACTTTTTGTACGCCGACGGTGGTGCTGACGCGGCGGGTTACCTGCTCTTGCTCTTCGGGTGTCAGTACGCCCATGACGTAAGTAACGTTGCCGTAAGTTACGATTTTGACACGAGCCTGTGTAGCGGGTTTGAGGCCTAAAAGGGCGGTGCGGACTTTGGATGTACCCCATGTGTCGTTGGTTATGTCGCCGATGGTGCGTTCTTGGGAGGCAACGGTGATGTAGTTGTACACGCCTTCGGCGGCTTGTTCGGCGCGGGCGATTTGTTCGACGAATTGTTTTTCGCCTTCAGTGGCGACTTGTCCGAGCAGCAGCAGTTGGCGGTTGTAGCCGACAACGTTGATTTTGGGGGTGTAACCCTGCGCTTGGTTGTTTTGGCGCAGGTAGGAGCGGGCAGTGGTTTCGACGCGCACGGCCATTACGTTGTCGTCGGTTTGCGCGCCTGTGGTGCGGCGGTCGACGGCGGATTTGGTGCCGACTGCCGCGCCGCCGAGGAGTACGCCGACACAGCCGCTGAGTGTCAGGCTGAGGAGGAGGGCGGTCAGAACGGGTGCGGTATGACGTTTGATGTTCATATTTTTTCCTTGATGATGGGTTCGGCGGATATGTTTCAGACGACCTTTAAAAGAGGGTCGTCTGAAAAAAGGCTTACATTCCTTCAAGCAACATGGAGTCGATGCAGTCGCACATGGCGTGTATCAGCAGGATATGGTTTTCCTGAATGCGGGCGGTGCGCGGGTAGGGGACGTTGAGCAGTACGTCGGTGTCTTTGAGCATGGCGGCGATTTTGCCGCCGTCGCGGCCGGTCATGGCGATGACGTGCATATCGCGTTCGTGTGCCGCTTTGATGGCTTCGATGACGTTGGCGGAGTTGCCGGAGGTAGAGATGCCGACCAAAACGTCGCCGGCACGTCCGAGCGCGCGCACTTGCTTGCTGAACACATGGTCAAAACCGTAGTCGTTGCCGATGGCGGTCAGCGCGGAAGTGTCCGTCGTCAGCGCGACGGCGGCAAGTTCCATGCGCTCTTTTTCAAAGCGTCCGGTCATTTCGGCGGCGAAGTGCTGCGCGTCGGCAGCCGAACCGCCGTTGCCGCAGGCTAAAATTTTGCCGTCGTTCATCAGGCATTGCAGCATCAATTCCGCCGCTTGAGCGGTCGGCTCAATCAACACTTTTTCGGCTTCCTGCTTGGCAAGGATGCTTTCGGCGAAATGGGCGGCAACGCGCTCTTGTAAAGTCGTCATATCGTCAACCTGTAATATTCTTTATCCATTCGGGCGGGCGGTTTCCTTCTATCAGCACCGCATCGATGCGGCACGCGCTATCCGTCATGCCGTTTTGTTGCAGATAATACTCCGCAGACCGTTGCAGTTTCAATAACTTAGACGGCGAAATACTGTATGCGGCACCGCCGAAACCCTGATTTTTGCGGTATTTTACTTCAACAAACAGAATCATGTTACCGTTTTTGACAATCAAATCGATTTCACCGTAAGCGCAGTGCCAGTTGCGCGCCACGAGTTTGCAGCCTTGCGAAAGAAGAAACGCCAGCGCGGCATCTTCGCCCGCCACCCCTTGTTTGTGGTTCAGACGCATGGAAGTTTACCCCGTATAATATCGTTATATTGTTTTCAGACGACCTGATAAAGCCATGTTTCAAAAACACCTTCAAAAAGCCGCCGACAGTATTGAAAAACGGACATTATACGTTGTCGCCACGCCCATCGGCAATTTGGCGGATATCACCCTGCGCGCACTCGCCGTCCTGCAAAAAGCCGACATTATCTGCGCCGAAGATACGCGCGTTACCGCACAGCTTCTGAGCGCATACGGCATACAGGGCAAACTCGTCAGCGTGCGCGAGCATAACGAACAGCAAATGGCGGACAAAATCATCAACCATCTTTCAGACGACCTCACTGTCGCACAAGTTTCCGACGCAGGTACGCCCGCCGTCTGCGATCCCGGTGCGAAACTCGCCCGCCGCGTGCGTGAGGCTGGGTTCAAGGTCGTCCCCGTTGTCGGCGCGAGCGCGGTCATGGGGGCATTGAGCGTCGCAGGCGTTACCGAACCCAATTTCTACTTCAACGGTTTCCTACCGCCGAAATCCGGCGAACGGCAGAAGCTGCTTGCCAAATGGGCGCAGGCTGATTTCCCCGTTGTGATGTTTGAAACCCCGCACCGCATCGAAGCCACCCTTGCCGACATGGCGGCCCTCTTCCCCGAACGCAGCCTGACCCTTGCCCGAGAAATCACCAAAACCTTTGAAACCTTCCTCAGCGGCACGGTTACTGAAATTCAGACGACCCTGAAAAACGACGGCAATCAGGTGCGCGGCGAAATGGTGCTCATCCTCCATCCTGCGCCCCGTGAAAAACACGGTACCTTGCCCGATACCGCCCAAAACGTTATGAAAATCCTCGCTGCCGAACTGCCCACCAAGCAGGCCGCCGAACTTGCCGCCAAAATTACCGGCGAAGGCAAAAAAGCCTTGTACGATTTGGCATTGGAATGGAAACGGGTTTCAGACGACGTTTGAAGGTGAAAGGTCGTCTGAAAGGACTCGGTGCCGTTTGATTGAACCCAAGATATAGGAGCAGAAAAACGATGTTTACCGTACAACGCATTTATCGTTACCTCCCCGCAGACGGACAAACCGCCGTCTTTATCGACCGCCTTTATCCGCGTGGGGTGACGAAGGAAAAGTTCGCCTCCGTCCTCTGGCTCAAAGACATTACGCCGAGTGCCGCCCTGCGCCGTTGGTATCATGAAAACCCGGAGCAGAATTTCGACGGCTTCGTTACGCGCTATCACGAAGAATTGCAGGGCGAGGTGCAACAGCGCGCCGTAGCCCGCCTGCTTGAGTTGGAGAAGCAAAACGGCAGGGTATGGCTGCTGACCGCCGTCAAGAATCCGCAGCGTTCCCATGTTTCGGCGTTGGCCCAGTTTTTAGGTGCGGCGTTTGAGTATCGGGAATAGGATGGATTTGTCCGAACCTGTTTTTCAGACGACCTTTGCCGCTATCGGTTACAATCCGTTTTTTCTCCTCAAACCAATATTCCAAAGCACAAAATTATGCTGAAAATCATCTCTGCCAACGTCAATGGCATCCGCTCCGCCTACAAAAAAGGGTTTTACGAATACATCGCCGCATCGGGTGCGGACATTGTCTGCGTGCAGGAACTCAAAGCGCAGGAAGCCGATTTGTCCGACGAAATGAAGAATCCGCACGGGATGCACGGCCATTGGCATTGCGCCGAAAAACGCGGTTACAGCGGCGTAGCGGTGTACAGCAAACGCGCACCTGACCATGTGCAAATCGGTATGGGCATTGAAGAATTCGACAGGGAAGGGCGGTTTGTGCGCTGTGATTTCGGAAAGTTGTCGGTGATTTCGCTTTATCTGCCCAGCGGCACCAGCGCGCCGGAGCGGCAGGAATTGAAATACCGCTTTTTAGACGCGTTCTATCCCATGCTTGAAGCCATGAAGGCGGAGGGACGCGACATTGTTGTCTGCGGCGACTGGAACATCGCCCACCAAAACATCGACCTGAAAAACTGGAAAGGCAATCAGAAAAACTCAGGCTTCCTGCCCGAGGAGCGCGAATGGATAGGCAAAGTCATCCATACGCTCGGCTGGACGGATATATGGCGCACGCTCTATCCCGACAATCCCGGCTATACTTGGTGGAGCAACCGCGGACAGGCGTATGTGAAAGATGTCGGGTGGCGCATCGACTATCAGATGGTTACGCCCGAGCTCGCCGCCAAAGCGGTGTCCGCGCATGTTTATAAAGACGAGAAATTTTCCGACCATGCCCCTTTGGTCGTGGAGTACGACTATGCTGCCCAATAAAGTTTTCGGCAAATACGATTGGAATGTGAACGGTAAAACCGGCATAGGTGCGGCATGGGTGGTCGCCGCGTTTGTACTGCCTATGCTGGTGTGGACGATATTCATGCTGGCGCGGATGTCCGGCTGGGTTGAAATGACCCGCGCCAATCCGCTTTGGGCGGGGGTGTGGCTGCTGTTTTCGCTGCCCTGCCTCATGATTGCCGCCAAGTGTTTCGGCTGGAAAGGCTGGCGGTTGATTGCCAACATCCTGATCTGCCTCGCCACCTGCGCCGTTTTAAGTGTCCCAGCCGCGCTCTTGATTACCTTTACGCTCAACGATTTGCTCAAATAGGTCGTCTGAAATGCGAACTTTCGAACTCGAAGACCTGACGCTTTTCTTGATACGCGACGCGGACGAGGCGGAAATGTGGATAGACCGCTGGGCGGTCAGCTATCCCGTCGTCCAAACCGCCGCTGCTTCCGCCGGCCAAAGCATCGCCCAATGGCAGGCAAACCTTCAGACGGCGTTTGCAGGCATCAGCGGCGAACACATCGCTGTCGTCGCCCATGGCGCAGGCGTATCCGCCTTTTTGGCTTGGCTCTACCAAACCGACATTCTGACACAGAAAAAAATCGTCAACATCATCCTCGTCTCGCCGCGCCCCGAAGCATTCCCCGACGATGAAATACACACCCTCCGGCGCGTCCGTTGCCCCTGCCGCACCGCGCTTGTCATCGCCGAACAAAACGGTACGCCGCGCAACTGGGCGGAAGAGCGGGCAAACCTGTGGAACGCCCGCCTCCTCCTGTCGCCGCACTCCGGCACGCTCAACGGCGCACTCGGCGGCTGGCAATGGGGCATGAAGCTGATACAGGAAATGCTCTTGAGTTGAGTAAAACGCTTGTAAGGATTAAAGAAGAAAAGGTCGTCTGAAACCGGAAATCAGGTTTCAGACGACCTTTTTGTTACGTTAAAGTGAAATGAAAAGTCTGTGCCGTCATGCCTGCGCAGCCGCCTTTGCGTAAGCGGGTAGGGAATGACAGTTTCAATATTTTCCATCTTAATCTTTATTTATGAAAATAATAACTATTCTCTTTTGTGGAAATATGTGTTAGCCTGATGGCATTACATTCACTGAAGAACCGATTTTCATGCTTGATATTGCCTTGCCCAACCTTATCACCGCCTTCGGCATCGCCCTTGCCGCCGGATTGTTTACCGTATTGGGCAGCGGGTTGGTGATGTTTTCCAAAACGCCCAACCCGCGCGTATTGTCGTTCGGATTGGCGTTCGCGGGCGGGGCGATGGTGTATGTGTCGCTGACGGAGATTTTCAACAAATCCAGCGAAGCCTTCGGGCAGGTTTACGACAAAGACAAAGCCTTCGCCGCCGCGACGCTGGCTTTTCTGGCAGGCATGGGCTCGATTGCGCTGATTGACCGCCTTGTGCCGAACCCGCATGAAACGCTCGATCCGCACGACCCCGCTTTTCAGGAAAACAAACGCCGCCACATCGCCCGAGTCGGCATGATGGCGGCGTTTGCGATTACCGCGCACAATTTTCCCGAAGGTTTGGCAACGTTTTTCGCCACGCTGGAAAATCCCGCCGTCGGGATGCCGCTGGCGCTCGCGATTGCGATACACAATATTCCCGAAGGCATTTCCATTGCCGCGCCCGTTTATTTCGCCACCCGCAACCGCAAAAAAACCGTCCTCGCCTGTCTCGCTTCAGGACTGGCCGAACCCTTGGGCGCGGTTTTGGGCTACACCATGCTCAAGCCGTTTTTATCGCCTTTCGTGTTCGGTGCAGTGTTTGGCGTGATTGCGGGCGTGATGGTGTTTCTTGCGTTGGACGAATTGCTGCCCGCCGCCAAGCGTTATTCCGACGGACACGAAACCGTTTACGGGTTGACGTCCGGCATGGCGGTGATTGCCTTGAGCTTGGTGTTGTTTCATTTTTGATCTGATTCCGCTTCAGGCTGATACCGCAAAGCGATTGTTCTATAATTGCCGTTGTTTTCGATTTTGGAACGGCATGATGTATCTCGAACAGGAAAAACCTTATCGGCCTTTGCTGACGGCATTGATTTTTGCCGCATTGCCGCTGGCGTTATTGATTCATGATGTGTTTGCCATGATGGCGGGTGGCGGCGGATTGCTGTTTAGCCGGCAGGGTGGCGGATGGTCTGTGGCGAAAGGTTGGAACGATTCGGCAGTGTGGCTGGTTGCAGGCGTGTTTTTCTTTTTCAATCTGTTGATTGCTGCCGTTTTGGTCAAAGCGGCTTTGAAAAAAATGTTGCGCAGATATGCCCGCCATGCGCTGTTTCTTGCCGGCATGGCAGCTTGTGCGGCTGCCGCCGTTTGCTTGATGCTGGAGGCAGTTTTAGGCAGTACTGCATTGGGAGGGATGCGTAACGGCGGGATATTGTGTTACACGGTGGGCGTGTGGATGATTGCAATGATGACCTTGCCGAAACAGCTGACACGCTCCATCGTCCAGCCGATTACCTTTTATCCGAGAAAGCGCTAGGCAGCGTTTTGAGGCCGAATAGCTGAAAATACGCATTGGAATACGGTTCTATTGCGTATTTTTTGCGCAAAATATTATGATGAATTAATAATTGCGAATGAAATATTCCTGTTTGAATTGTTTATTTTTGTAAAATATTACTGATGCTTAAAATATATATTTTTGATTTATAATAATAATTTTATTGAAATTATTTGACTTGGAAATATTTTTGCAAATTATCAAGAATCTGACAAAACTTCTTTCGAATATACTGTCTAAACATTCAGTATAGATAGTTTTCTATCGCGCAGCCGATTGTCATTTGTGTAACAATTCAGGCTGTATCGAAAGCTTCCGCATCCCGTTGCAGAGAAGCAGAATTGCTTATCAACAAACAATACAGAAGAAAAAGGAATTTTCATGAAGTCGTTTGAGAAAATTGACAACATCCGCGATATCCGCAAAAAACTCGGTTTGAACCAAATGGACTTTTGGAGCCGTATCGGCGTAACTCAGTCCGGTGGTTCACGTTACGAATCCGGCCGCAATATGCCCAAACCTGTACGCGAGCTGCTGCGCTTGGTACACATCGAACGCGTTGACTTGGCAAAAGTAAACCGCGACGATTTGGCGATTGCCTCCCTGCTGAAAAACCGCGATCCTGAGTTGTACGCTTCCCTGAAGAAAGAAGCCAAATCCGATAAAGGCAAATAAGCCCGTTTCGATTTGTTTCAAAAAGGTCGTCTGAAACGATATTCCGTTTCAGACGACCTTTTTGCGCTATAATCCGCAATTATTTTTTAAACAGACGTTTGCCCGCAAACCCTTTTACAGACAGCATTTTTTACCATGTTAGATAAATACAATCCCGCCGAAATCGAATCCAAACACTATCAAAACTGGGAAACCCAAGGTTATTTCCAGCCCGATATGGATTTGACCAAACCGTCTTTTTCCATCCAACTGCCGCCGCCCAACGTAACCGGTACGCTGCACATGGGCCATGCCTTCAACCAAACCATTATGGACGGTCTGACCCGCTACTACCGCATGAAAGGCTGCAACACCGCCTGGATTCCGGGCACCGACCACGCGGGCATTGCCACGCAAATCGTAGTCGAGCGTCAGCTTGCCGCGCAAAATGTGTCCCGTCATGACTTGGGCCGCGAAAAATTCTTGGAAAAAGTGTGGGAATGGAAAGAAGTGTCCGGCGGCACGATTACGCAGCAGATGCGTCGCGTGGGCTGTTCTGCCGACTGGACGCGCGAGTATTTCACGATGGACGACATGCGTGCCGAAACCGTAACCGAAGTGTTCGTGCGCCTGTATGAGCAAGACTTGATTTACCGCGGCAAACGCTTGGTGAACTGGGACCCTGTATTGGGTACGGCGGTATCGGATTTGGAAGTGGAAAGCGTGGAAGAACAAGGCTCTATGTGGCACATCCGCTATCCGCTGGCGGACAATCCCGCCGAAGCCGTTATCGTAGCGACCACCCGCCCTGAAACGCTGCTGGGCGACGTGGCCGTTGCCGTCAATCCTGAAGACGAACGTTATACCCATTTGATCGGCAAAGAATTGATCCTGCCGCTGACCGGCCGCACCATCCCCGTGATTGCCGACGAATACGTTGAAAAAGACTTTGGCACCGGCTGCGTGAAAATCACGCCTGCGCACGACTTCAACGACTACGAAGTCGGCAAACGCCACGACACACGCCTGATTAACGTGTTCGATTTGGAAGCCAAGGTGCTGGCTAACGCCGAAGTGTTCAACTTCAAAGGCGAAGCGCAACAAGGCTTTGCCCTGCCTGAAAAATACGCAGGCTTGGACCGCTTTGCCGCGCGTAAACAAATGGTTGCCGATTTGCAGGAACAAGGCTTGTTGGTCGAAATCAAAGCACACACGCTGATGACGCCGAAAGGCGACCGCACCGGTTCAGTGATTGAGCCGATGCTGACCAGCCAATGGTTTGTCGCCATGTCCGCCACACCAAACGGCGGCGAGCCTGACAGCGAATTCAAAGGCTTAAGCCTCGCCGACAAAGCCAAAAAAGCCGTCGACAGCGGCGCGGTACGCTTCATCCCCGAAAACTGGGTCAATACCTACAACCAATGGATGAACAACATCCAAGACTGGTGCATCTCACGCCAACTGTGGTGGGGGCATCAGATTCCCGCGTGGTACGACGAAGCAGGCAATGTTTACGTCGCCCGCAATCAGGCGGAAGCCGAAAAACAAGCCGGCAAAACAGGCTTGACCCGCGACGAAGACGTATTGGATACATGGTTCTCCTCCGCGCTCGTGCCGTTCTCCACGCTCGGCTGGCCGTCTG
This sequence comes from Neisseria mucosa, assembly GCA_003028315.1. Taxonomy (NCBI): domain Bacteria; kingdom Pseudomonadati; phylum Pseudomonadota; class Betaproteobacteria; order Neisseriales; family Neisseriaceae; genus Neisseria; species Neisseria mucosa. The sequence continues at coordinate 2,134,051 of CP028150.1, read as the reverse complement.
AAACCGACGAACTCAAAGCCTTCCTGCCGTCCAACGTCTTGGTCACCGGCTACGAAATCATCTTCTTCTGGGTGGCGCGCATGATTATGATGACCACCCACTTCACCGGCAAAGTGCCGTTTAAAGACGTGTACATCCACGGCATCGTGCGCGACTATGACGGCAAAAAAATGGCCAAATCCGAAGGCAACGTCATCGACCCCGTCGATTTGATCGACGGTATCGGTTTGGACAAGCTGCTGGTGAAACGTACGACCGGTCTGCGCAAACCCGAAACCGCGCCGAAAGTGGAAGAAGCCACGAAAAAACTCTTCCCAGAAGGCATCCCCAGCATGGGCGCGGACGCATTGCGCTTCACCATGGCGAGTTACGCCAGCTTGGGCCGCAGCGTGAACTTCGACTTCAAACGCGCCGAAGGCTACCGCAACTTCTGCAACAAAATCTGGAACGCCACCAACTTCGTCTTGATGAACACCGAAAACCAAGACTGCGGCTACGGCGCAACCGCCACCGAGCCGCGTGGCTATTCCTTCCCCGATATGTGGATCATAGGTCGTCTGAATCAGACCATCGAACAAGTAACGCAAGCCTACGAAACCTACCGTTTTGATTTGGCGGCGGAAACCCTGTACAGCTTCGTATGGAATGACTATTGCGACTGGTATCTGGAACTTGCCAAAGTACAGCTCCAAACCGGCTGCGCCAGCCGCCAACGTGCCACACGCCATACCTTATTGCGCGTACTCGAGGCCGCCCTGCGCCTGCTGCATCCGATTATCCCGTTCATCACCGAAGAATTGTGGCAAACCGTCGCCCCCATGTGCGACGTCAAAACCGCCGACAGCATCATGCTCGCCCGTTTCCCAGAAGCCGACCGCGAACAAATCGTTCAGACGACCTTCGAGCAAATGACCGTGTTGCAGGATTTGATTGGCGCTGTCCGCAACCTGCGCGGCGAAATGGGCATCCAGCCCAACGTGAAAGCCCCGCTGTTTGTCGAAAGCGCGGACGACCTAGCGGACTACCTCAAATACCTGCCGATGATGACCCGCCTGACCGAAGCACAGCAAGTCGCCGCCCTGCCCGAAAGCGAAGACGCCCCCGTTGCCGTCTGCAACGGCGCGCGCCTGATGCTGAAAGTCGAAATCGACAAAGCCGCTGAAACCGCCCGTTTGGGCAAAGAAGCCGAGAAGCTGCAAAAAGCCTTGGACAAACTCAACGCCAAACTCTCCAAACCCGGCTACACCGAAAAAGCCCCCGCGCATCTGGTGGAAAAAGACAAAGCCGATTTGGCGGAATTGGAAGACAAAATGGCGAAAGTTCAAAATCAGTTGGCGAAGTTGAAAGACTGATTGTTGGTTGAACAATTACAGAGGTCGTCTGAAAACCTTGGTTTCAGGTTTTCAGACGACCTCTTTTTGATTATTTACAGCATTTAACTCTCCGCGAAATAAATAATCACAAAGAATATCTAACGCATATTCCTAATATGGTGGATATTTTTCTGATGCTATTCCGCGCAAGATTTTAAAGCCAATGCTTTTCTGACAGCTTCCTTCTCTCCTTTCACATTAGCAAGCTCTGTGGCTTTAACTCCGTCACCTTGTCCATATCCGAACCATGTCGCCTGCTTCTCACTGTTTTTTACGCGTTGCTCTTGGGCAACAACTAAAACTGATTCTCGTCGTGATATGGAATCAAGCTCGGTTTGCAGTTGATGGCAATCAAATAAACTGTACTTCGCACTTGAGATATAAGCTGGCGCAATCTGTGATGATGGTGTAGCCATGTTTGGATAAACGCAGCCCGAAACAAGCAATAAAATCAATACCGACAATGCAATCTTATTCATTGAAAATTCATCCTTTTGTTTTGACTATACAAGGTTGTAATCAGGATTAATCTTGTTTGATAAAATGTCAGGTGGTATTAATCAGTCTCCATCTAAATTTTATAACAACGCCCTTTTATTCCTTCACAAAACTTACGCCGTGAAGATGGGAATTGAGGATGGCAGTCCGCAAGGCAGTCAATGCTTTGGGGCGAACGAAGTTCCGACGGTATGCCAAAACGACGCGACGGTGCGGTACGGAGCCTGAAAACGGGATGATGCTGAACAGCAAATGGTCGTTTTCGGTCAATGCTGTAGCGGGCATGACGCTGATAGCGAGACCGCTGGCAACCATGTGGCGGATAGTGTTGATGGAGCTGCCTTGCAGGGTGTTGGTCAGACCTTGGATTTTCTGCTTGGCGGCCAGCTCGGAACAGCTTGATAAAACTTGGTCGCGCATACAGTTGCCTTCCGTCAGCAACAAGACCTGCTCTTCGCCCAACATCTGCGGGGTAACGGCATCGAGTTCTTCGAAATGGTGTCCTTTGGGGACGATGACGAAGAAAGGCTCGTCATACAAAGGCTCGGTGACGATACCCGGCTCTTGGAAGGGTTCTGCGACTACGATGGCATCGACGTCGCCGCGTTTGAGCGATTCGGTCAGGATGTGCGTGTAGTTTTCTTCGAGCATCAGGGGCATTTTCGGCGCGGTTTCGCGCAGGGAAATGATGAGCTTGGGCAGAAGGTAGGGGGCGACGGTAAAAATCAGACCGAGTTTGAATGCGCCTTCCAATTCGTTTTGCTCTTCGCTGGCAAGGTGCTTGATCAGCTCGGCTTCTTCCAACACGCGACGGGCTTGGGCAATGATGCGCTCGCCCGCTTCGGTGGTGATGATGTCGTTGCTGCTGCGGTCAAACAGGGATACCGACAGCTCTTCTTCCAGCTTTTTGATGGCGATGGAAAGGGTGGGCTGGCTGACAAAGCAGCGGCGCGCGGCACGTCCGAAATGACGCTCCTGCGCGACGGCTACGATGTAACGCAATTCGGTCAAGGTCATGTGTTAAGCCTTTTTCTGTTCCGTTTTTTGTTCAGGCAGGGTGATGTTCAATTCGAGAACGTCCATACCGTCCTGCTTTTCTTGGGAAATGCGGATGTCGTCCAGGGAAACGTTGACGTATTTGGACAATACTTCCAGTAATTCTTTGCGCAGGGTCGGCAGGTAGTCGGGAGCCTTTCCTTCTTGAGCGCGTTCTTGGGCAATGATGATTTGCAGGCGGTCGCGCGCGACGGCGGCGGTTTTCGGCTTTCTGCCAAACAACATATCTATTAATGACATGGCTTAGCCTCCGAACAGTCGTTTGAAGAAGCCTTTTTTCTCAGCTTCAAGGAAACGCATTTCGCGGTTTTCACCCAAGAGGCGCGCGATGACGTCTTTGTAGGCTTCGGCAGCGGAAACGCTGTTTTGGTGGATGACGGGTTCGCCGGCATTGGATGCTTGCAGGACGTTTTGCGATTCGGGAATGACACCGATGAGCGGGATGCGCAGGATGTCGCAAATATCTTGTACGGACAGCATTTCGCCTTTGTTGACGCGTTCGGGAGAATAGCGGGTAATCAGCAGGTGTTCTTTAACTGTGCCGCCTTGTTCGGCTTTGCGGGATTTGCTTTGCAGGATGCCCAAGATACGGTCGGAGTCACGGACGCTGGATACTTCGGGGTTGGTTGTAACGATGGCTTCGTCGGCGAAGTAGAGTGCCATCAATGCGCCCTGTTCAATACCGGCGGGAGAGTCGCAGATGATGTATTCGAATCCCATTTTGTCACTGCTCAATTCCTGCATGACTTTCTCAACGCCTTCACGGGTCAGTGCGTCTTTGTCGCGGGTTTGCGATGCAGGCAGAATGAAGAGGTTTTCGCAGTTTTTGTCTTTAATCAGTGCCTGGGTGAGCGTGGCTTCACCCTGGATGACGTTAATCAGGTCATACACAACGCGTCGTTCGCAACCCATAATCAGATCGAGGTTACGCAAACCGACGTCAAAGTCGATAACGGCAGTCTTGTGGCCTCGCAATGCCAATCCGGCTGCAATACTGGCGCTGGTCGTGGTTTTACCTACGCCGCCTTTACCTGATGTTACTACGATGATTTTTGTCACGATATTTCCTTTCAAATTTTGGAACGGTTAATCTGTGTCGATTGCGCTGATAACCAAACGGTTGTCTTGCAATGAAACCTGTACGGCTTTTTTGTGCAGGTGGTCGGGCAGGTCTTGTTCGAAATTGCGGTAGATGCCCGCTACGGAGACCAGCTCCGCCTGCATGGAGTGAATAAAGATGCGCGCGTTGGTGTTGCCTTTCGCGCCTGCCAGCGCCCTGCCGCGCATGGGTGCATAGACGTGAATGTTTCCGTCAGCAATGAGTTCCGCACCTTCACTGACGATGCCGGTTACGATAAGGTCGCCGTTTTCCGCATAAACCTGCTGTCCGGTGCGGACGGGGGTACTGATGAGGACGGTCGGGTTATTGATGACGGTTGCCTGAACGGGGGCAGGCTCTTGGTTGATTTTGGGTTGTTGCGGCTCGGATTTGTCGCTGCGGCTGAAAACCAAATGATAACGTGCAGCAAAAGACGACCAACTTTCACTTTCATGGCGCAGCCCTAAAATCTGCATGCCATAACGGGCAAAAAGGGTCAGCATAGCTCCGATGTCCAATGACTCGGGATGATCGAAATCCTGTACGTCTAAAACAAAAGGAACAATATCCAATTCTTGATACTGACCGGCGCGCTGGCGCAAAAATTCTTCCAGTTCGGTCAAGTCTGCGGTATGCAGGTGAATAGCCAGTACGTCAAGCCGGGCTGACTTTATGTCGAAGGCGGGTTTCATAGTGAGTAAATCATAAAATTTTTTAATTGTATAAGTTTACCGTGTAAATCTTGGCTATTCAATCCGTTTGGGTCGTCTGAAGTGAAATTTCCCATTCTCTTCCGAATTTCATGAGAAATCGATATAGGTTAATCAAAGTTACAAAGTGGTACAAAAACGACAAAGGTTGTCTGAAAACCAATTTTCCGGTTTGAACTGCCCCCCAAAAGTTGGACATCCCCTCCAACTCACAAGGTGCAGTTTTTTTATGAGCAAATATACATTACACTTCAAATACCAAGCCGTACTCCACTACCTGCATATACGCAGCCAACAGCGTACCGCAGACCACTACGGCATTTCCAGAACCCACCTGCGGCGATGGATACGCGCCTATCAAGAAGGCGGCATCGGCGCACTCGAACATCCCCAATCCAAAACCATGCCCCAACACCGCAAAAACCCCTTCATCGCAGATAAACCCGACCAAGAAAAAACACAGGCGGAGCTTATTGAAGAGTTGTGCTATATGCGCGCAGAGGTCGCCTACCTAAAGGAGTTAAAAGCCCTCAGCCAAAAGCAGACCGCAAAGGACAAAGCCAAACCGTCCAAACACTGAGGGCGCAACACCCGCTCAAATACCTGCTGCACATCGCAAACCTGCCCAAAAGCAGCTTTTACTACCATCACCAAGACCGACCCGACCCCGACGCAGCCGACAAAGCCCTCCTTGTCGAAACCTACCGGCGGCATAAAGGACGCTACGGACAAAGGCGCATTGCCGCAGCATTGGGTTGGAACCGCAAAAAAGCGGCGCGGTTGATGAAGCAGTTGGAACTGAAAGCCCTCATACGGGCGAAAAAAGCCTACCGCCATCCCGCTATGGGCGAAATATCGGAAAACCTCCTCAAACGCCGGTTCAAAGCCCGAAAGCCCAACGAAAAATGGCTGACCGACGTTACCGAACTCAAAGGAAAAGACGGCAAATTGTACCTCTCGCCAATCTTGGACTTGTTCAACCGCGAGATCGTCGCCTACGCCATGAGCCGCAGAGCCGACAGCGAAATGGTGAAGGAAATGCTCGAAAAAGCCGCCCCCCGTCTGACTGCTAAAGGAACGATGCTGCATTCGGACCAAGGTGTGCTGTACCGTACGGCGGGGTATAGGGAATTGCTTGCGGAGCATTCCATGGTTCAAAGCATGTCGCGTAAGGCGAACTGCTGGGACAATGCGCCGATGGAAAGCTTCTTTGCGGTGTTGAAGACGGAGTGTTTCTATAACGCAGGAGAATTGACGGTGGACGAATTGATGAAACAGATAGATGATTATATGGATTACTATAGTCAATTAAAAACAAAATAGTACAATACTCAACTTTGAAGGTCTAACCATGGCATACTCTGCGGACTTAAGAAACAAAGCTTTAAACTATTACGAACAATGCAAAAACATCAGCCAAACCGCAGCAACGTTTAACTTGTCAAGAAACACGCTTTACCTGTGGATTCGCCTTAAAAAACAAACAGGCAGCCTAAAACATCAAGTCACCGGTCTAAATGCCGTCAAATTGGATAGGCAAAAACTGGCTCAATATGTTGAGCAACACCAGGATGCCTATCTACATGAAATCGCCAAACATTTTGATTGTACGCCAGCCGCCGTTTGCTATGCACTCAAACAGATGGGGATGACGCGCAAAAAAAGACCACCACTTACAAAGAACAAGACCCGGCCAAAGTAACGCATTATTTGACACAGCTGGCCGAATTTTCCGACTACCAACGTGTTTATTTGGATGAAACAGGATTTGACCGCTACCTGTTCCGTCCCTATGCCCGCAGCCCGAAAGGGCAAATAGTGAAAGCGCAGATAAGTGGAAAAAGATACCGACGCTTATCTCTGGTGTCCGCACAAGTCGGCAACCGGCTGATTGCTCCGATGGTTTATCAAAATACGATGACCGGAGTCTTTTTTGAAGCGTGGTTTCAGCAATGCCTACTGCCCGCATTGACTCAAAAATCGGTGATTATTTTAGATAATGCACGATTTCACCGTATGGGTGTCTTACAGGAAATGGCGGAAAAATTGGGACATAAGGTATTGCCTCTTGCACCTTATTCACCTGAGCTCAACCCGATTGAGAAGGTGTGGGCAAATATTAAGCGGTATCTGCGAACCGTATTGTCTGATTACGCCCGATTTGACGATGCGTTATTGTCCTATTTTGATTTTAATTGACTATACAACCGTGAGCGTTGCAGTTTGAAATTGAAAAAGCTGAGTCCTGTCGCATACAGAACCCAGCTTGCACAGAGCGCCTGAATAGGCTTTTATGAGTGTCCAAGATTTGGGGGCCAGTTCAGTTTTCAGACGACCTTTTCTTTATTATCTGCCTACCTTATTCGGGACGCATCTGCGGGAACAGAATCACGTCGCGGATGGTTTGAGAATCGGTCAACAGCATCACCAAGCGGTCGATGCCGATGCCGCAACCGCCTGTCGGCGGCAGACCGAATTCCATCGCGCGGATGTAGTCGGCATCGTAGTGCATGGCTTCGTCGTCGCCCGCGTCTTTTTGCGCCACTTGCGCTTTGAAGCGTTCGGCTTGATCTTCGGGGTCGTTCAACTCGGAATAGCCGTTTGCCAGTTCGCGGCCGACAACGAACAATTCGAAACGCTCGGTCAGTCCTTGTTTCGTATCCGAAGCGCGTGCCAACGGGGAAACTTCGACCGGATAATCGACGATGAAGGTCGGGTTCCACAGTTTGCCCTCGGCGCAACCTTCAAACAGGGCAAGTTGCAGGCTGCCGATGCCGGGGGACGGTGGCAGGCTTTCGCCGTGTTTGACGATTTCTTTTTTCAGCCACTCCGCATCGTTCAACTGCTCGTCGGTGTAGTGCGGATTGTATTTTTTGATGGCTTCGAGAATGGTCAGGCGTTCAAACGGGCTTTCCAAATCGACTTCTTTACCGTTGTAGCTGATTTTCGCCGTACCGTTTACCGTGCGCGATGCGTTGCGGATGATGTCTTCCGCCATCTGCATCATGCGTTCGTAGTCGGAGAAGGCTTCGTAGAATTCGATCATGGTGAATTCGGGGTTGTGGCGCACGGACATGCCTTCGTTGCGGAAGCTGCGGTTGATTTCAAACACGCGCTCCAAACCGCCGACCACCAGGCGTTTTAGATACAGCTCGGGGGCGATGCGCAGGTAGAGCGGGATGTCCAAGGCGTTGTGGTGGGTCACGAACGGTTTCGCCGTCGCGCCGCCGGGAATCGGGTGCATCATCGGGGTTTCGACTTCGAGATAATGCTCGTTCACCATGAAATTACGCACGGATTGGATGATTTGGCTGCGTTTGATAAACGTATTGCGCGATTCTTCGTTGGCAATCAAATCGACGTAGCGTTGACGGTATTTGGTTTCCTGATCGCTCAAGCCTTTGTGTTTGTCGGGCAGCGGTCGCAGGGATTTGGACAGCAGGCGGATGTCGGACACGCGCACGGTCAATTCGCCGTGGTTGGTTTTGAACAAAGTGCCTTCCGCGCCGACGATGTCGCCCAAGTCCCAGTGGTTGAAATCGTCCAAAACTTCCTGACTTACGCCTTTGTTGTTCAGATAAAGCTGGATTTGACCGGTCACGTCTTGAATGGTGGCAAAGCTCGCCTTGCCCATTTGACGCTTCAGCATCATGCGGCCGGCAATTTTAACGGGGACAGCTTGCGGGTCGAGTTCTTCTTTGCTGACTTCGCCGTATTGGGCGTGCAAATCAGCGGCAAAGCTGTCGCGCTTGAAGTCGTTGGGATAGGCAATGCGCTGTTGGCGGATGTTATGCAGTTTTTCGCGGCGCAGGGCGATGATTTGGTTTTCGTCCAACTGCGGCTCGGTTTGCGGATTGTTTTGTTCGCTCATGGTGTTTTCCGGAAAAATAAATCAGGCGCAATCTGTTTCAGACGACCTGATTGAATCACAAAATTTGCGCATATTTTACGCGATGTCGGTGTTTTTTTCTATAAAGGCAAAAATGCCGCCCGAAACCCGAAAATCGGTTGCAGGCGGCATTTCGTTTAGCTGAGGATAATATCGGCAGTTAAATATTGGTTTCCAGATAAACGACTTGGGTTTGCAGATATTCTTCCAAACCGTGTTTGCCGTCCGCGCCGCCGATACCGGATTTTTTCCAGCCCGCATGGAAGCCCTGCATGGCTTCGAAGTTTTCGCGGTTGATGTAGGTTTCGCCGAATTGCAGGCGGCGGGTAACGTAGAAGGCTTCGTTCAGGTTGGTGGTGTACACGGAGCTGGTCAGACCGAATTCGCAGTCGTTTGCCAAGGCGATGACTTGGTCGAGCGTGTCGAAAGTGGCAACAGGCAGGACGGGGCCGAAGGTTTCTTCCTTCATGATGTCCATGTTGTTGTCGGTGTCGGTCAGCAGGGTCGGTTCGAAGAAGTAGCCGCGTCCTTCGGCGCGTTTGCCGCCGCAGACCAGCGTCGCACCTTGTTTGACGGCGCGTTCCACTTTTTCGGCAACGGCTTTGACGGCGCGCTCTTCAATCAGCGGTCCCATTTCCAGCGCGCCTGCTTCGGCTTCGGCAGGATTGCCGTAGCGCACGCCTTTCATGGCGGCGGTCATTTTTTCAATGAACGCGTCTTTCAGGCTGCTGTGGACATAGACGCGCTCGGCGCAGTTGCAGATTTGACCGGTGTTACCGACGCGCGAAGCCAAGATGGATTTCACTGCCAAGTCCAAATCCGCATCTTTCAAAACGATGGCGGGCGCTTTGCCGCCGAGTTCCAGCGAGACTTTGGTGATGTTGGCGGAAGCTGCTTCCATCACTTGGCGGCCTGCTTCGACGGAGCCGGTCAGGCTGACCATATCGACTTGCGGGTGGGCGGACAAGGCGTTGCCGATTTCCGCGCCGGGGCCGTTCACGACGTTGAACACGCCTGCGGGCAGTCCGACCGCATCGACGATTTCGGCGAAGATGTGGCAGTTGATCGGGGTCACGCTGCTGGGTTTGACGACGATGGTGTTGCCCGTGACCAAAGCGGGACCCATTTTGCGGGCAATCAGGAAGAAGGGGAAGTTCCACGGCAGGATGCCTGCCACGACGCCCAGCGGACGTTTGAACAATAAAATATTTTCGCGCGGGCGGTCGCTTTGGATGATTTCGCCTTCATAACGGCGCGCCCATTCGGCTTGGTAATCGAGATAGTCGGCGGTGAACATGACTTCCACGCGCGCCAAGTCTTTGGTTTTGCCGCCTTCGGCAACGATGGTGTCGGTCAGCTCGTCGGCACGTTCGCGTATTCCTTGGGCGATTTTGCGCAAATACGCGCCGCGTTCGACCGCAGGCAGCCGCTCCCATGCCGGTTGCGCCGCGCGTGCCGCCGCTACGGCACGGTCAACGTCAGCTTTACCGCCTTTGGGTTCGCGGGCGATGGCCTCTTCGGTGGAAGGGTTCAATACGTCGCGCCATTCGCCGTTGAAATCGTTTTCAAAGCGTCCGTTGATGTACATGGCCAATTGTTTCATTTCAAGTTCTCCTGTTGTTGTAGTCGCGTGTAGTTTTAGTCTATGCTTAAATTGCCTGGCATACAAGTATATTTAGCATATTTACAGGGGAAGTAGATTATTCCGGAGAACATAAAAAAACCTGCTTTTTTTCAAAGCAGGTTTTGATATTTGGTGGGTCGTGAGCGATTCGAACGCTCGACCAACGGATTAAAAGTCCGCTGCTCTACCGACTGAGCTAACGACCCGATAAGCTATGAATTATATTGGCCGACATCCTGCTCGTCAATAAGTTTTTTGAATTTTTTTTCAATAAAAGTAAACAGCCTGTTATTTGCCGTTAAACTGCCCTATTCTACTGGTCCGTTATGTTATGATTCCCATGCCTGCCTGAAAAGGGGTAGGTGTTTTCCAGATTAAGAAAGGATAAAACATGAAAAAATTACTGATTGCTGCGATGATGATGGCCGGCTTGGCTGCATGCTCTCAAGAGGCCAAACAACAAACACAAGAGGCTGCTTCTGCCGTAGCTTCTGATGCCAATGCTGCTGCTTCCGAAGCAAAAGATGCGGCTGCCGATGCCAAAGACGTTGCCGAAAAAGCCGTTTCTGATGTTAAAGATGCTGCTGCCGATGCTAAGGCAAGCGCAGATAAAGCCGTCTCCGACGCTAAGGAAAATGCAGATAAAGCCTTATCAAATGCAGCCGAAGCCACAGGAAAAGCAGTTGAAGAAGCTGCCAAAGATGCAAAAAATGCTGCTAAAGATGCTTTAAACAAAGCCGCCGATGCAACTCAAGATGCTGCGGACAAAATGAAAGACGCTGCCAAATAATTGTTTGGGTTTCGTATCAACAAGCCGTCGGAAAGATTCCGTACGGCTTGTTTTGTTTACCGCGTTTTATTTTTCAGGCGACCTCTTGTGTTAAGATGACGGCTTTGCCGTGCAGGAAACCTGTTATGACCGATATTCTGAATAAAATCCTTGCAACTAAAGCCCAGGAAGTCGTCGTCCAAAAAGCTTCTGTCTCTTTGGATGAAATGAAAAAACAGGCAGATGCTGCCTTGCCTGTGCGCGGTTTTTTTGACTCTATCCGTACCAAACACGAGCAAAACCGCCCTGCCGTCATTGCTGAAATTAAAAAAGCCAGCCCGAGCAAAGGACTGATCCGCCCAGATTTCCATCCTGCACAGATTGCCCGTGCCTATGAAAATGCCGGAGCTGCGTGCTTGTCGGTATTGACTGACGAACAATATTTCCAAGGCTCTCCCGAATATTTGAAAGCGGCACGTGCGGCAGTCGGGCTTCCCGTTCTACGAAAAGACTTCATCATCGATGAGTATCAGATTTATCAGGCGCGTGCCTGGGGGGCTGATGCCGTCTTACTGATTGCCGCCGCGCTGGAGCAAGAACAATTAGAACATTTCGAAGCAGTAGCCCATCAATTAGGCATGAGCGTATTGTTGGAGCTGCATGATGCTTCAGAATTGGAAAAATGCCGAAACCTGACAACACCCCTATGGGGCGTAAACAACCGCAACCTGCGGACATTCGACGTATCTTTACAGCAGACTCTGGATTTACTGCCTGCGCTGGCAGGTAAAACCGTCGTTACCGAAAGCGGCATCCGCGGCAAATCCGACGTGGATTTTATGCGCAGCCACGGCATACATACCTTCTTAATCGGCGAGACCTTTATGCGTGCCGACGATATTGAAGCAGAAGTGCGGAAGTTGTTTTAAGGTTTCATATTGCGGAATCATGTAAAAGGTCGTCTGAAAAACATTTTTCAGACGACCTTTTTGTGTCATGCGGATGAAAACGGTTTTAGCGTTTTTTCAATCCCAAAACGTCCTGCATATCGTACAACCCCGTTTTGCCGTTGACCCAAATTGCGGCGCGGACGGCGCCGGCGGCGAAGGTCATGCGGCTGCTGGCTTTGTGGGTGATTTCGACGCGTTCGCCGTCGGTGGCGAAGAGGGCGGTGTGGTCGCCGACGATGTCTCCTGCGCGGACGGTGGCAAAGCCGATGGTGGACGGATCGCGCGGGCCGGTGTGGCCTTCGCGGCCGTAAACGGCGCATTGTTTGAGGTCGCGGCCGAGCGCGTCGGCGATGACTTCGCCCATGCGCAGGGCGGTGCCGCTGGGTGCGTCGACTTTGTGGCGGTGGTGGCCTTCGATGATTTCGATGTCGTAGCCTTCGTTGAGGACGCGGGCGACGGTGTCGAGGATGTGGAAGGTGAGGTTGACGCCGACGCTGAAGTTGGCGGCGAAGACGACGCCTGTTTTTTCGCCGGCGGCTCGGATGGCGGCTTTGCCTGCGTCGTCGAAGCCGGTGGTGCCAATGATGATGTTGACGCCTTTTTCAACGCATTTTTGCAGGTGTTTGAGGGTCGGCTCGGGGCGGGTGAAGTCGATGAGTACGTCGCTTTGGGCGAGGACGGCGTCAACGTCGTCTGAAATGGCGATGCCGGTTTTGATGCCGGAGGCGAAACCTGCGTCCAAGCCTAAGACTTCGGAGCCGGCGTGTTCGAGTGCGCCGGAGAGGACGGTGTCGGGATGGTTGTTGACGGCTTCAACCAGTACGCGCCCCATGCGGCCGTTGACGCCGGCGATGGCGATTTTCAATGCGCTCATGCGGTTTCCTTAATGATTATTGTGCAGTTTGGGCTGCTTTTTGTTCGGCTTGGAGGGTTTCGATGGATTTTTGGATGGCATCGCCTTCTGCGCGGACAAGGACGTCGTTTTCAAAATAAACGGTGAGGTTGCTGCGGTCTTTGATGATGCCGTTGCGGCTGGTATTGAAGGTGTAGTCCCAGCGGTCGGCATGGAATGCGTCGCGCAGCAGCGGAGTGCCGAGCAGGAGTTGGACTTGGTCGCGGCTCATGCCTGCTTGGAGGGAGACGACGGCGCGGGGATCAAGTTCGTTGCCTTGGATGACTTTGAGTTTGTAGGAGGGGAACAGGGAAACGCGTTCGGCGCTGCATGCGGAAAGTCCGATGAGGGCGGCGAGGGCAAGACAGAGGGGTTTGTTCACGGATATGCCTTTCTGTTCGAATTCGGGTGGAAGGGTATCATTGCTTGAATTTTTTGAAAAAGCAAACGATAATCATCTCTTTGATTATAATTTCAGTCGGCTATCGTTTGTATGCAAACAAAACTTGTGGTTTTATTGCAAACCGCTATGGCGTAATAGTGGGCAAGCGGGCTGAAATTGCGTATTATAACGTCTATTACTTCACAGGGATATTGAATATTATGGAAAAATTCAGCAATATTGCGCAATTGAAAGACAGCGGTTTGAAGGTTACCGGTCCGCGTTTGAAAATCTTGGATTTGTTCGAGTCGCATGCTGAAGAGCATTTGAGTGCCGAAGATGTGTACCGTATTTTGCTGGAAGAGGGTGTGGAAATCGGCGTGGCGACGATTTACCGCGTGTTGACCCAGTTCGAGCAGGCAGGCATTTTGCAGCGCCACCATTTTGAAACCGGCAAGGCGGTTTACGAATTGGACAAAGGCGACCACCACGACCATATCGTCTGCGTGAAATGCGGCGAGGTAACGGAATTCCACAATCCCGAAATCGAAGCCTTGCAAGACAAGATCGCGGAAGAAAACGGCTACCGCATCGTTGACCATGCGCTTTATATGTACGGCGTGTGCGGCGAATGCCAGGCAAAGAGCAAACGCTGATTCCCGTTTTAAAAGATGTTTGATGTTCAGACGACCTCGGATGAGAATTTGGGGTCGTCTGAAATTTTTTGCGGAACATGAACATCATGCCGCTGCAAATCAGAATAATATAGTGGATTAAATTGAAATCAGGACAAGGCGAGGCAATGCCGTACCGGTTTAAAGTGAATCCACTATACCTTAGGATTTTTAATGAGTATCCCCTTGCTTTACCCTAATGATTACACTTTCCCCGACCCGTTTTACGCGCTGGAAGAGTGCGACGGTGTGGTCGGTATCAGCCGCGATTTGGACACGGGACGGCTGCTGTCGGCGTATCGTCAGGGGATTTTCCCGTGGTCCAGCGAAGACGGTTGGTTTTTTTGGCACACCATAGATCCGCGCGCCGTCATCGTGCCTGAAAATCTGCATATCGGGCGTTCGTTGGCGAAAACCTTGCGCAACAAACCCTATCGGGTAACGGTCAACCAATGTTTCGAAACCGTCATTGCGCATTGCGCCGCCTTTCCGCGCCCCGGTCAGGACGGCACATGGATTGTTCCCGAGTTCCAAGCCGCTTATACCGAGCTGCACCGCTTGGGGCATGCGCATTCGTTTGAATGTTTCTATCCCGATGAAACAGGTCGTCTGAAACTGGCGGGCGGCTTTTACGGTGTACAAATCGGACGGGTGTTTTACGGAGAATCCATGTTCGCCCTTGAGCCGGATGCCTCCAAAATCGCCTTCGCGCGAGCCGTCCCGTTTCTTGCCGGATTGGGCATCGAGTTGATTGACTGTCAGCAAGATACCCTGCATATGTATCGTTTCGGTTCGGAACCGATACCGTTCGCCGAATTTCAGACGACCTTGCAACGCTTGAACGCTTTGCCTTTGAAGGAAGCGTTGGGCGCGAGGGTGGTAGGTGGAACGTTGGAATAGCGGCAAGTGAAATGCTTTGTTAGGTATTTCATATTTCAATAGGGCAAATCAGGTTATGTTCACGGCTGAACATTCCGCGGTCTGCGCCGCCTTGAAACAGTATGTCTTGATTGGCGTCGGTGTTGGGGGTAAAATTTTCTAATGCATCAGGCGCTCCCGCTTCCGAACGATGACGTGTAGTTTGGTCGTGCGTAGATGCTTGGGAATCGTTACTCTTCCCGGTATCGCCGCCTTGATGTAATTCAAAAGCATTATATAGAGTCGACTTCGAGTCAGAAGCGAATAGCCAAAGGTCGTCTGAAAATCTAATTTATGGGTTTTCAGACGACCTTTGGATTATATGAGGTAAGGGCAATACTTTTTTGGTTCCGCAGTAGGATTTTCGTCAAAACAGTTTTTGCGAGTCCAGCAGCAGGGTAACGGGGCCGTCGTTGCACAGGCTGACCTGCATATGCGTTTGGAAGCGGCCGGTTTGCACGTTCAAACCATGTCCGCGCAATAGTTCTGCGGTATGCAGATAGAGCGTTTGCGCCTGTTCGGCAGGGGCGGCTGCCGAGAAAGACGGGCGGCGGCCATTTCGTGCATCGGCATACAATGTGAATTGGGAGACCAGCAGGATTGAGCCGCCGACATCTTTGACGGACAGGTTCAATTTGCCGGCATCGTCTTCGAAAATACGCAGATTGGCGGCTTTGTCGGCAATGTAGCGCGCATCTAATTCGGTATCGTCGTGGGTAACGCCGAGCAATATCATCAATCCGTTATCGATTTCGGCGCAGGTTTCCTTATGATTTCCGTCCAATACATCGACACGGGAACAACTCACTTTTTGAATGACGGCTCGCATAGCGGTTCTTTATCTCTATTTCAAAAGATTGGTTGACGGCAGATTCAAATACAAAAGTGTTTCGACAGCAATGCAGGTAGAAAAGGTCGTCTGAAAAACGTTATGGTTTCAGACGACCTTTAGGTGGATTGCATCAATGCCGCAAAAAGAATCCGGCTTAATTTCCTTTACTTATCCGTTATAGGAAGCTTAAAGGTTATTTGGCAGGTTTGATGTCGGCTTTTTGCAAGAGAGCACGCATAGTGTCGTCAATGCGGGCAGTACTCAGGTCGCGGGCTATGTTGCCTTTGATTTCGTTAAAGGCAGGAACTTTGACATCGCGGCGGTCGTCAACGTAAAACACGGCGTAAGAATTACCGTCTTGCAGCGGTTCGGATGTCGCTTCACCTTTTTTCAGGTCTTTGACTGCTGCGTACAGAGGCGGTGCGGCTTCTTGCAAGTCTTTCAGCGGAACATAAGCTTGAGGAATACCGCCTGCTTTTTTGGCTTCTTCATCAATCGAATATTGTTTCAATACTGCGGCAAAAGCCTTCTTCGCCTTCAAATCGGCAGCAGCTTTTTGTCCGTCGGCTTTAGTTCGGGTAACGATTTCCCCTAGGCGTACTTCCTGACTGCCTTGGTAGAATTTGGCAAATTCATCGTAGGATTTTTTAATTTCTTGTTCGTTGACAGGATTTTTGCGCAATACGTCGATGGCCAGGGCCTGTCCGAGCAGGTCGTCTTCAAATGCCGCCCATTCTGTTTTGAAGGACGGTTTTTTGTCCGCGCCTTGTTTCTTCGCATCTGCACGGGCTTGTTCGAGGGCTTTTTTGAATTCCGCACTTTGGTCCAGTTTGCGGCGTCTGGCTTCTTGCGCGATAACCGTGCTGATAACTTGGCGGTTGGCCAGCTCTTGTCGCAGTTGTGAAGAATCCTGGATTTGTTTGTTTTCAGCACGCAAGGCGGCAACTTGTCCGTCAATCACGCTGCTGTCGATGGCTTGTCCGTTGACGGTAACCAGAGTTTGGGCAAACAGGCTGCAGGATAGGGCGGCCATAACCAATGCGGCTGTAAAATGGGTTTTTCTCATAATCTTCTCTTTAATTTGAAACACTACGGATAATTCAATGGAAATATTCGTCGGGCGTTGCCGCCTTAATGCTCAAGGCATGGATGAAGCCGCCGGCAAACAGGTCTTGGAGCAGGTTTTGAACCATACGTTGGCGTTCGATACGTTTCATCCCGGTGAAAGCCTCGCTGACGACGGTTACAGCATAATGCCCCCCGCCTTTATTACCCGCGTGTCCTTTGTGCAAATGGCTGTCGTCTTGAAACTCGAATATCTGAGGATTTAGAGTTTTCAGGCGACCTTCTATTGCTGAACGCATATCCATTATTTAAAAACAGCTTTGTAGGGCTTAATTAAAACTTCCTCATATACGCCCGCAGCGACATAAGGATCTTGTTCCGCCCATTCTTGGGCTTCGTCAAGCGATGCGAATTGGGCGATGATAAGGCTGCCGGAGACGCGTTCGGGATTGTCGGGCAGAGGATTCGGTCCGGCTGTCAAAAGGCGCCCTTCGGCTTGCAGGGCTTCCAAACGTTTCAGATGATCGGGACGTGCAGCCATACGGGCTTCATGTACGTCGTCTGCATCAGTGGCCAAAAGCATATAATATTCCATTGCTTAATTCTCCTTTGGTAAATGTTTGCCCAAATAAATACCTTGAGCGATAAAGAAAGCGAACATCAGTCCGGTCGAACCGAACATCTTGTAATTCACCCAATGACTTTCAAAATGAGTGAATACAAACCAGTTGGCTATGCCCATAAATACGAGAAACGCTATCCAAGCATAGGTCAGATTATTCCAGACGGTATCGGACAATTCGAGTTCCTTGCCCATTGTAGCCTTAAGTCCGTTTTTTCCGGCAAGGTGGCTGAAAAGCAAGACCAGTGCACCTATCCAAAACAATACGGTCGGTTTCCACATGATGAATCGCGGATCTTTCAGCAGGATGGTCGCCCCGCCGAATACCACGATTAAAACCAATCCGACCCACTGCATCGTATCCAGCTTTTTAAATTTCCAATAGGTAAAGGCCGCCTGCAAAACACCGACTACCAAAGCTACGGCTGTCGCGGCAATCATGTCTTTCGTAACCGTATAAGTCAGAAAAAACAAAATTACCGCCAATAAATCACTCAGAATTTTCATATATAAAAAACAAAAATGAGGAAACCAAACAATCAAACGGCAATCATACAGGCAGCTGCGGTTTTTTGCATTACCGCAAATCTGAAACTTTGGTTTGTTTGATATGCCATCAGTTTGTTGTAGGGTTTTAAAAATGCAAACGGAATGATAAAATAAGTTCCCGATAGATTTGCAAAAAAGAAACACACCGATGCAAACAGTAACGGTTTATGACATTTTTGATAACATAAATGACAGTGTTACTTGGCAGATTAGGGACTTAGACTATATCATAACGTAATATATCGTAATAGACGGTTAAGTACTCGGCAGTACTGCAGGATTCATTTCATAGGGGACAAGTTTTGAAAAAACATTACAAAATCAAACTTATCGCAGCCTCCGTTGCCTTGGCGGTTTCGGTGGGTGCAAACGCAGGATTGGGCGGTTTAAATGTCCAATCGCATTTGGGTGAGCCGTTTTCCGGCAACATCACCGTAACTGGAGAAGAAGCACAGGCATTGTTTAACGGCGGCAAAGCTTCCGTATCCAATGCCAACCTCAGAACCAGCGTCCACAGAGCGGGCGATCGTGCCGTCATCAATATCCGTTCGGCTAAAGCCATCAAAGACCCTGTGCTGATTTTCCAAGTCAGTACCGGCTCTCAATCTCGAGAATATACCGCAATCATCGATCCGGCTGATTACTCGGTCAAGGGCGACAGTACGCCCCGCGTTCGTCAGGAGCCGCCTCCCGCATATGCTTCCCCGCAGATAGACCGTCAAGCCGCGCGCGAACGGATTAACCGCGCGCTGCGTAGTGGAAATGCATCTGCAGATGTTGCGAATAATACGCGTAAAGAAGGAATCGACAATAAAAAAACAAAAAATGCCCAAACACAGCCTAAACAGACGCAAAATGCAACCTCTTCTGTACAGGGCGAGCCGCGTTATGGCAAACGACATTTGGTCAAACAGGGTGAAACCCTGACTGAAATTGCGACCCGTATCCGTCCTCAGGGTATGACGGTCGAGCAGGCAATACAGGCATTGGTAAAAGCCAACCCTAGTGTGTTCATCAATAAAAATGCCGACCATATGTTGGCTGGAAAAGTATTGAATATCCCGACCCAGTTCGATATGAAACAGGCAGCCGCCAAACAGGCCGCCGAGAAGCCTCTTGTGTCTGATAAACAGCAGTCGCAGACCGCATCAGCATCTAAAGCATCGTCTGAAAAATCAGAAGCTGCCAAAACTAATGCATCTGCGGAAAATAAGGCAGGTGAAGATAAGGCTGGCGAAGGGGTCAAATCAAATAAAGAAGCCAAGCTTGAACAACAGCCGGCGCAAGCAGCCGCTTCCGCCCCACAGGGTGCAACACAAGAACAAGCTGCTTCATCCGTAGGCACTGAGGAAGTATTGCAACCCGGCATCGCAGAACAAACCGCTGCAAGTGAAACGGCAAAATCTACGCAGGAAGCCCAAGTTGAAGAAGCTTTGGCTGCCCAGCAAAATTCCGATACTCAAAACGAAGCAGTAGAAGAGTCGTCTGAAGATGGCGGATTGTGGCGCTGGCTGTTAATCGGCGGCGGTGCTCTGCTGGCATTGTTGCTGTTGCTGAAAGCTTTGGGCAAACGAAAAGCAGCAGCTGTCGCTCCTGTCCTACCTGTTCCTTCTGCAGGATATGACGAAGAAGATGACGACATAAGCTTTGCGGAAACCGTGATAGCCGACGAGGTGAAGCCTGAACAGTTTGTTCAAGCGAAAGTTGTTCCTGAAGAAGAGCCTGACGGACTGTCTATCGAGGATGATTTTGACGACGAAGCTTTCTTTGTGCAGCCCAATGCCGCCAAAGAAGCCGCTGAAGATGAGATCAATATTAATATTGACGATATTGACGATAAGCACGTCGGCATCGTATCCAGCGCAGTTACCGTGGATGAGGAAACGGAAAAACGCCGTGATTTGGATTGGGACTCTGTTGAATCGACAGAAAGCGTCTATGAGCCCGAGCCGGAGAATCCGTATCAACCGGTTTCAGTAGTTATAGAAAGCAGACATCAAGAGGAATCAGTAGTAGAGCCTGATAATACGGCCCATATTCAGCAATTTGATGAGGTCCAATCAAACTTTGACACGTCTTTCCATGACGCTAGTGAAGAAACCAAAGAGGCGGATGCCTCAGTAGGTGAGGAAGAGTATTCTTATACCGAATCCGCCGTTGCGGAAGAAGTTTCTGATTTGGAGTTTGACTACGAAGCCTCCGACGCTTCTGGGGTTCAACAGCAGGAGCAGACTGTTGGCGCAGAAAATGTCAAAGACTTTGAAGAAGCAGAAGAAGGATGGGACTTCTTCTCGGAAAAAACCGAATCCCAGCCTATCGAGCCGCTGCCTGAGTTCACAACATCTGAGCAAACATCGTCTGAAAAATTAAATGGGGACGAGGCTTTAGAGTTTGCTTCCGTTGATACCTCAGCCGATGAAGCCGTAGCCGAAGAGCCTTTTGAAATCAAACAAGATGAAGGCATTACCTTCCAAGAAAGCGACGAAGATTTCGGATTGGCTGATTCCCAAGGTAACGGAGTAGAAGAGACCATCGAATGGGAAAACCTAACAGTTGATGAAGAAGTAAGCAAGTCGGCATTTGACTCAGGCTTTATTTCCGAATCCGTCGGAATGACCGCTCCTTTAGAAGCCAAATACGAATTGGCAAAAATGTATGTCGAAATTGGAGACCCCGGTGCAGCCCGTGAAACTTTGCAAGAGCTGATGGAAGAGGCTACCGGCGATATCTTGGATAAAACCAAAGCCTTGTTGGCAGAGTTAGGCTGATTAATCTGACAATCCCTTTGGGGAAAGAAAAATAAAGATGCCGTTTCTAAAAGCGGCATCTTTTTTATTGCTATACTGTCGGATAAGCAATTTTCGTATGATTTTGTTCGAATATCGAGCCTTCACCGATTATGATGTTTCCTTCTTCAAAGCAGCCCTCAGTTTGCCGTTGGGCATTAATCCTGTCTTATGATGGCAGCCGATTTTACGGCTGGCAAAAACAAGCCGGCGACTTGCCTACTGTTCAGACGACCTTAGAATATGCACTCAGTCAAATTGCGAGTGAAAACATCCGAACCATAGTTGCCGGGCGTACCGACACAGGCGTACACGCCACTGCACAAGTCGTCCATTTCGATACCACAGTAGTCCGTCCCGAGCAGGCATGGGTGCGGGGCGTCAATGCCCATCTTCCCGAAGGTGTGGCTGTATTGTTCGCACAGCAAGTGGCCTCCCATTTTAACGCCCGCTTTGACGCATACGGTAGAAGGTATCGTTACCTTTTAGAATCATCTCCCGTCCGTTCCCCGATATTGCAAGGCAGGGTAGGGTGGACGCATCTCAAGCTCGATCCTGACAAAATGCAGCAGGCGGCCTTATTATTAGAAGGCGAACATGATTTCTCCAGCTTTCGCGCTGCCGGATGCCAAGCAAAATCCCCCATCAAAACCCTATACAGTGCAAAAATCAGCGGTACGCCGCAATTCCTCAAACTGGATTTGCACGGCAATGCCTTTCTGCACCATATGGTGCGTAATATTATGGGCGCATTGGTTTATGTCGGCAGCGGCAGGCTTAGTGTTTCCGGATTTCAAACCTTAATTGGAGAACGCAGCCGCCTCAAAGCCCCGCCGACCTTTATGCCTGACGGATTGTACTTAACCGGCGTGGATTATCCGCCCGAGTTTGGCATCATCCGTCCCGAAATGCCCGAATGGCTGTGAGGTCGTCTGAAATACTGTCAAGCCTTATTTTCCCCTTCAATAAAGAAAGGCCTGGCTATTCCCGCGCCAACAGGAATCCAAGCATTGATTTTTAGAAATATTCAAAAATTACCGTACTCAAGCTTTTATATTTCTTTCGAATCAGGAATGAAGATTTGAAATATCCTGTTTTTATTTTCATACACTATAAAAAATTGTTTGAAATCTGTACGCATTCTTTTCAGACGACCCTTTCTCTTTTCGATAAACCAACCCACAGATAAAGCCTGTACTACGGAGCTGGAATAAGAGCCACCTCAGATCAGGAGATATTTATGCTCGGCAAGCCCTATCAGGGTCAAACAGGCATGAATACCTGAACGATGTTTCCAGTTTCCTCGCTTGCCTGAATTAGCCAAAAAACAACAGCCAGTCCTAAAAAACTACCGTTCGGGAAATCTGTGTTGTAAAAATGCAAACAATAGGAAAATCGGTATTACCATATGATTTATAAAGGAAATATTTAGAATCTTATGTTGTTGACAGGGTGGTGTGGCGTAAGGGGGGAAGAAGGGGAAGTGAATAAAGTTTGTTTTTTTAGAAAGGAACAATTATAGTGAGAGTCATGGAATCGCTGATTCCAGCGATAATGTAAAGCCTAAGCGGACTCTGTCCGGGTCTGCTTAAGTTATTTCTTCACGATAGAAAAAGGAATACAGCAATGAAAAAATCTCTGATTGCTCTGACTTTGGCAGCTTTGCCTGTTGCAGCTATGGCTGACGTTACCTTGTACGGTCAAGTTAAAGCCGGTGTTGACATTTCCCGAGTTAAAGAAAAAACTACAGTTAACGGTGTAACTACCAAGGATACAACCAAAACTGCTACTGAAATTGCTGACTACGGTTCACGCATCGGTTTCAAAGGCCATGAGCACCTGAGCAATAACCTGAACGCTATTTGGCAAGTAGAGCAAAATACTTCTGTTGCCGGTACTGACAAAGGTTGGGGAACTCGCGAGTCCTTCATCGGTTTGGAAGGCGGCTTCGGTAAAATCCGTGCAGGTAAACTCAATACTCCTCTGAAAGACAGCAGCGACAGCATCGATCCTTGGGAAGCCAGCGAGGCAAACTCAGATGTTTTGGCATTAGGCAAATTAGAACGTGTAGAAGATCGTAAAGTGTCTGCACGCTACGATTCACCTGTATTGTCTGGTTTCAGCGCAAGCGTACAATACCAACCACGTGACAATGCTAATCCTGATGACAAGTTTACTCACGATGTGAAAAGCCGTGACTCTTACGGTTTGGGTCTGAACTATGAGAATGCCGGCTTCTTCGGTCGCTATGCTGGTTCTTTTGCTAAACATTCTGTTCTGGACAAAGATTACTTGAATTCGTTCAACAGAAATACTACTTTGGCTGCTGATACTTATAAAGATCACCAAGTACACCGTTTGGTAGCTGGTTACGATGCAAACAATGTATTGGTTTCTGTTGCAGGTCAATACGAAGGTTTCAAAGCTGACAAAGCTAATGCTAAGAAAAACGAACGTACTGAAGTTGCTGTAACTGGTGGCTACCGTATGGGTAACGTAATGCCTCGCGTTTCTTATGCTCACGGCTTCAAAGCTAAAGAAAACGGTGAGAAACAAGCTAACAGCCAATACAACCAAGTAATCGTCGGTGCTGACTACGACTTCTCTAAACGCACTTCTGCCCTGATTTCTGCCGGCTGGTTGAAAGAAGGTAAAGGTGATCACAAATACGAGAAAACTGCTGGTACAGTTGGTCTGCGTCACAAATTCTAATCTGATACGATTAGTCTAAATAAAGAGCCTGTTTTATGCAGGCTCTTTTTGTCTGTTTGGATAAAATGCGGGATACGTAGTATGTCGATTGCAGGCCGGTTCTCATTTATGTCTGGCAAAAAGCTCCGTCCATGCTGCCATTTTTGCTTCTCTCTGTACGGAAATAGCTGTTGAAAATATCCTGTTTTATTTTAATCCGTTAAATAAAAGGTCGTCTGAATCCCTGTGTACGCAGGCTTTTCAGACGACCGTTTTTTTGGATAAAACTTAATCCGTGGGTTTTGGCCGCGAAATATGGCAGATCAAAACAATAGGGCTGCAATTTCGTCATTCCCGCGCAGGCGGGAATCCAGGCCTCGGTATTTTGGGAAAATTTCAAGGATGCCGCAACTTCAAATTTCTAGATTCCCGCCTGCGCGGGAATGACGGCGGTAGGAGGGAATTTCAGGCGACCTCACCTCAAAAATAATCTGCGGGTAAAGCTCATGCTACGACGGGCCATCCTCATACAAGCGGGGCGAGAATGGCGAGTCTAGACTAACCTTTTGCAAAAACCGTACTACTTACCGCATTCGTAGGCTTCGATTTCACCGATTTTCGGTGCGTATCCGCTACCCGTGTCGTGGCGCAAATCCAGCCAAATATCCACCAATGCCCATGCAGCGGGGGCGGCGATGACGTTTTGTCCCATGCACAATACCTGTGCATCGTAGTTTTCTACCGAACCGCGCAAAGTGATTAAATCATGCGCCGTTGCTGCCCGTATGCCGCGGACTTTATTGGCTGCAATCGCCGTACCGATTCCTGTACCGCAAATCAAAATAGCGCGGTCGGCTCGCCCTGCCGCTACTTCTTGCGCCGCAGCAAATGAAAGCTGCGGATAGGTGCCATTCGGCGAGGATAAATCGGTTAGGCTGTCAATTCGCGGATCGTTTTGCAAATGCGCCTTGAGCGCGTCTTTTAATGTTGTCCCGTTGGCAGGGGCGGCGATAATCAAACGCATGGCTTACTCCTTGATGGTTGGAGGGTAAGTGTTTTCCTTTGTAAATTTACCGTAATTTATGATATTGCAGCAGGGTTTATTTTTTGTTACGGGTGTCGGGCAGGAATTTTCGGCTTACGGGTGGAGCAGGACGGGTTGGTAAAACCGACAAGACATTGGAATGAAAAGAATTCGTTGGGTCTTGATTTGCCCTTACGGTATTGTAGCTAAGCCTGTTTGAAGGTCGTCTGAAATGCCTATCTCTGTCCGTACAGGGAGACGGCAGGTGTCGTATCAAAAAATAAATGAATCCGCCGTATTTGTTTTATCTGTCTTGGTTCCCACCAATCAAAAAGGTCGTCTGAAAACCGGAAATCCCCATTTTCAGACGACCTTTTCATGCTTCACCCCCTATCAAGCGTCGATATTTTGCGCAATCAGGGCGTTGTTTTCGATGAAGGCGCGGCGCGGTTCGACTTCGTCGCCCATCAGGGTAACGAACACTTCGTCGGCGGCGATGGCGTCTTCGATGCGCACTTTCAACAAACGGCGCACGGCGGGATCCATCGTGGTTTCCCAAAGCTGCTCGGGGTTCATCTCGCCCAAACCTTTGTATCGCTGGATGGACATGCCTTTTTGGGCGTTTTGGAGCAGGATGTTCAGTGCGGTTTCAAAGCTGTCCACATCGTACTCGTTCTCGCCTTTGTAGAGCTTGGCGCCCTCGCCGACCAAGCCTTTGAGCGCGGCGGCGGTTTGGGTGAGGGTTTGGTAGGCTTTGCTGTTGAGGAACTTGGGTTCGATGTAGCTGACCATGACGTTGCCGTGCAGCTTGCGGGTGATTTTGATGAAGCGGTTGCCTTCGTGGCCTTCGATGCGTTCGAGGGCGACTTCTTTTTCGTCGAGCAAGCCGGAAAGTTCGGTAACGGCTTTATCGGAGTTTTCAGACGACGTCAAATCAATGGGCGACGCGTGCAACATGGCGCGCAGGACGAGTTCGTCCACAAAGCGGCTTTCCTGTTCGATAACGGTTTTCGCCAACAGGAATTGTTTGGCGGTATCGGCAAGTTCTGCGCCTTCGATGGTGCGGCCGTCTGAAACGATTTTGGCTTTTTCCAAGGCAAGGCCGAGCAGCCATTGGTCTTTTTCAAGCTCATCTTTGAGGTAACGCTCCTGCTTGCCGTATTTGGCTTTGTAGAGCGGCGGCTGGGCGATGTAGATGTAGCCGCGTTCGACCAGTTCGGGCATTTGGCGGTAGAAGAAGGTCAGGAGTAGGGTGCGGATGTGCGCGCCGTCCACGTCGGCATCGGTCATGATGATAATGCGGTGGTAACGCAGTTTTTCGGGGTTAAACTCTTCTTTGCCGATGCCTGCGCCCAGCGCGGTAATCAGGGTGGCGACCTCTTGGCTGGCGAGCATTTTTTCAAAACGGGCTTTTTCGACGTTCAAGATTTTGCCTTTGAGCGGCAAAATGGCTTGGAATTTGCGGTCGCGGCCTTGTTTGGCGGAACCGCCTGCGGAATCGCCCTCGACCAGGTAAAGCTCTGACAAGGCAGGGTCTTTTTCTTGGCAGTCGGCGAGTTTGCCGGGTAGCCCCAAGCCGTCCATCACGCCTTTGCGGCGGGTGATTTCGCGGGCTTTGCGGGCGGCTTCGCGCGCGCGGGCGGCATCGACGATTTTGCCGGTGATGATTTTGGCTTCGTTCGGATTTTCTTCGAGGAAGTCGGTCAGGGCTTGGTTGATGACTTCGTTGACGACGGGGCCGATTTCGCTGGAAACCAGCTTGTCCTTGGTTTGCGACGAGAATTTGGGGTCGGGCAGTTTGACGGACAACACACAGGTCAAACCTTCGCGCATATCGTCGCCGGCGGTTTCAACTTTGGCTTTTTTGGCGACTTCGTTGGCTTCGATGTAGCTGTTGATGGTGCGCGTCATCACTTGGCGCAGTGCGGTCAGGTGCGTACCGCCGTCGCGCTGCGGGATGTTGTTGGTGAAGCACTGCACGCTTTCCTGATAGCTGTCGTTCCACTGCATCGCGCATTCGACGCTCATGCCGTCTTTTTCGCCGAACGCGTAAAAGATTTTTTCGTGCAACGGCGTTTTTTTGCGGTTCATGTATTGCACGAAACCTGCCACGCCGCCGGAAAGGGCGAAGCTTTCGTGTTTGCCGTCGCGCTCGTCGATCAATTCGATGTCTACGCCGTTGTTCAGGAAGGAAAGTTCGCGGATGCGTTTGGCGAGGATGTCGAAACTGTATTCGACATTGCCGAAGGTTTCCGCGCTGGCGAGGAAGCGCACAGTCGTACCTTTTTTGTCGGAATCGCCGACAACTTTCAGCGGCTCTTCGGTTTCGCCGCGCACGAAGCGGACAAAGTGTTCCTTGCCGTCGCGGTAGATGGTCAGCGTTACCCAGTCGGACAGCGCGTTGACGACGGACACACCCACGCCGTGAAGACCGCCGGAGATTTTGTAGCTGTTGTTGTCGAACTTGCCGCCCGCGTGCAACACGGTCATGATGACTTCGGCGGCGGAGCGTCCTTCTTTCGGGTGGATGCCGGTGGGCATACCGCGCCCGTTGTCGGCCACGCTGACGGAATTGTCGGCATGGATGGTTACGGTGATTTTGTCGCAATGTCCGGCAAGGGCTTCGTCGATGGCGTTGTCCAATACTTCGAACACCATGTGGTGCAGGCCGCTGCCGTCCTGCGTGTCGCCGATATACATACCGGGGCGTTTGCGTACCGCTTCCAAGCCTTCCAGCACTTGTATGCTGTCGGCGCCGTATTCTTCGTGTTTTTGGTCAGTCATGGTCTTTATCTATAAGATTTTTTGAAAGAATTTCTGCTGAGGTCGTCTGAACGACAGTTGGGCGCGCCACCCGGACGGTCAAGCTGTCCGACGGACGGAAAATAGACCGTTATTATACCTGATTTTGCTGGAAAATTCAGCGTTTCGGGTGGGTGGAAAGGTCGTCTGAAACCTGTTTGTACTCGGTTTTAGACGACCTTTTTCATATTTTTTCCGTTTTCAACATTCCACAACGCGGACGGAGACGGGGACGGCTTTTTTCTGGAGGGTGATGGCGAGCCCGGCAAGCGAGGTTTCTTTGTAGGTGGACTTCATGTCGCGTCCTGTTTGCAGCATGGTTTGGATGACTTCGTCGAGCGAGACTTTTTTGTCCGTGCCGTCTTCCAGCAGGGCGAGGGTGCCGAGTTTGAGGGCTTTTTCGGCGGCGATGCCGTTGCGTTCGATGCAGGGGATTTGCACCAATCCGCCAACGGGGTCGCAGGTCAGGCCCAGATGGTGTTCCATCGCCATTTCGGCGGCGTTTTCCACTTGTTTGGGCGTGCCGCCGATGACTTCGGCGTATGCGCCCGCCGCCATGGAACAGGCGACGCCGACTTCGCCTTGGCAGCCGACGTCCGCGCCGGAGATGGAGGCGTTGGTTTTGTAGAGGATGCCGATGGCGCCTGCGGTGAGCAGGAAGTTTTCGACGCGCTCTTGCGTGGCGTGCGGGTTGAACTTGCGGAAGTAGTGCAGGACGGCGGGGATGATGCCGGCGGCGCCGTTGGTCGGGGCGGTAACGACGCGTCCGCCGGCGGCGTTTTCTTCGTTGACCGCCATGGCGTAAACCATGGGCCAAAGCTGGGTGTTGACGATTTCGGTTTCGCGCAGGGCTTTGAGTTTGGCGGCAAGCTGCGGGGCGCGGCGGCGGACGTTCAAGCCGCCGGGCAGTTCGCCGTCTGCCGCCAGCCCGCGTTTGATGCAGCCTTCCATAACGTCGGCAACGCCGGCGACGCGGCGGCGGATTTCGGCTTCGCTGCAACCGGCAAGCGCGGCTTCGTTTGCTAACACGGCTTCGGAGATGTCGAGCTGGTTCATGCGGCATTGGGCGAGCAGTTCGGCGCAGCTGGTGTAAGGGTAGGGAACCGGGCGCGTTTGTTCGGCTTGTTTGTCAAACTCTTGATCGGTAACGATAAAGCCGCCGCCGACGGAGTAATAAATTTGTTCTTTGAGTTTGCCGCCGTCTTTGCCGTAGGCGGTGAAATTCAGTCCGTTCGGGTGTTTGGGCAACACTTGGTCGCCGCGTATATTCAGGTCGCGGTCGGGGTTGAAGCTGATTTCGCGTCCGTTGAGGCGGAGGGTGTGTTGCGTGCGGATGCGTTCGAGACGGTCGGGGATGTCGGCAAGGGGGATGTCGTGCGGTAGGCTGCCTTCCAAGCCGAGCAGGAGGGCGTCGAATGTGCCGTGTCCGCGTCCTGTCAGCGCTAGCGAGCCGTAAATGTCGATGACGATGCGCTCGGTTTGCGCGTCCAGCCCTGATTGTTTGAGGTCGTCTGAAAAGGCGGCGGCGGCTTTCATGGGGCCGACGGTGTGGGAGCTGGAGGGGCCGATGCCGATTTTGAAAATGTCGAAAATGCTGATCATGATGTTTTCCGTTGATTTTATTGAATTACTTTTTCCGTTTCGCCCGCGGATGCCCCTCGTCGTAAACCTTGGCCAGATGGTCGAAATCCAGCTTGGTGTAAATCTGCGTGGTTGAGAGGTTGCTGTGTCCCAACAGTTCTTGCACGGCGCGGATGTCGCGTGAGGATTGCAAAAGGTGGCTGGCGTAGCTGTGGCGCATCATGTGCGGGGAAATGTGTTGCCCGCTGCCCTGCCGTACCGCCCATGCCTGAAGGCGTTTTTGGATTTGCCGCTGTCCGAGCCGCGTGCCGTTTTTGCCGGTAAAGAGCGCAGCTTCGCCGTCTGCTGCCACGCGTTCGGACAGGTAGGCACGCAAGGCTTCGACGCTTTTGCCCGACAGCGGGACTTGCCGCTCTTTCCTGCCTTTACCGGTTACGCTCACCCAGCCTTCGTCCAGCAACACATCACCCAAATCCAAGCCGTGTATCTCGCTCAGGCGCAGGCCGCTGCCGTACATCAGTTCAAATAAGGCATGGTCGCGCACCGCCAAACTGTCGTCGGCAGGCGCGCTGTCGAGCATATGGTTCAACTCTTCCTGCGGCAGGGCTTTGGGCAGGCGTTCGGGCAGGCGCGGGGCTTTCAGGTTGAAGGTCGGATCGTTGTCCATCATGCCCGACTGCACGAGCCAGCCGCAATATTGCCGCCACGCCGACAATTTGCGCGCCAGCGTCCGTTCGCTCAAGCCTTGTTGCGACAGCCGTTTCAACGCCGCCACAAAATCTCGCCGCGTCAAATCCTGCGCCGTTTCAGACGACCCTTCCGTCAAAAGCCGCACGAGTTCGGTCAAATCGCGCCCGTAGGCAGACAGCGTGTGCGCCGACTTGCCCTGTTGCCCCAACATTTTCAAATAGCCGTCCAAAGACAGCCCGAAATCACGCGCCAACATTTTTCAGACGACCTCCAACACGGTTTTCAAAGCCTCAGGCAACCGGCAAACCTTTTGGCGCGCATAATCGAAACACACCATGCCCGTGCGCGTCCGCGCCAGCACCTTGCCGTCCGCGATGCGCGTCAGGCGGAACAGCAGCGCGAACCCGCCCTTGCCGATGTCCTCGACGCCCATTTCCGCCGACAATTCATCGCCGTAAAAACCTTGTGCCAAATATTGCACCGCCGCGTCCGCCATAATCAGCCCCGCGCCGCCCGCGTCCGTTTCACTCCAGCCCAAACCTGCCAGCCAACGCATCCGCACCTCGTGGCACAAACGCAAAACGGCATCGTTCGCCAGATGGCCGCCGTAATTCACATCGCCCACCTGCACGCGCAAGGTCGTCTGAAACAACACCGCATCCACATCCGCCACTGCAAACTTAGCCATCACACACCTCCCGCCGCCGTTTCAGACGCCCCCGAAAACAAACCGTTATTATAAACCATGCCAGAAAAATACCGACCGCACCGTTTGCCCGCCGCAGCCGCCCAAAATCTCATTAATATATAAAACTGATGTAGCCCTGTGTAGTTTTTTAATAAGAAAAACATTATAATTTCCCACATCACCATCCCGCTACCTCACCAAGGAGATTTAAATGGCACTCGTATCCATGCGCCAACTGCTCGACCATGCCGCCGAAAACAGCTACGGCCTGCCCGCATTCAACGTCAACAACCTCGAACAAATGCGCGCCATCATGGAAGCCGCAGACCAAGTCAACGCCCCCGTTATCGTTCAAGCATCCGCCGGCGCGCGCAAATATGCAGGTGCGCCGTTTTTACGCCACCTGATTCTGGCGGCCGTTGAAGAATTCCCGCACATCCCCGTCGTCATGCACCAAGACCACGGCGCATCGCCCGACGTGTGCCAACGCTCCATCCAACTGGGCTTCTCCTCCGTCATGATGGACGGCTCGCTGCTCGAAGACGGCAAAACCCCGTCCACCTACGAATACAACGTCAACGCCACCCGTACCGTCGTCAACTTCTCCCACGCCTGCGGCGTGTCCGTCGAAGGCGAAATCGGCGTATTGGGCAACCTCGAAACCGGCGAAGCCGGCGAAGAAGACGGCGTAGGCGCGGCAGGCAAACTCTCCCACGACCAAATGCTCACCAGCGTCGAAGATGCCGTGCGCTTTGTTAAAGACACCGGCGTGGACGCGCTCGCCATCGCCGTCGGCACCAGCCACGGCGCATACAAATTCACCCGTCCGCCCACTGGCGACGTATTGCGTATCGACCGCATCAAAGAAATCCACCAAGCCCTGCCCAACACCCACATCGTCATGCACGGCTCCAGCTCCGTTCCGCAAGAATGGCTGAAAGTCATCAACGAATACGGCGGCAAAATCGGCGAAACCTACGGCGTACCCGTAGAAGAAATCGTCGAAGGCATCAAACACGGCGTGCGCAAAGTCAATATTGACACCGACCTGCGCCTCGCCTCCACCGGCGCCATCCGCCGCTTCATGGCAGAAAACCCGTCCGAATTCGACCCGCGCAAATACCTGAGCAAAACCGTCGAAGCCATGAAACAAATCTGTCTCGACCGTTACCTCGCATTCGGCTGCGAAGGGCAGGCAGGCAAAATCAAACCCGTTTCCCTTGAAAAAATGGCAAACCGCTACGCCAAAGGCGAGCTGAACCAAATCATCAAATAAACAACGGGACAATCCAACGGGCGGCCATCCAAGCCGCCCGTTTTGTTTTGAAGGGGGTATGGGTTAAGTGCAAACCCGTACGGCACTGCACTGCCCGCTCTGATTTAAATTTAATACGCCGGCTTTCCAAACCAGATAAAAGGTCGTCTGAAAACGGCTTCAGGTTGAACACAACCAGCGGCATTTGTTTTCAGACGACCTTGTTTGCCGAAGAGGCGAACTTTTCCTATTCCCTGTCTAGCGTGGGATTCGATGACGGGCGGCGATTATTTGTCGCCAAGTCCTAAAGGATGATCTGATAATGCCGTCATTCCTGCGCAGTCGGCAAAGGTGGCTGACAAATGTCCTGTTTTCATTTTGGCTTGCGATTTTTTTTACTTTAATGCACCTGATGAACAGCAGGTTGAACCCGAAAAACAAAACCCTGCGTATGAAAGGCAGGGTTCGGGCTTTATCGGCAAATCTACACCTTGCTTTTGAGGATTTTGCGGATGGCGGAAAGCTGGCGGCGGCTGACGGGCAGGGGTTTGGGGATGTCCAATATCTGCGCGCCCCAGGCGGAATCGCTGTCATCGTCGTCGTCCAACCGTATCAGGTAGTCTAATGTGTGGCGGAAGGCGAGGGCGTTGCGGTGGAGACGGATGATTTTTTCGCCCAACAATTCTTCCCAGTAGACCAAGGTTTTGGGCAGTTCGTAGCTTTGTCTGTCGCCGGTAACCAGAAAGACGGTTTTGTGTTCCGCCATCAGATAACGCGCCTGCTGCCACGGGATTTCGATCATGCGGTCGCGGCTGAAGACTTGGAAATGGGTAAAGTCGTCGGCTTTTTCGCGGTATTTTTCGCTGACCCGGTCCAATGCCGCCTGTAGGCGGGTTGAGCGGATGGGTTTGAGCAGGTAGTCGGCTGCCGCCAGTTCGAAGGCGCGCAAGGCATGTTCTTCGTAGGCGGTGGTGAAGATGATTTCGGGCTGGCGTTTGGCGACACGCTTGATGCGTTCGACCAGCTCGAGTCCGGTAATTTCGGGCAGTCCGATGTCGGCAAATACGATATCGACTTCGTGCATACTCAACCAGTCCAAAGCGGGCTGAGCGTGGTGGAATACGTTGAGGATGACGACGTTGCACTCTTCCAGCAAGATGCGCAGGCGTTCTGCGGCGAGCACTTCGTCTTCAACAATAATGACACTTAACATAATGATTTTCTTTTGTTATTTTTAAGTTTGACGGTCGGGTAAAAAGTCGGCACGGATGGCCGTCTTCCCGTTATGCATTTGGTTACGGCGATTATAGTAAATATGAAGTATTAATGTGCGTGTTATGTAAAAAAACAATTACATTCGAATAATATCTCGAGTAATTTGTTGCAATCTCGCCAATCTACTCCGTAACTATATCATGTATCGGTATTTTATGCGGCTGCCAGTGTTCTATCGCCCAAGATAAAAGCGCCTGTGGGCGGGAAACTTCGGGTGCGGGCGGAAGGTTGAGGTATTGCAGGACTTGGCGGAGTAATTGTTCTTTATGGTTTTCGTCCAAGGCGGGGGCAAGCGTCTGCTTCGACCATTTCTGCCCGTGTTTGTTGACCAAAAGCGGAAGGTGGGCGTAATGCGGGGTAGCGAAGCCGAGGCAGCGTTGCAGGTAGATTTGGCGCGGGGTGGAAACGAGCAGGTCTTGCCCGCGTACGATGTGTGTGATGCCTTGGTCGGCATCGTCGGCAACGACGGCAAGCTGGTACGCCCAAAATCCGTCGGCGCGCAAGAGGACGAAGTCGCCGATGTCGCGGGCTAGGTTTTGGGCGTAATGTCCGACAATACCGTCGTCAAATCCGATGGTTTCGTCGTTGACGCGGATGCGCCATGCGGGCGGTTTGTCGGTGTGGGGGCGGTCTTCGGGGCGGCGGCAGCGTCCGTTGTAAACGAATCCGTCGGCACCTTGGGCGGCGGCCGCCTGCCAGTCTTTGCGGCTGCAATAACAGGGATAGAGCAGGCCTTTTTCTTTCAGACGACCCAAGGCGTCCCTGTACAGCGAATGGCGGCGGCTCTGCCAAACGACTTCGCCGTCCCATTCGAAACCGAAGGCTTCGAGCGTGTGCAGGATATGCGCGGCGGCACCGGGCATTTCGCGCGGCGGGTCGAGATCTTCCATGCGGACCAGCCATTTGCCCCGGTTTGCGCGTGCGTCGGCGTAGGATGCAAGCGCGGTCAGCAGTGAGCCGATGTGGAGCAGGCCGGTGGGGCTGGGGGCGAAGCGTCCGATGTAGTCTGTTGGTAGGGTTGCCGTCATGGTTTTGGGATTGGAGCGGGTTGATGGAAATCGGTTTGGGCGGGACTTGCCGTGTCCGTTTTAACTGCGTTGCGGCAGGGTTTTCAGACGACCTTTGGGGAAAGATCGTCTGAAAACGGGCAAACTATACCAAGCAACTGCTTCTGCGGGCAATGTTATAATGCCGTTTCAACACATTACGGACAGATTCCATGCTCATTGATACTTCACGTCCCATCCTTGCCGTCGATACCGGTACGTCTTTTCTTTCACTCGCTTTGCGTGCGGACGGCGAGGTGCGCCTGTATCATGAAAATGTCGGTACGCGCCAGTCCGAACTCATCCTGCCGCAGATTCGCGTGTTGTTCGAACAGGCGGGCATAGGCGCGTCGGATTTGGGCGGCATCGTTTATGCGCAAGGACCGGGCGCGTTCACCGGATTGCGTATCGGGGCGGGTGTCGTGCAGGGTTTGGCAACCCCTTTCGACACGCCCGTTATCGGCGTGCCGAGTCTGGACGCGGCGGCTTATCTGGTTCCCGACTGCCCTTGCGTATTGGCGGCGACCGATGCGCGTATGGGCGAAGTGTTTTATGCGTGGTTTGATACGCAATCCCATACGCGTTTGGGCGATTATCATGTCGGCAAGGCTTCGGAAATCGTTTTGCCGCAAGGGCAGACCTTCGGAGCGGGTGTGGGCAACGCCTTTGCTTTGGCTGACAAGCCGCCTTTCGACGGCATCCCGTCCATGCCGACTGCCGCCGATTTTCTCGAGCTGGCACTAAGCGGGCGTTATCCTGCGGCAGACGCCGCACATGCCGAATTGTTATACGTCCGCGACAAAATCGCCCTGACGGCGAAAGAGCAGGCGGAAAGGAAGGCGAAACTATGAACATCCGTCGGGCAAGCTCTGATGACTGTGCCGCCCTGACCGCAATCGATGCGGCGGGCAATCCCTCGCCTTGGTCGGAGCGGCAGTTTCTCGAAGCGGTAGCAAATCCTGCCGATACCGTTTGCGTCTGCGAACGCGGAGGCGGAATCTGCGGTTTTGCCGTCTGGCGCGAAATCTGCGGCGAGTCCGAGTTGCATCTGATTGCCGCCGCTCCGGCGTGCCGCCGACAAGGCATCGCCTCAAAACTTTTGGCATATTGGTTTCAGACGACCTCAAGCCAAGGCGTATCTCGCCTGTTGTTGGAAGTCCGCGCAGGCAATGCCGCCGCCATCGACCTCTACCGCAAATACGGTTTTATCGAAACAGGCCGGCGGAAAAATTATTACCCCCTGCACGGGGGCGGATATGAAGACGCAATTTTGATGGAAAAACCATGTTAAGCAGCCGTTACCTCCATTTGCACGAAGCCTTGGGACTGGGGCCGATGTGGCTCAAGCGTGGTGCAAAAACCGTTCCCGCTGCTTTGTCCGCTCCCAAAACCGGTATGCCCAAACCCGCGGCAGTGCCGGTTCAGACGACCATCCCCCGTCAGGAACGCACCCTGTCGGCAGGGGCGCATCAGGCGCGTCTGTCGGCAATGGCAGCCGTACACGGCGGAAACCGACAGGACGTACCCGAGCGCGAAATGCCATCTCCGCAAACCGCGGCTGTCGAAGCAGCCCGTCAGCCCGAGGCGAAACCCAAGCAGGAAATGCCTGCGGACAAACAAGCCCGCAGCATCCGAAACACGGCAGATTTGCCTGCCGCTCCGCACCATTCAGACGACCTCCCGCGCCTGTCCGCCACAGTCAAAACCGCGCGCCTGATGGTGGTCAGCATCTGCCCGTCGACCGAAGATACGCTGCACGGCGAATTGTTCCACGGCGAAACCGGCGTCCTGCTGGACAATATGCTCGCCGCCATCCGCCTCAGCCCGCAGCAGGCGCATAAAACCAGTTGGGTGAAAGCCGCCCCCGTGTTCAGCCCGCATCCCTCGGAAGCGCAAATCCACGCCGAATTGCCTGCACTGAAGCATGAATTGGAATCGTCCCAAGCCCGTGCGGTATTGTTTTTAGGGCAGGTTTTCGAACAGAAAGAAATGATGGCGGTCATGGACGAATTGTGCGGCGGCATACCGTATTTCACCATCCCGCACCCCGCCCGCCTGCTGCGCCAACCGCGCCTGAAGGCATATGCCTGGCAGGTGTTGAAGAAAGCGGCGGCTGTGTTGTAGGGTTGATTGGAACAAAGGTCGTCTGAAACTTGGGAATAGGGTTTCAGACGACCTTTTTGCATTTTTTCAGCGGAGGTGTTTTGCGGACGACACACGCGCTGAGATGATGGTAAAGATTACATTCCGTCATTCCCGCGCAGGCGGGAGTCCACTGGAAGCCCTATGCAACGGGTGTTTGCAAAACAGCCGGCCGTAGCGTGGGCTTTGCCCACGGACAGGGTTTGCCGACGCTCCAGTGTAAAGATAGCCGCGTTATTTGCATCACAAAAAGTCGTCTGAAAACCTTGTCTTTACGGGCGGTAGCGAAAACATAGAGCCTGCTCTAAAAGATGTTTTCGCTATTTTTGTCCGTGGGCAAAGCCCACGCTACGCTGTAAGCCTGAGATTCAATGTTTGTAAAATAGTTGCCGAGATTCAAAAGTGGATTCCCGCCTGCGCGGGAATGACGGCATGGGGGAATTTTTGTTTAATTGATGGGCTGTTTTTTGTGGGAAAAGCCTGTGGCACAGGTTGAAAGCCAACCGTAGCGTGGGCTTTGCCTACGGGTTGTTTTTTTGAAAAAACAAAGGTCGTCTGAAAGCCTGTGCACAGGTTTCAGACGACCTTTTATATTTTCGCGGGCATAGCCCACGCTACCAGTTGAACACTGCCGGAATATCGTTCTTTTCGATCGTGTTTCCATTTGATGTGGCGTAGGCTCCGCCCACGGACTGAGTTTACTGACGAACAAGGTCGTCTGAAAACCCAACCTTACAACCTATCCTTACGAGCGGTAGTCTGCGTTGATGGAGACGTAGTCGTGCGACAGGTCGCAGGTATAGATAGTGGCGGCGGCTTGTCCGCGGTGGAGTTTGATGCGGACGGTGATTTCGTCTTTCGCCATCACTGCCTGTCCTTGTTCTTCGGTGTAGCTTGCGGCGCGGCCGCCGTTTTCGGCAACCAATACGTCGTCCAGATACATTTCGAGGATGTCGGCGTCCAAATCGGCGATGCCGGCGTAGCCGATGGCGGCGAGCAGTCTGCCGAGGTTGGGGTCGGAGGCGAAGAAGGCGGTTTTGACGAGGGGCGAGTGGGCGACGGCGTAAGCGACTTGGCGGGCTTCGTCGCGGGTTTTGGCGTTTTCGACGCGGACGGTGATGAATTTGGTCGCGCCTTCGCCGTCGCGGACGATGGCTTGGGCAAGTTCGAGGGCGAGGCTGCCGAGCAGGTCTTTGAGCTGTTTGTAGCGCGGGTCGGCGATGTTGTCGATTTCGCTTTGGCTGTTTTTGCCGGTGGCGATGATGACGAAGCTGTCGTTGGTGCTGGTGTCGCCGTCAACGGTGATGGTGTTGAAGGTTTCGTCGGCGATTTCTTGGGTCATCAGCTGGAGGACGGGTTGGGAAACTTTGGCATCGGTGGCGATAAAGGAGAGCATGGTCGCCATGTTGGGATGAATCATGCCGGAGCCTTTGGCGATGCCGGTGGCGCGGACGGTGTGTTTTTCGCCGACGCTGCCTTCGCGCGAGGCGGATTTGGGCACGGTGTCGGTGGTCATGATGGCGCGTGCGGCATCTGCCCAGTCGGCGGGCTGCATTTTTGGCAGGGCGGCGACGATTTTGCCGACGGGCAGGGGCTCGAGGATGACGCCTGTGGAGAAGGGAAGGACTTGTGAGGGTTTGCAGCCGGTTTGTTCGGCGGTGGCGGCGCAGGTTTCGATGGCGTCGATTCTGCCTTGCGCGCCTGTACCGGCGTTGGCGTTTCCGGTGTTGATGATGATGGCACGTACGCCGTCTTCGTCGAAGAGGTGTGATTTGGCGATGTGGACGGGGGCGGCGCAGAAGCGGTTGGTGGTAAAGACGGCACCGACAGTGTTGCCGCCGGAAAGTACCATCAGGGTGAGGTCGGCGCGGTCGGTTTGTTTGATGCCTGCGCGGGCGGTGAAGAGTTGGATGCCGTCGATGTTCAGCAGTTGGTCTGCGGTTTTTTCTATGAGGTTGACTGCCATTTTGCTGCTCCTTTGTTTGGGGTTGCTATGGGTTTGGGTTTCAGACGGCCTTTTTGGTTCATCGGGGTCGTCTGAAAAGTGTTCAGAATCCTAATACGGGGATGATAATCGGGGCGATGGCGGCGGTCAGTACGCCGTTGAGGGTCAGCCCCAGCCCTGCGTATGCCGCCATGCGCCGGCTGCGCTCGAGCGAGGCGGCGATGCCCATGGCGTGTGAGGCGGTGCCGAGCGACATACCGACCGACGAGGGCATAACGACGGTGTTTTTAAGTACGGTATAACCGGCGATCTGCCCGACCAGTCCGGCGACGATGACGGTGGCGGCGGTGATGGCGGGGATGCCGCCTATGGTGCGGGTGATTTCAATGGCAATGGGGTTGGTCACGGATTTGGCGGCGAGCGAGAGGACGACTTCGCGTTCCGCGCCCAGCCATTTGGCGAAATACATGCCCGTGATGATGCCGGTAACGCTGCCGGCGAGCTGCGAGACGATGACGGGCAGCCACTGGCTGAAGATTTTTTGACGGTTTTGATAAAGCGGGACGGCAAGTGCGACAACGGCGGGCTTGAGCCAGAAGTCGATAAACTGCGCGGCATCGTGGTACACGGCGTAATCGATGTCGAGGATTTTGAGGTAGGCAATCAGGGTAACGGTGCTGATTAAGACGGGGTTGAGCAGCAGATAGCCCGTCCGCGCGCGGAGGATGAGTGCCAGCGCGTAAACCGCCAGCGTCAGGAAAAGCAGGACACTGGGCTGCTGCCACAGGGAAAGGATGTCGTCCATCAGATTTTCTCCCGTATCCATTGGTGCACCTTGCCCGTTACCAACAGGACGCACACGGTACTGGCGGCTGCGGAAACGAGTATCGACAGCCAACTGTCGGCAATCAAATCCAAATAGCTAATGACGGCGACGCAAGGCGGAACAAGAAAAAGCGTCAGGTTTGACATCAGCGCGTCGGTAAGCTGCTGCAACCACTCGGCTTTCACCCACCCCGCCTGAAGCATGGCAAACAAAATGCCCATGCCGATAATGCTGCCGGGCAATTTGATGCCCGTAAGGTAGGCGGCAGTTTCGCCGAGCGCGAGACAGCCGAGCAGGACGAGCAAGGCGCGGATGGTGTGCATGGGTCGGGTTTCCTCTATGGTTTGCCGCTTTGCAGACGGGCGGTTTATGAATCTTTGTTAATAATTGAATCATAACGCCCTTGGGGTCGTCTGAAAACCCGTTTGCCGGTTTGATTTTGCCCCGGCTGCGTTTTTAGACGATCTCTCTTTATCCTGTATGACACAATCGGCGCAGTCTATTAAAATCCCCGTTTCAGACGACCTTTAAAGAAAGAATGACATGTATCACGCATTCGGCGGCGCAACAGGCGTACGCAACCTGACCGACCGCTTTTACGACTTGATGGAACTCGAACCGCAATACTGCACCCTGCGCCAGATGCACGGCGAAGACATGACACTGATTCGCGAAAAACTCTACGAATTTTTCAGCGGCTGGCTCGGCGGCCCGCCCTTGTTCGAGCAGAAATACGGCCATCCCATGCTGCGGGCGCGCCATATGCCTTTTGCCGTGAATATGCAGGTGCGCGATGAATGGATCGCCTGCTTTGCCCAAGCCATGAGCGAACTGGAAATCAGCAAAGACCTCGCCGAGCCCGTCCTCATCCGCATTTTTGCGATGGCGGACTGGATGCGCAACCAAAACGAAGAAGGCGTAGAACCGCCCATGCCGCCGATGGCGGTCGATCCCGCAATCCGCATTCCCGAGCTGAAAAACGTTTTGCAGCAATACGGCGTGGATGGTTATTTTGAAGCTTGAGGTCGTCTGAAAAGTATTTTTTCGGGCGGGATATTCGTATTCTGCAAAATTAAAATATCTGATTCTATCGATTGACTGTTGTGGTAATTTTGAAATGTCGGATTCAGGAATTCGACCTACGGAACTACAACAAAGTTGTAATGCTTACCGTACATTGGATTAAGTAGGATAATGAAGCCTTTCCCAAGGTCGTCTGAAATACATAGACAAACCCAAAAACATTCTGAATAAAAAAGGATTTTAAGATGAACACATGGTTGAAAAAAATGATGGTTGCTTTGCTGGCTTTGGGCATAGGGCAAGCAGCTTGGGTTGATGATGTGCCAAATTTTAAGAAAATGCTTCAAGCTGCGGAGCAAGGGAATGCATACGCCCAAAATAATTTGGGTTGGATGTATTACAAAGGCGAAGGAGTTCGTCAGGATTATAAACAGGCAGTGCAGTGGTATCGCAAGGCGGCAGAACAAGGGAATGCTCAAGCTCAATATAGTTTGGGCGTGATGTATGAACAAGGGCAAGGAGTGCGCCAAGACGATGCCGAAGCGGTCAAATGGTATCGGCAGGCGGCGGATCAGGGGTTGGCCCAAGCCCAATTCAATTTGGGCGGGATGTATGAAAATGGACAAGGCGTGCGCCAGGATGATGCCGAAGCGGTCAAATGGTATCGGCAGGCGGCGGATCAGGGGTTAGCCCAAGCCCAATTCAATTTGGGTGTGATGTATGCCAACGGACGCGGCTTGCGCCAAGACGATACCGAAGCGGTCAAATGGTTTCGTAAGGCGGCGGAGCAAGGGTTAGTCGAAGCTCAATACAATTTGGGCGGGATGTATGAAAATGGACAAGGCGTGCGCCAAGACGATGCCGAAGCGGTCAAATGGTTTCGGCAGGCGGCAGCACAGGGGTTAGCCCAAGCCCAATTCAATTTGGGTGTGATGTATGAAAATGGACGTGGAGTGCGCCAAGACGATGCCGAAGCGGTCAGATGGTATAGGCAGGCGGCGGAACAGGGAGATGCCGAAGCTCAAATCCATTTGGGCAGGATGTATGTTAACGGACGCGGCTTGCGCCAAGACGATGCCGAAGCGGTCAAATGGTTTCGTAAGGCGGCGGAGCAAGGGTTAGTCGAAGCTCAATACAATTTGGGCTTGATTTATGCCCAAGGACGCGGCGTGCGCCAAGACAATGCCGAAGCGGTCAAATGGTTTCGGCAGGCGGCAGCACAGGGGTTCGCCCAAGCCCAATACAATTTGGGCATAATGTATTACAAAGGGCACGGCGTGCGCCAAGACGATGCCGAAGCGGTCAAATGGTTTCGGCAGGCGGCAGCACAGGGGTTAGCCCAAGCCCAATTCAATTTGGGCGTAATGTATTACAAAGGGCACGGCGTGCGTCAAGACCTTGCGCTCGCTCAAGAATGGCTTGTCAAGGCGTGTCAAAACGGATACCAAGACAGCTGCGACAATTACCAACGCCTGAAGGCGGGTTATTGAACAGCTCGCGATGCCGTCTGAAAGCGGCTTGAGCAGGGGGCGGACATCCTCCTGCTTCATATGATTTGTTTTAGGATAAAACCAAAATGACTTTTCAAAACAAAAAAATCCTCGTCGCCGGACTCGGCGGTACGGGCATTTCCATGATTGCCTACCTGCGCAAAAACGGCGCGGAGGTTGCCGCTTATGATGCGGAGCTGAAACCGGAGCGCGTGTCGCAAATCGGTAAGATGTTTGACGGGCTGGTGTTTTACACGGGTCGTCTGAAAGATGCGCTGGACAACGGTTTCGATATTCTGGCGCTCAGTCCAGGCATCAGCGAGCGTCAGCCGGATATTGAGGCGTTCAAGCAAAACGGCGGGCGCGTGTTGGGCGACATCGAATTGCTGGCGGACATTGTAAACCGCCGCGGCGACAAGGTAATCGCGATTACCGGCAGCAACGGCAAAACGACGGTAACGAGCCTGGTCGGCTATCTCTGCATCAAGTGCGGGCTGGATACCGTTATCGCGGGCAATATCGGCACGCCGGTTTTGGAGGCGGAATTGCAGCGCGAAGGCAAAAAGGCGGACGTGTGGGTGTTGGAGCTTTCCAGCTTCCAACTGGAAAACACCGAAAGCCTCCGCCCGACTGCGGCGACGGTGCTGAACATTTCCGAAGACCATCTCGACCGCTACGACGATTTGCTCGACTACGCGCATACCAAAGCCAAGATTTTCCGTGGCGGTGGCGTGCAGGTTTTGAATTCAGACGACGTGTTCTGCCGAGCCATGAAGCGTGCCGGGCGCGAGGTAAAATGGTTTTCGTTGGAACACGAAGCCGATTTTTGGTTGGAACGCGAGACAGGTCGTCTGAAACAAGGCAATGAGGATTTGATTGCCACGCAAGACATCCCGCTGCAAGGCCTGCACAACGCCGCCAACGTTATGGCTGCCGTCGCCTTGTGCGAAGCCGTCGGTTTGCCGCGCGAAGCATTGCTCGAACACGTCAAAACCTTCCAAGGCCTGCCGCACCGCGTGGAAAAAATCGGCGAAAAAAACGGCGTGGTATTCATCGACGACAGCAAAGGCACGAACGTTGGCGCGACCGCCGCCGCGATTGCCGGTTTGCAAAATCCGCTCTTCGTCATTTTGGGCGGCATGGGTAAAGGGCAGGACTTCACGCCCCTGCGCGACGCGCTTGCCGGCAAGGCAAAAGGCGTGTTCCTGATCGGCGTCGATGCGCCGCAAATCCGCCGCGATTTGGACGGCTGCGGTCTGAATATGACCGACTGCGCCACTTTGGAAGAAGCCGTCCAGACGGCATACGCCCAAGCCGAAGCGGGCGATATCGTGCTGCTCAGCCCCGCCTGCGCGAGCTTCGATATGTTTAAAGGCTATGCACACCGTTCGGAAGTGTTTATCGAAGCGTTTAAGGCTTTGTGAGGTCGTATGAAACATGAAAAGAGGGTTGTTTTTGCCGTAAACCTTGTGCGCCATCGCCTCAAAGGTCGTCTGAAAACGTCAAGGCGGTTTCAGACGACCTTTTTACAGCAACGGCAAACTTGTTCTTTGCCTTTATCCGGTGTGACTGTTTCTTAAAAATTGCCTATGCGGGCAAACGGCGAGGCGGCGGGCAGCCATGCCTGACCGAAAAAACGTGTGTTCATCAATCCGAAAGGAAAACCCATGAATTTTCAAGACTACATCCGTTACGATGCCGTCGGTTTGGCAGAGCTGATCCGCAAAAAAGAAGTGTCCGCCGATGAAGTGTTGCAGGCTGCTTTAAACCGCTTGGACGAAGTCAACCCCAAGCTCAATCTGTTGGCGCACGATTTGCGCGAACGCGCGGCGGCGTGGCAGGGGTCGTCTGAAAATGTCGATACGCCGCTGGCGGGCGTGCCGTTTTTGCTCAAAGACCTGCTGGCGGATTGGGAAGGCGCGCCGACATGGTCGGGTTCGCGCATGATGCAGCATTACATTGCCAAGCAAAACAGCGATTTAACCCAAGCCTATCTCGATGCGGGGCTGCGCGTATTCGGCAAAACCACCACGCCCGAATGGGGCGCGTATGCCGTTACCGAAACCGAAATTTACGGCATCACGCGCAATCCGTGGCATTTGGATTACACCGCAGGCGGCAGCAGCGGAGGTGCGGCGGCGGCAGTGGCTTCGGGCGTCGTCCCCGCAGCGCACGGCAGCGACGGCGGCGGCTCTATCCGCTTACCCGCGCACAACTGCGGCGTGTTCGGGCTGAAACCCACGCGCGGCCGCAGCAGTTACGCGCCGAACGCATCGGAAGCGTGGCAAGGCTTGGTATGCGATCATGTGTTGACCCGCAGCGTACGCGACAGCGCGGTTTTGCTGGACATCGCCGCCCAAACCCAAGAGCGCGCCCTGTATGCCTGCCCGCCGCCGCCCGAAAACGGTTTTGTAGACAGCCTGAAACTAGAAACAGGTCGTCTGAAAATCGCTTTTTGGAAACAGACATGGTTTGGCGGTGGCAACGATGAAGGCACGGAAGCCGCGTTCGCCCATAGTTTGAAACTGATGCAAGATGCGGGACACGAATTGGAAGAAGCCACGCCCGATTTTGCACCGCCCGAACAGCTCAACCGCGCCGCCCGCGTCATCGTTATGGGCGAAACGGCAAAACTGTTCTACCAATATCAATACGAAACCGGACAAAAACTGCCGCACCGCCTGCTTGAGCCGACAACGTGGGCAATGATTGTGCAGGGGCGGCAAATCAGCGCGGGCGAAATGGCTTGGGCGCGCGATGTGATGCTGGCGCAGGAGCGTGCCGCCAAAGCATTTTTTACGCGCTACGACGTGTTGATGACGCCCGTCTGCCCGCGAACCACGCCGAAAATCGGCGAGATGATGCCGCCGCCCGCCGCACAAAAAGCCATGCGCCTGCTGTTCGGCACGCTGCGCTTGGGTTTTCTGTTGAAAAACAACCCGTTTTTGGAAAAAGAAGCCGCCGCCGCGCTGCAATACGTCGGCTATACGTCGCCGCTGAACATGAGCGGCAACCCCGCTATGAGCGTGCCGCTTTACCGGCATAACGGATTGCCCGTCGGCACTCAGTTCGCCGCCGCACACGGGCGCGAAGACACGCTGCTCCGCCTTGCCGCGCAATTGGAACAGATACAGCCGTGGGCGGAAATACCGCAGTTGGTTTAGGGTTTGCATTGGATAAGAAGCGGTCTGTTTGCTTGAGGAAAAGATTGAGATAAGGTCGTCTGAAAACATAAAAGCGTTTTCAGACGACCTTTTTTGCGTGTGTGATGGGTAGGGTAGGGCGCAAAGAACGCCGGAATCCGACTGTCTTTAAAGAATCCGAATTGTTGCTTTGCCAAGAAACCTTTAGAATGACGTTTTTCTGATTCACGCTATTTTTTCAGACGACCTTCGATGTCCCGATTAGGCGGAGGGTCGTCTGAAACGCTTTGTTCTGGTTGTTTCGGGGCAGATTTTTCCGTCTGCCCCCATACGGATGTTTTTCATGATTAGTCTTTCCAAACTTCTCGACCGCCCGATTTCTTTGGACGGTCGGAAATTCGATGTGTCACTGTTGTGGATGGTCGTTTTGATGACCGCCTTCAGTTTGGTGATGATTTATTCTGCGTCGATTGCTTATGCTGCGTCCG
This sequence comes from Neisseria mucosa, assembly GCA_003028315.1. NCBI lineage: Bacteria > Pseudomonadati > Pseudomonadota > Betaproteobacteria > Neisseriales > Neisseriaceae > Neisseria > Neisseria mucosa. The sequence continues at coordinate 2,089,254 of CP028150.1, read as the reverse complement.
AAGGCGGCAATCAGTTTTCTTTTGTCAGCAAGCAGGCGATGTTTGTCGGGGCGAGCGTATTGGGCTGCCTCGGGCTGTCGCTGTTGAGCATGAGCTTTTGGCGGAAAATCATTCCGTTTTATTTTGCTTTTTCCGCGATTTTGCTGGTGGTCGTGTTGTTTGTCGGCCGTGAAATCAACGGGGCGACGCGTTGGATACATATCGGACCGCTCAATCTTCAGCCGACCGAGTTGTTCAAGCTGGCGACGGTTCTGTATTTGTCCAGCCTGTTCACGCGGCGTGAGGAAGTTTTGCGCAGTATGGACTCTTTGGGTTTGAAGCCGCTGTTTGTCGGTTTGTTCAATGCTTTTATGTGCCCGTTCAGCAAGGAAGCGCGTCAGAAAACTTGGCAGAAGCTGAAGAAGTTTAAAAATATCCTGCTGCCTATCGTGATGATTGCGCTGGGTTTGGTTTTTGTGATGGCGCAACCTGACTTCGGCTCGTTTGTCGTGATTGTGTCGATTACGATGGGTATGCTGTTTTTGGCGGGTTTCCCGTGGAAATATTTTGCCGTCTTGGTACTGAGTGTGCTGGGGGAATGGGCGTAATGATTTTGGCGGCACCCTACCGTATGGCGCGCGTGTCGGCATTCTTGGACCCTTGGGGCGACCCTTTGGGCAAAGGTTATCAGTTGACGCATTCGTTGATGGCGATTGCGCGCGGCGAATGGTTCGGTCAGGGCTTGGGCGCGAGTTTGGAAAAACGCTTCTACCTGCCCGAGGCGCATACCGACTTTATCTTTGCCGTCATCGGCGAGGAATTCGGGTTTGTGGGGATGTGTATTTTGGTGTTCTGCTACGGCTGGCTGGTGATGCGCGCATTCTCCATCGGCAAGCAGGCGCGTGATTCCGGACTGACGTTCAGCGCGTATGTCGCCAACGGCATCGGTATTTGGATAGGGATTCAAAGTTTCTTCAATATCGGCGTCAACATCGGTATCCTGCCCACCAAAGGCCTGACTTTGCCGTTGATGTCTTACGGCGGTTCGGCGGTTGCCGTTATGCTGGTGTGCGTTACCTTATTGTTGCGCGTCGATTATGAAAACCGCAAAAAAATGCGCGGTTACCAAGTGGAGTAAATCATGGGCGGTAAAACTTTCATGCTGATGGCGGGCGGTACCGGCGGCCATATTTTCCCTGCGCTGGCGGTGGCGGATTCATTGCGCGCGCGCGGCCATCATGTGATTTGGCTGGGCAGCGAAGGCTCGATGGAGGAGCGCATCGTACCGCAATACGACATCCTGCTCGAAACGCTGGCGATTAAAGGCGTGCGCGGCAACGGCATCAAACGCAAGCTGATGCTGCCGTTTACTTTGTATAAAACCGTCCGCGAAGCGCAGCGGATTATCCGGAAACACCGCGTCGAGTGCGTCATCGGTTTCGGCGGCTTCGTTACCTTTCCCGGCGGCTTGGCGGCGAAACTGTGCGGCGTGCCGATTGTGATTCACGAGCAAAACGCCGTGGCAGGTTTGTCCAACCGCCAACTGTCGCGCTGGGCGAAGCGGGTGTTGTACGCTTTTCCGAAAGCGTTCAGCCACGAAGGCGGCCTGGTCGGCAACCCCGTCCGCGCCGATATTGCCAATCTGCCTGCGCCTGCCGAACGCTTCCAAGGGCGTGAAGGTCGTCTGAAAATATTGGTGGTCGGCGGCAGTTTGGGTGCAGACGTTTTGAACAAAACCGTACCGCAGGCTTTGGCTTTGCTGCCCGACGATGCGCGCCCGCAGATGTATCACCAATCGGGTCGGGGCAAGCTGGGCAGCTTGCAGGCGGATTACGACGCGCTGGGCGTGAAAGCCGAATGCGTGGAATTTATTACCGACATGGTGTCCGCCTACCGCGATGCCGACTTGGTGATTTGCCGTGCCGGCGCGCTGACGATTGCCGAGTTGACGGCGGCGGGGTTGGGTGCGCTGCTGGTGCCGTATCCTTACGCTGTCGATGACCATCAAACCGCCAATGCGCGTTTTATGGTGCAGGCAGAAGCAGGATTGTTGTTGCCGCAAACCCAGCTGACAGCGGAAAAACTCGCCGAAATCCTCGGCGGCTTAAACCGCGAAAAATGCCTCAAATGGGCGGAAAACGCCCGCACATTGGCACTGCCGCACAGCGCGGACGATGTAGCGGAAGCCGCCATCGCATGTACGGCATGATGACATGATGTGATGAATGAAACAGAGGTCGTCTGAAAACCAAGAAATCGGTTTCAGACGACCTTTTTGCAACTTGGCAGCCGTATTGTGCGGGAGTATGATGTAAATAGGAATTTCTCTCATTGGAGGTTGCCATGTCTGCAAAAATCTCTCCCGAAACCGTTTCCGTCCTGTCCAGTACTATGCTGATTCCCCTGTGGGCAAAGGCCGTAGAGCAGGGTAGGGCGCAGCCGCTTTTGCGTGATGACGAAGCCGTGCGGATGTTGGACAAGATTGACTACGACTTCGGCAAGTTTGCCAAAGCCAAAGCATCGCAGGTCGGCTGTTGCGGTCGGGCGAAGCTGTTGGACGATATGACCCGGCACTTTATCGCCGAACATCCCGATGCCGTCGTCGTGCAAATCGGCGCGGGGCTGGATGCGCGTTACGAACGCTTGGGTAAGCCGCGCATTACCGCCTGGTATGATTTGGATTTGCCGGAAGTGATTGAAGTGCGGCGTATGCTGCTGCCCGAGTCGGACAATCATTATCTGGGCGCGTCCATGTTCGACGAAGCGTGGATGAACACCGTTGCCGCGCACGGAAAACCCGTGTTGCTCGTGATCGAAGGCGTGTTGATGTATTTCGAAGAGACGCAAGTGCAGGACTTTTTCAAACAGGTTGCCCGCTGCCTGCCGCATGCCCAACTTGCCTTCGACACCATTCCCAAAATCTACATCGGACAAAGCAAACGCCACGACGCGCTCGGCAAAATGGACAAGCCGCCCGAGTTCCGCTGGGCGATAAGCGGAACGGACGACATCCGACGCCTGATATCGGGTGTGGAAATCATTGAAGAAGCGGGCTTGAGCAGCGTCTGCAAACCGCGTTATCCGTGGCTCTTGCGCCTTGTATATGCGACCGCGTGGGGACGGTGCAAATTGGATATGCGCTTGATGAGGATACAAGTGCCGTCAAGTTGATAAACGAGAGGTCGTCTGAAAACGGTTTTCAGACGACCTTATATTATGTTTTTGCTGGTATTTTGGTAGCTGAAGTCGAGTTTAAAAATGGGTAATTCGCCGCTGAACGAAACCTCTTTTTTACCCATATTGCCACCAATGTGAAATCCTGTATGCCGAAACATCTTTAATTTACAAGAAAACTATGGCGCAGAAGCGGATAGCCCTTTAAAATAACGCCTTTACGCATCGAAAATCCACCGGAACGCAACATCATGATGAAAAATCGAGTCACCAACATCCATTTTGTCGGTATCGGCGGCGTCGGCATGAGCGGTATTGCCGAAGTCTTACACAATTTGGGCTTTAAAGTTTCCGGTTCGGATCAGGCGAGAAATGCGGTGACCGAGCATTTGAGCAGCTTGGGTATTCAAGTTTATCCCGGTCATACCGCCGAACATGTTAACGGTGCGGATGTTGTCGTAACCTCTACCGCCGTCAAAAAAGACAATCCCGAAGTCGTCGCTGCTCTGGAGCAGCAAATCCCCGTCATTCCGCGCGCCCTGATGCTGGCGGAACTGATGCGCTTCCGTGACGGCATCGCCATTGCCGGTACGCACGGCAAAACCACGACCACCAGCCTGACTGCGTCCATCCTCGGCGCGGCAGGTCTCGACCCCACTTTCGTTATCGGCGGTAAACTCAATGCCGCAGGTACCAACGCCCGTTTGGGCAAAGGCGAATACATCGTCGCCGAAGCCGACGAGTCCGATGCGTCCTTCCTGCATCTGACTCCGATTATGTCCGTCGTCACCAATATCGACGAAGACCACATGGATACCTACGGACACAGCGTCGAAAAACTGCATCAGGCGTTTGTCGATTTTATCCACCGTATGCCGTTCTACGGCAAAGCGTTTTTGTGTATCGACAGCGAACACGTCCGCGCGATTTTGCCCAAAGTGAGCAAACCCTACGCGACTTACGGCTTGGACGATGCCGCCGATATTTACGCGACCGACATCGAAAGCGTCGGCGCGCAAATGAAGTTTACCGTTCATGTTCAAATGAAAGGACATGAGCAGGCGCCGTTTGAAGTCGTGTTGAACATGCCCGGTAGACACAACGTCCTCAATGCTTTGGCAGCCATCGGCGTGGCGCTGGAAGTCGGCGCATCCGTCGAGGCGATTCAGCGCGGCTTGCTCGGTTTTGAAGGCGTCGGCCGCCGCTTCCAAAAATACGGCGACATCAAGCTGCCCAACGGCGGAACCGCGCTGTTGGTGGACGATTACGGACACCATCCTGTCGAAATGGCGGCAACCCTATCCGCCGCACGCGGCGCGTATCCGGAAAAACGTTTGGTGCTCGCCTTCCAGCCGCACCGATATACCCGCACACGCGATTTGTTCGAAGACTTCACCAAAGTCCTCAATACCGTTGACGCGCTGGTGTTGACCGAAGTTTATGCCGCCGGCGAAGAGCCGATTGCCGCCGCCGACTCCCGCGCCCTTGCCCGCGCCATCCGCGTATTGGGCAAACTCGAGCCGATTTACTGCGAAAACGTCGCCGACTTGCCTGAAATGCTGTTGAACGTTTTACAGGACGGCGACATCGTGTTGAATATGGGTGCGGGCAGCATCAACCGCGTTCCTGCCGCGATGCTGGAGTTGTCGAAAAAGCCTGAGGCGGAAATTTTATCGTGATACCGCGATAGCCGCCCGATGAAGCGATGTCCCATCGGGTGGGCAAGCAAGATTAAGGTCGTCTGAAAACCCGATTCGTTTTCAGACGACCTGTATCAAAAAATGAAGTAATCAAGAAAGAACAAAAACAATGCAGAATTTGGGCAAAGTAGCCGTATTGATGGGCGGCTTTTCCAGCGAACGCGAAATTTCGCTGGATAGCGGTTCCGCCATTTTGAATGCCTTAAAAAGCAAAGGCATAGACGCACACGCCTTCGACCCTAAAGAAACGCCCTTGGCGGAATTGAAAACCCAAGGTTTCCAAACTGCTTTCAATATCCTCCACGGTACTTACGGCGAAGACGGTGCCGTTCAGGGTGCGTTGGAATTGTTGGGCATTCCTTATACCGGCAGCGGTGTCGCCGCTTCAGCCATCGGCATGGACAAATACCGCTGCAAACTGATTTGGCAAGCTTTGGGGCTGCCCGTTCCCGAGTTTGCCGTTTTGCACGAAGATTCCGATTTCGATGCCGTCGAACAGCAACTCGGCTTGCCCATGTTCGTTAAACCGGCAGCCGAAGGCAGTAGCGTCGGTGTTGTGAAAGTCAAAGAAAAAGGTCGTCTGAAAAGCGTTTACGAAGAATTGAAACACCTTCAAGGCGAAATCATTGCCGAGCGATTTATCGGTGGCGGCGAATATTCCTGCCCCGTCTTGAACGGCAAAGGCCTGCCCAGCATACACATCATCCCCGCGACCGAGTTTTACGACTACGAAGCCAAATACAACCGTGACGACACTGTTTATCAATGTCCGTCCGAAGACTTGAGCGAGGCTGAAGAAAACCTGATGCGTTCCCTGGCAGTCCGCGGGGCGCAGGCAATCGGGGCAGATGGGTGTGTGCGCGTCGATTTCCTCAAAGATACCGACGGTAAGCTGTACCTCTTGGAAATCAACACGCTGCCCGGCATGACGAGCCACAGTTTAGTACCGAAATCTGCCGCCCATACCGGCGTGGATTTTGCCGATTTATGCATTGAAATTCTGAAAACCGCACATGTGGGATGACGCAAGCGCACTGGGTCGGCTGACCCGCTGGCTGTTGCTGCTGATGGCATTGCTGCTCATCGGCACCTGCATAGCCTGGCTATACAACTCCAATCATTTTCCCGTCAAACAAGTGTCCATACAGGGCAAACTGACCTATTCGGACGGGAAGGAACTTCAGCGCGCCGCTCAACAGCACACGCACAGCAATATTTTCCGTGCCGATTTGGACGGTATTCAGGCAGCCTTTCAAAAGCTGCCGTGGGTGGATTCCGCCATGGTGCGCCGCCGCTTCCCCGATACCGTCGAAATCCATTTGACCGAGCGTGTGCCTGTCGCCCATTGGCGCAGCGGCGGTTTGGTCGATTCCAAAGGCAATGTGTTTGACGCCCAGCTCAAAGCCAAGCTGCCAATCTTTGAAGGACAGCCGGGTACGGGCAAAGACATGGTCAAACACTACGAAGAATTTTCCGGCATCCTCCGCCGGCAAAATCTGGCGATTAAAGAACTGATTTATACGCCGCGCTCCGCCTGGTTGGTGGTCTTGGACAACGGGATTACCGTCAGACTGGGAAGGGAAAACGAAATCAAACGCTTACAGCTTTTCGCTGAAATTTGGCCGACGCTGTTGCGTAAAAATCAAAATCGGTTATCCTACGTTGATATGCGGTATAAAGACGGATTTTCCGTGCGTTACACATCAGAGACGCCATCTGAAAATGTTTCAGACGACTAAAGCCAAGCAAACGGCGTGAAGCAAACTATTGCCAATACAGACAAATAGTTATAACTCCAGCGAAATAACGAGCAAATATAATGGAACAACAAGGTAAATATATCAGTGCCCTCGATATCGGCACATCCAAAGTCATCGCCCTGATTGGCGAAGTACAAGACGACAACGAAATCCACATCGTCGGACTCGGACAGGCACCGTCTCGCGGCCTTAAAGCAGGCATGGTAACCAACATTGACGCGACGGCCCAAGCCATTCAGCAGGCAGTCAATGAAGCCGAATTGATGGCGGACACCAAAATCAGCCACGTTACGACCGGTATCGCGGGTAACCATATCCGCAGCTTGAATTCGCAAGGGGTTGTCAAAATCAAAGACGGCGAAGTTTCGCAAGCCGACATCGACCGCGCCATCGAAACCGCCAAAGCCATCAACATCCCGCCGGATCACAATATCCTGCATACCGTGGTGCAAGAATACATCATCGACAACCAGCCCGGCGTCAAAGAGCCTATCGGTATGAGCGGCGTCCGACTCGATACCCGCGTACATATCATTACCGGTGCCAATACCGCCCTGCAAAACATCCAAAAATGTATCCATCGTTGCGGTTTGCAAATGGACCAAATCATGCTTCAGCCTTTAGCGAGCGGTCAGGCTGTTTTGACTGAAGACGAAAAAGATTTGGGCGTATGCGTCATCGACATCGGCGGCGGTACGACCGATATTGCCGTTTATACCAACGGCGCCATCCGCCATACTGCAGTGATTCCCGTGGCGGGCGATTTGATTACCAAAGATTTGGCACAAGCACTGCGCACCCCGCACAGCGCTGCCGAATACATCAAAATCCACTACGGCGTAGCGATTCCCGATATGGACGGCTTGGACGAAATGGTCGAAGTTCCCAGCGTCGGCGACCGCCAACCCCGCCAGATTTCCCGCCGCGTTTTGGCAAGCGTCATCGGTCCGCGCGTCGAAGAAATCTTAGAGCTGACCCTTAACGAATTGCGCCGTTCCGGCTTCCCTGAAGAAGTTCTCACATCAGGCATCGTTCTGACTGGCGGCGCATCTATGCTGACCGGCATCGTTGAGCTTGCCGAAGAAGTGTTCGGCCTGCCTGCACGCATCGGCGTACCTCAGGAAATGGGCGGCGTATCCGAACGAATCCGCAATCCGCGCTACTCAACCGCCATCGGTCTTTTGCAGGCGGCAAGGGGAGAGGAGGACGGCGCACCGGTGACCGGCGCTATCGTAGTTCATGACCAGGCTGAAAAAATCAGTTTGTGGGCAAGATTGATGAAATTCGTTAAAGACAATTTCTGATTGTTCCGTTACTTGCTTACAGGGAAAATGAGTTGCTGTTGGGGCGGAATGAAACTACTTGCAATAATTAAGAACCTGTATGCTTTCGTTAAAAAATGTAGTAAAAAAATAACGGTAATGGTGAATGAATAAGAAGTATTTTGCCAGTGTCTGAAGACTTCTTATATAATACGGATAATATCTAATTTTTGGACCGTCCTCGATGCAGGGCGCGCAGGAGTCATTTGAATGGAATTTGTTTACGACGTAGCTGAATCAGCCGCAAGCCCTGCGGTCATTAAAGTAATCGGCTTGGGTGGCGGCGGTTGCAACGCTATCAATAATATGATTGCCAACATCATCCAAGGTGTTGAATTTATTAGTGCCAATACTGATGCGCAATCTTTAGGTAAAAATAATGCGGCCAAACGCATCCAATTGGGTACTAATCTGACCCGTGGTTTGGGTGCGGGTGCCAATCCTGAAATCGGCCGTGCTGCGGCACAAGAAGATCGCGAAGCCATCGAAGATGCTATTCGCGGCGCGAATATGTTGTTCATCACCACCGGTATGGGTGGCGGTACCGGTACTGGTGCGGCTCCTGTGGTTGCCGAGATTGCCAAAGAAATGGGTATCCTGACCGTTGCGGTCGTTACCCGTCCGTTCGGCTACGAAGGCAAACGCGTACACATCGCCCAAGAAGGTTTGGAACAGCTCAAAGGCCAGGTCGATTCATTGATCATCATCCCGAACGACAAGCTGATGACTGCATTGGGCGAAGACGTCACTATGCGTGAAGCGTTCCGTGCGGCGGACAACGTCCTGCGCGATGCCGTAGCCGGTATTTCCGAAGTAGTTACCCGTCCCGGGTTCATCAACCTTGACTTCGCCGACGTTAAAAACGTAATGGGTATCAAAGGTATCGCCATGATGGGTTCCGGTTTTGCTCAAGGCATCGACCGCGCCCGTTTGGCAACCGAACAAGCGATTTCCAGCCCATTGCTGGATAATGTGACTTTGGATGGCGCGCGCGGCGTATTGGTGAACATCACTACCGCTCCGGATTGCCTGAAAATGTCCGAATATCGTGAAATCATGAAAGTGGTTAACGAGAATGCGCATCCTGAAGCAGAATGCAAATATGGTACTGCCGAAGACGACAATATGGGCGAAGACGCTATCCGCGTAACCATTATTGCGACCGGTTTGAAAGAAAACGGCAGCGAAAACCAAATGCGTGCGGCAGTCCGTACACAAAAATTGGTTAGCGGAAATGCCGAAGTAGCTCAGCCTGTGCAGGCTGGTAATGTCGATGGCTTGGTTCGTACCAACAGAGGCATCCGCTCAATGAATTTGACTGCCGCAGATTTCAGTAATCAATCTGTTTTGGACGATTTTGAAATTCCGGCTATTTTACGTCGTCAAAATAATTCGGACAAATAATTCATTCTGTTAAAAAAGCCTGCCACATCGTTGGCGGGTTTTTTTATAGTTTGGAATATATGGAGGCTTCACTTTTTTATACTTCATTAAGTATATTTTCGACTTTCGATTTATTGTCTGTCGAACCGTTGAATGATAGGATTGCGGCGGTAAGTGTAGTTCAATCGCTCAAAATTTCATAAACGGCTGATTTCAGACGACATCAATGATGCGCAGAAAGCTGCTGTCTTCGATTTTAGCGATTCGTTATGTTTCACTTCATATCAATGATTACATAAGGAAATACAGTATGAACCGTCGTCAATTCTTGGGTGGTACAGCCGTTTCTTTGGCAGCCGCCGCTTCATTCGCCCGCGCCCACGGACATCATGACCATAAAGGCCATTCCCACGCTGCCCCTGCTGCTGCGTCCAAAACCTATGAAGCAGCCAGAAAAGCGGCTGCCCACTGTGTTGAAGCAGGTCAAATCTGTTTGGCACACTGCATCAGACTGCTGAGCCAAGGCGATACTTCCATGAAAGATTGCGCAACAGGTGTCAACCAAATGCTGGCATTGTGCGGCGCGCTGCAAAACCTTGCCGCCCAAAACTCTCCGCTGACCCCATCTTTGGCAAAAGTCTGTGTTGAGGCGTGCAAACAATGTGCCGCAGCGTGCAAACAACACGCAGGCCACCACGCAGAATGTAAACAATGCTATGAGTCTTGCCTTGCCTGCATCAAAGAGTGCGAAAAAATCGCTGCTTAATTGACGCAGTCAATTATCGGTCTGCCTGTGAAACAAAGTTTGTTTTGCAGGCAGGCCGGTTTGTTTTGGATGGGAGGACTTTCACAAATTGATTTGAAATGTAAGTTTTGTTTGTAGAATGTTGTGTCTTTGCCTACAAATTTTGTCATAAATTTAAAACTTCACGCGCCGGCGAAAACGGTATGTTTAGGATTATTAAGTTCTGTAACGCGCCCCGTTCTGAAATGAAGACAACAGGTTGCAAGACTTCAATCTTAACCATTCCAATGGTCTTAAAATTTCTGCCAAACACATGATTTTCACGCTTCTTAACAGACGTTTTCTTGATAAGGTCGTCTGAAAATTGCCCGACACCTTGATAAGCTTTACAATGCAAGTAATTAAAATACATCCCGCCTTATCTTCCCTTTCATGAGTTCCGTACCCTTCATCGAAATGAAAGACGTTGCCTTCACGTATGGCGACCGTCCGATTCTGAACAATATCAATTTCAGCATTCCCCAAGGAAACTTCGCCGCCGTGATGGGCGGTTCGGGCAGCGGCAAAACCACGCTGATGCGGCTGATTACGGGTCAGATTCATCCGCAGTCGGGTAAGGTTTTGATTGAAGGACGTGATTTGGCGGGCTTTTCGGCTGACGAACTGTATGAACACCGCCGCCGCATGGGCGTGTTGTTCCAGCATGGCGCGCTGTTTACCGATTTGTCAGTATTCGACAATATCGCTTTTCCGATGCGAGAACTGACGCGCTTGCCGGAAGCGGTTATCCGCGATTTGGTTTTGTTGAAATTGAACGCGGTCGGTCTGCGCGGAGTGGAAAATCTGATGCCGTCTGAACTCTCTGGCGGGATGTCGCGCCGCGTCGCGCTTGCCCGCACGATCGCGCTCGACCCTGAAATCATGTTGTACGACGAGCCGTTTACCGGCCTCGACCCGATTTCCTTGGGCGTGATTGCCCACTTGATCAGCCGCGTCAACAAGGCTTTGCGTTCGACCAGCATTATGGTAACGCACGACATTGAAAAATCTTTGGAAATCGTCGATCAAGTGATTTTCTTGGCGCACGGCGAAATTATGTTCTCCGGCTCGCCGCAGGAAATGCGCGAACTGGATTCGCCTTGGGTGCGCCAGTTTGTCGGCGGACTGGCAGACGGCCCCGTCGCATACCGCTACCCGGCGCAAACGTCGTTGCAGCAAGATTTGCTTGGGTAGTTTTCAGACGACCTCGGTTTGCAGACCTCATCTGAAACGTCTGTACCGTTGTTGCCTGAAGCCGAAATCATTTTTCAGACGACCCATCATCATCCTAAAAGGTCGTCTGAAACCCGTTAATCCGTAATGGAAACCTATGAATTTTATCCGTTCCGTCGGGGCGAAAACCCTCGGCTTTATTCAATCTCTCGGCAGTATTACGCTGTTTCTGCTGAACATTCTGGCGAAATCCGGTACGGCTTTCGTCCGTCCGCGCCTGAGCGTGCGCCAAGTGTATTTTGCCGGCGTGCTGTCGGTGTTGATTGTTGCCGTTTCAGGGCTGTTCGTCGGCATGGTTTTGGGTTTGCAGGGCTATACGCAGTTGTCGAAATTCAAATCCGCCGATATTTTGGGCTATATGGTCGCGGCTTCACTGTTGCGTGAACTGGGTCCGGTGTTGGCGGCGATTCTGTTTGCCAGCAGCGCGGGCGGTGCGATGACCAGCGAAATCGGTTTGATGAAAACGACCGAACAGCTCGAAGCGATGAACGTGATGGCGGTAAACCCTGTCGCCCGCGTGGTTGCGCCACGCTTTTGGGCGGGCGTGTTTTCCATGCCGCTTTTGGCTTCGATTTTCAACGTGGCGGGGATTTACGGCGCGTATTTGGTCGGCGTAACCTGGCTGGGCTTGGACAGCGGCATTTTCTGGTCGCAAATGCAGAACAACATCACGATCCATTACGACGTAATCAACGGTCTGATCAAATCCGCCGCGTTCGGCGTGGCGGTAACGCTGATTGCCGTACATCAGGGCTTCCACTGCGTCCCGACCTCGGAAGGCATTTTGCGCGCCAGCACGCGCACGGTGGTTTCGTCCGCCCTGACGATTTTGGCGATTGACTTTGTGTTGACCGCATTGATGTTTACGGAATGACAGGTCGTCTGAAAACGAAACAAAGAACATTGGATATTCAAGGAACTTTAATGAAAAAGAATGTATTGGAATTTTGGGTCGGACTGTTTGTCCTGCTCGGCGTGGCAGCGGTCGGTTTTCTCGCTTTCCGCGTGGCGGGCGGCGCGGCGTTCGGCAATTCCGGCAAGACTTATACCGTATATGCCGATTTCAGCGACATCGGCGGCTTGAAGGCCAACGCGCCGATCAAATCCGCGGGCGTATTGGTCGGACGCGTCGGATCCATCGAGCTTGACCCGAAATCCTATCAGGCGAAAGTCCGCCTCGATTTGGACAGCAAATATCAGTTCAGCAGCGACGTTTCCGCGCAAATCCTAACCTCCGGCCTGTTGGGCGAACAATATATCGGACTGCAACAAGGCGGCGACACGGAGCCCCTCACTGCGGGCGATACCATTTCCGTTACCAGCTCCGCCATGGTTCTGGAAAACCTGATCGGTAAATTCATGACCAGCTTCGCCGAGAAAAACGCGGCGGGCGGCAACGATGCAGCAAAAACCACCGAATAAACGTACACCATCATATTGATACTAGGACACTTAATCATGAAAAAAACCTCTTTCATCAGCGCACTGAGCATCGGCATCTTGAGCATCAGCATGGCGGTTGCCGCCCCTGCCGACGCAGTGAACCAAATCCGTCAAAACGCCACTCAAGTATTGAGCATCTTAAAAAGCGGCGATGCCAACACCGCCCGCCACAAAGCCGAAGCCTACGCGATTCCCTATTTCGATTTCCAACGCATGACCGCGCTGGCAGTCGGTAACCCTTGGCGTACCGCGTCTGACGCGCAAAAACAAGCGTTGACCAAAGAATTTCAAACCCTGCTGATCCGCACCTACTCCGGCACCATGTTGAAATTCAAAAACGCCAGCGTCAACGTCAAAGACAATCCCGTTGTCAATAAAGGCGGCAAAGAAATCATCGTCCGCGCCGAAGTCAGCGTACCCGGTCAAAAACCCGTCAACATGGACTTCACCACCTACCAAAGCGGCAACAAATACCGTGCCTACAACGTCGCCATCGAAGGCGCGAGCCTGGTAACCGTGTACCGCAACCAATTCGGCGAAACCATCAAAGCCAAAGGCGTAGACGGACTGATTGCCGAGCTGAAAGCCAAAAACGGCAGCAAATAATGCAAAGACAAGCCATGCCGTCCGTTTTCAGACGACATGGCTTTCGCACACCATGACCTTCAGGTTTTATCATCCAAGATTAAGTTGACAAGACAGCCATGCAAACCGAACTTCGCGACGGTACGCTGCACATCAGCGGCGACGTAACCGTCAAAACCCTGACCGCCGCCGCCTTTACCCGCTTCAGGCAGCAATGTCGTCTGAAAGACACCCGCGCGGTCGATTTGAGCGGCGTCGGACGCGCCGATTCCGCCTGCGTGTCCCTGCTGCTTGACGCACTGCGCCACCCGGACGGGAAAATCAGCCTGCAAGGCATACCCGAATCCGTGCGCACCCTGTCCGAGCTTTACGAAATCAAAGACTGGTTGAACCCATGAAAAAAACCACCGCTTCACTCCTATTCCTCATCGGCCTGACCTCAACCCCCGCATTTGCCGAGAACAACCCCGCCGACCCTTACGAAGGCTACAACCGCGCCGTCTTCAAATTCAACGACAAGGCCGACCAATACGTCCTCGCCCCCGTCGCACGCGGCTACCGCAAAATAACGCCCAAGCCCGTCCGCACCGGCGTGAGCAACTTCTTCAACAACCTGCGCGACGTCGTCAGCTTCGGCAGCAACGTCTTGCGCCTCGATGTCAAACGCGCCAGCGAAGACCTCGTCCGCGTCGGCATCAACACCACCTTCGGACTCGGCGGCCTGATTGACGTCGCAGGCGCAGGCAGCGTTCCCGACAACAAAAACACCCTCGGCGACACCTTCGCCACATGGGGCTGGAAAAACAGCAACTACTTCGTCGTCCCGCTGCTCGGCCCCTCCACCGTCCGCGACACCGCAGGCAACGCCATTACCACCGTCTATCCCGTCAAAAGCGCTGTGTTCCACACCCCCGCAGGCCGCTGGAGCACCACCGGCTTGAACATCGTCAACACCCGCGAAGCCCTGCTTGACCTGACCGACGGTTTGGAAGACGCCGCCATCGACAAATACAGCTACACCCGCGACCTCTACATGAAAGTGCGCAGCCGCCAAACCGGCGGGACATTACCGCAAGGCGAGGATGACAATATCGACATCGACGAATTGGTGGACAGCGATGCGCCCGCAGCAACCGATTTTGCCGAACCGTTCCCGCAATCCGCTGCCGAATTTGAGCCGATTCCTGCCGAATAATCTCCATAAGGTCGTCTGAAAACCTTTTCAGACGACCTCAATCTATTTTCCTAAAACGATGATGAACCATTCCCCACTTATCGCCATCAGCGTCGGCGAAGCATCCGGCGACCTGCTCGGCGCGCACCTTATCCGCGCCATCAAACAACGCCGCCCAGATGCGAAATTCATCGGCATCGGCGGCGAACGCATGAAGGCGGAAGGGTTTGAGAGCCTGTACGACCAGGAAAAACTGGCGGTGCGCGGCTTTGTCGAGGTGGTCAAACGCCTGCCCGAAATCCTGAAAATCCGCAAAGGGCTGGTGAACGACCTCATCCGCATCAAGCCTGATGTCTTTGTCGGCATCGACGCGCCCGATTTCAATCTGGGCGTGGCGGAAAAACTCAAAAAGGCGGGCATCCCCACCGTCCATTATGTCAGCCCGTCGGTGTGGGCGTGGCGGCGCGAACGGGTAAACAAAATCGTGCATCAGGTCAACCGCGTGCTGTGCCTGTTCCCAATGGAGCCGCAGCTTTACCTCGATGCGGGTGGCAAAGCCGAGTTTGTCGGCCATCCGATGGCGCAGACCATGCCGCTGGACGATGACCGTGCTGCCGCGCGCGCCAAGTTGGGCGTGGCCGACGAAGCTGTCGTGTTCGCCTTGCTGCCGGGCAGCCGTGTCAGCGAAATCGACTATATGGCTCCTTTGTTTTTTCAGACGGCCTTATTGCTGCTCAAACGCTATTCGCAGGCGCAATTCCTGCTCCCCGCCGCCACTGCCGCCACCCGCAGGCGTATCGGTGAAATTTTGGCGCAGCCCGAATTTTCCGCCATTCCCGTTACCATCACCGACAAACAGTCCGATACCGTCTGCACCGCCGCCGATGTCGTGTTGGTAACCAGCGGTACCGCCACCCTTGAAGTCGCCTTGTGCAAACGGCCGATGGTCATCAGCTACAAAATTTCGCCGCTGACCTATTTTTATGTGAAACGCAAAGTCAAAGTGCCGCATGTCGGCCTGCCCAATATCCTATTGGACAAAGCCGCCGTGCCGGAGCTTCTGCAACACGATGCCGAGCCGGAAAAACTCGCCGCCGCCGTTGCCTATTGGTACGACCACCCCGAAGCTGCCGCCGCCCTGAAACAGGATTTTCGCGAACTGCATTTGTTGCTGCGCAAGGATACCGATGCGTTGGCGGCTGAAGCCGTATTGTCCGAAGCAGGCTTTTAGCGAAACCCGCTGCACTCGTTTTCACTTCGTTGAAGCTACGCTTTCAGACGACCTCTGATACTTATTGCCTGATAAAGAGCATGTCCGACCTGCGGGCTGAATCTGATGGTTTTGCAGTAAATTCAAATCAGAAAACCACGCGCCGTCATTCCCGCACAGGCGGGAATCTAGAAGTTTGAAATGATGACAATCTTTAAATAGTTTTGAATACTTGAGGACTGGATTCCCGCCTGTGCGGGAATGACGGCGGGCGATAGGTGCCGTATCAAAGATGAAGTGAATCGGCTATATGGCTTGTCTGTCCGACCGAAACTGACAGGCCCATTTTTGTAGCGTGGGCTTTGCCCGCGAAAACGTTTCACAGCATAAAAATAGGGCAGGGCGGGCTTGAACCACCCTACAAGACCGACGCTGCTTCCACGCAGGTGGAAATGACAACGGTACCCGCCATATCATTCAAAAGGTCGTCTGAAATCCTTTTCAGACGACCTCTCCCGTTAACCGAACCTTATCACTGAAACGCTATGTCTCCCATCCTCCTTGCGGGCATGGACGAAGCAGGGCGCGGGCCGCTGGTCGGCAGCGTGTTTGCCGCCGCCGTCATCCTGCCCGAACGTTACGACTTGCCTGGCCTGACCGATTCGAAAAAACTCAGCGAGAAAAAGCGCGATGCTTTGGCGGTGTTGATCAAAGAACAAGCCGTTTCGTGGAGCGTCGCCTCCGCGTCGCCCGAAGAAATCGCCGAACTCAATATCCTGCACGCCACCATGCTGGCAATGAGCCGTGCCGTACACGGGTTGGCGGTCGTGCCGGATAAGGTATTGATAGACGGCAACCGCGTTCCGAAAGATTTGGGCATTTCCGCCGAAGCCGTCGTCAAGGGCGACAGCAAAATCATCGAAATCTCCGCCGCTTCCGTCCTTGCCAAAACCGCGCGCGATGCCGAAATGTATGCGCTTGCCGAACGTTATCCGCAATACGGTTTCGACAAACACAAAGGTTACGGCACAGCGCAACACCTCGCCGCCCTGCAAAAATACGGCGTGCTGCCCGAACACCGCCGCGATTTCGCACCCGTGAAGGCGTTGCTGGCGCAGGGCAGGTTGTTTGAGTGAGGCAGAATGGATTAAAGGTCGTCTGAAACGTTTCAGACGACCTTTTCTTTACATCCCGTTACAAAGCCGTGTATGCTTCGCGTTTAGACGGATGTGAAACAAATATCAACGGCCAAACAGATTTTGATGTTTGTGTGTTGCTTTATTTCACTGTTCTCCTTATCAATAATCTTATCAACCGTACCGCACATACTATTTATGAACACTATTGCACGAATCAGCCACTTTGTCGGCAAAACCTTCTCATTTTGGGCGGCATTGTGCGCCGCCGTTGCTTTCTTCGATCCCGAATTGTTCAAGTGGGTACTGCCCTACATCACTTGGCTTTTGGGCATCATTATGTTCGGCATGGGGCTGACGCTGACGCCGTCAGATTTTAAAATTGTCGCCAGTCATCCAAAAGCCGTCCTTATCGGCGTGGCAGCGCAGTTTATCATTATGCCGCTGACTGCCTATTTTTTGGTCAAGTTGTTAAATTTGCCTGCTGAAGTTGCCGTGGGCGTGATTTTGGTCGGCTGCTGTCCGGGTGGTACGGCCTCCAATGTGATGACTTTTTTGGCGCGCGGCAACGTTGCCTTGTCCGTCGCAGTTACATCGGCTTCCACCTTGCTGGCTCCGCTGCTGACGCCTGCTATTTTCCTGCTTTTGGCAGGTGAAATGCTCGACATCAATGCGCAGGCGATGTTTGTTTCCATTGTTCAAATGGTGTTGCTGCCCATCGCGCTCGGCGTGGTTGCACATACTGTGTTCCGCAAACAGACCGAACGCGCTACCGCTGCCTTGCCTTTGGTTTCTGTGATTGCCATTGTGTTGATTATCGGTGCGGTCGTCGGCGCGAGCAAAGGTAAAATTATTGAGAGCGGGCTGTTGATTTTCGGTGTCGTGGTATTGCACAACGGCATCGGCTACCTGCTCGGCTTCTTTGCAGCCAAAATCTGCAAGCTGCCGTACGATGCGCAAAAAACGCTCGCTATCGAAGTAGGTATGCAGAATTCCGGTTTGGGTGCGGCATTGGCGGCCGCGCATTTTGCCGCTGCCCCTGTCGTCGCCGTACCTAGCGCGCTGTTCAGCGTGTGGCACAACATTTCCGGCTCGCTGCTTGCATCTTATTGGTCGGCGAAAGCAGATAAAGAATCGAAAGCGGAATTATCCGATTAAAAGAGTTCGGCAAAAGACAAAAGGTCGTCTGAAAACTTTTTCAGACGACCTTTTATTATTGCCGGATGGAAATCAACGGCGGCTTATCTTCAACGTTCGCACTGCCATTGCTCCAATATTGCCCTGAGTTCCTGCGGGTTGCCATATCCGTTGTCTGCTGCCGCCTGAAGGTAATCGTAGGCGGCGGGAACATTCATGGCGGTACCTTGTCCGTGGTAGAGGAGGAATGCCGAATAATATTGCGCTTCAGGATGGTTTTGTTCCGCCGCTATGCCGAACCAGTACGCCGCCGAACCAGCATCGGCAGGAATGCCCAGACCGTGATAATAGATTTTGCCCAAACCGGCTGCTGCATCGGCATGATTGCAGACGGCGGCTTCCAGATAAAGCTGTCGTGCGCGCGCGTAGTCTTTTTTTTGTCCGATGCCGTCAAGGCAGGCGGCGGCAGAGCGGCAAAGCTGCTCGGTTTCCTGACGCTGCAAGGCTTCGGATTTGAGTTTTTCGTAATGTTCGGGTTGGTGCAGGGCGGCCTCGCTGAGCAGCTTCTGTACGGCGGCCATGCTGCCCAATGCGGCGGCGTGGCGGTAGTATTGTTGCGCGGCGGATAAGTCGGGGCGTATGCCCAGTCCGTAGCGGCAGAGGTCGCCCATCAGGCATAACGCGTCCGGAAACTGCCTGTCTGCGGCGGTTCTGGCGTATTTGAATGCCTGTAACGGGTCGCGGTCGGTCAGCTTGCCGGTCAGATATTGCCGTGCCAGGGCGGTTTGTGCCGCCGCATTGCCCTGAACGGCGGCAAGCCTGTACCAAGACAGGGCGTCTTGGTTTCCTTTTGCAGCCAATAAATCTGCCAGCAGGATTTGTGCTTCGACCCAGCCGTGTTCGGCGGCATATTCCAAATAGACTTCTGCCTGCGCAGAATCGGCAGAAACGCCGCAGCCGTAAAGGAAGGATTTCCCTAATTGCAGGCATGCCTGCGACCAGCCCTGGGAGGCTGCCTGGTTGTACCAATTTAGCGCCTTTTCCCAATTATCCGCCAGGGCATACTGCCGCGCGATAAGGTATTGCGCTTCAGGGGATTGCGGGGCGGCGCATTGTGCCCAATAGAGAAATTGCAGGTCGTTGCGTTCTGCGTAATAACGCATCAGTGCGGTTTGCGCCGCTGAGAACCCGCGTTCGCCGAAATCTGCGTAGGCAGCCAGCAGTTTGTCGGCAGCCAGCCCGAAACGGTCGCTCCAGTGCAGCAACCTGTATGCCGTATCCGGAAACCCTCCGGATGCGATGTATTCTACGCCTGATAATGCCCTGCGGTTTTCCTTGCCGCCAAGCAGCATGCCGCACATACGGTATACTGCTTTTTCGTCCCCGTCTTCCATGATTTGCCGCAAAGGCAAAAAGTCCCGAAGATTGCCCTCGAAAGGGGGTTCTGTCGGGACGATATCTTGCAGCGATAATCGTTTGGGAATGATGGTCATGGCATCGGAATAGGCATTTTGAGTAGTGTATTATACTGTTTTCTGTAATTGTGTGTCAGCGTTTGTTCAGAATCTTGAAATGTGGAACCGGCATTTTTGTCGGTTTGCCGCATTGATACGGTAGCATTTGGCAGGAGATGCGTAGATTTCGGGAGGGTGTATGACTGACGTAAGCGCGCTACACAGACTTTCAAAATGTAAAAAGGTCGTCTGAAAGAATGGGTTTAAGGCTTTCAGACGACCTTTTTGTATTGTTGCTTGTATTGGCAAGGATTTAAGGCAGTTTCAAGAAGTTTTCGCGGTAGTAGCGCATTTCCTCGATGCTTTCGAGAATGTCGTCCAAAGCCTGATGCGAACCGCGTTTTATCACGCCTTTGGCAACGGGCGGATTCCAACGTTTAGCGAGTTCTTTCAGGGTGGACACGTCCAGATTGCGGTAGTGGAAATACGCTTCGAGGCGCGGCATGTATTTGACCATGAAGCGGCGGTCTTGATGGATAGAATTGCCGCACATAGGCGTGGCTTTTTCGGGAATCCATTGCGCGATAAAGTCCAGCAGTTTCTGCTCCACTTCCGCTTCGGTGAGTTGCGATTCGCGCACGCGCCGGGTTAATCCTGTACGACCGTGGGTGGCGGTGTTCCATTCGTCCATGCCGTCGAGCAGTTCGTCGCTTTGGTGGACGACATAAACTTCGGACTGCGCCAAGACGTTCAAATCGGAGTCGGTGATAATCATGGCGACTTCGATAATGCGTTCGCGTTCGGGGTCAAGCCCGGTCATTTCCATATCGAGCCAGCAGAGGTTGCTTGCGTTTTGAGTCATTTCAGACGACCTTTTCCGTTGAAAACAATGGGCGGCATTATAAGGGATTTGACGTGCAAAGGTCGTCTCAAAAGGTTTCAGATGACCTTCGTTTTCCGTCAGGACGACAGGTTATCTCTTGTTTTCTATACCGAAACCGCCCCAGTTTGCTATAATGCCCAGTTTCATCAAACCGCAATACCACACTTTAAAGGACAAAAAATGGGTTTTCTGCAAGGTAAAAAAATCCTGATCACCGGCATGATTTCCGAGCGTTCCATCGCTTACGGCATTGCCAAAGCCTGCCGCGAACAAGGCGCGGATTTGGCGTTTACCTACGTTGTCGACAAACTGGAAGAGCGCGTCCGCAAAATGGCCGCCGAATTGGGTTCCGAACTCGTATTCCGCTGCGATGTCGCCAGCGACGACGAAATCAACCAAGTTTTCGTCGATTTGGGCAAACATTGGGACGGCTTGGACGGCCTCGTCCACTCCATCGGCTTCGCACCGAAAGAAGCCTTGAGCGGCGACTTCCTCGACAGCATCAGCCGCGAAGCGTTTAACACCGCACACGAAATTTCCGCATACAGCCTGCCCGCATTGGCAAAAGTCGCCCGTCCGATGATGCGCGGCAGAAACTCCGCCATCGTCGCCCTGAGCTACTTGGGCGCGGTTCGTGCGATTCCGAACTACAACGTCATGGGCATGGCAAAAGCCAGCCTCGAAGCAGGCATCCGCTTTACCGCCGCCTGCTTGGGCAAAGAAGGCATCCGTTGCAACGGCATTTCCGCCGGTCCGATCAAAACCCTCGCTGCTTCCGGCATCGCCGATTTCAGCAAACTTTTGGGACACGTCGCTTCCCACAACCCGCTTGGCCGCAACGTAACCATTGATGAAGTCGGCAACACCGCCGCCTTCCTGCTCTCCGAACTCTCTTCAGGCATTACCGGCGAAATCACTTACGTTGACGGCGGTTACAGCATCAACGCCCTGAACGACGAAGAGGCGTAATGATTTGTAATATTTCGTAGAAAAAGACAACTTATTACTCAAAAATCCGTCTGAATAAGTGGTGTAAAAAAGTTACACTCCGATTTCAGACGGTTCTTTTTTCATATAAAAGGCGGCATATTTCGGGAATTTTGTCATAAAAACAAATTTTAACTTTTATAAAATTTGTTTAACAAATAACACGATACCATGCCTGCCGGTTTGAAAAAGCCCGTCCGTCACTTCGGACGCACTTTTTTTTTAAAATTTCACTTTATTATCCACAAACATACAGGAGGACATTTATGTCTATTGCTTCAGAATTCAAACAGTTTATTATGCGCGGCAACGTTATCGACTTGGCAGTCGGTATGGT
The DNA here is from genome assembly GCA_003028315.1 of Neisseria mucosa. NCBI lineage: Bacteria > Pseudomonadati > Pseudomonadota > Betaproteobacteria > Neisseriales > Neisseriaceae > Neisseria > Neisseria mucosa. Next base: position 2,067,573 of record CP028150.1, on the reverse strand, counting down.
CGTCGGTACTGCGTTCAGCGGCATTGTTAAATCTTTGGTTGACGACGTAATCATGCCCCCTATCGGTCTGTTGATCGGCGGCGTTGACTTCTCCAACCTGTTCATCGCCCTGAAAGACGGCGCACAAGCCGCTCCGGAAGGCGGCTATGCCAGCTTGGCAGCAGCACAGGCAGCCGGTGCCGTTACTCTGAACCTCGGCCTGTTCATTAACTCCGTTATCAGCTTCCTGATCATTGCTGCTGCGATTTTTGCCGTTATCAAAGCGTTGAACTCCATGAAAAAAGCCGAAGCACCTGCCGAAGAAGCACCTGCAGAGCCTAGCGAAGAAGTATTGCTGTTGCGCGAAATCCGCGACTCTCTGAACAAAAAATAATCTTTTGAAGATTTGAAATAAAAGGTCGTCTGAAACCACATGTTTGGTTTCAGACGACCTTTTGGTATCCATCTGCCTTTGATTTTAAAGCAGGTGATAAGGTTCGGACTTGTGGGAAACACACGTTACGGGCTTGTTTCTCCTAAAGCCTGAACCGTATCAATAAAAGAAAGGTCGTCTGAAACCTAAAATCGTTTTCAGACGACCTTTGCTTAATTAATATTAAGCGTTGATGTTTATTGCAGACGCTTGGCTTCGTCTAAGACGGCGTTGACCACATCGGCACCGAAGAGGGCGTTGACATCGGTTTCGTCGAAGACGTATTTGGCATGGCAGAAGTCGCAGTCGATTTGGATGCTGCCTTGTTCGGCGACCACGCCGCCGACTTCTTCGCCGCCCAGCATGAGCAGCATATCGCTGACTTTCCCGCGCGAACAGGTGCAGGCGAATTCGATGCTTTCCGGATCGAAGACGCGCGGAGGGGTTTCGTGGAAGAGACGGTAGAGGACGTGTTGTGCGTCCAGTCCAGTCAGTTCTTCGGGAGTCAGGGTTTGAACCAGCGTGCCGACGTGTTCCCATGATGCCGCGTCAGGTTCTGTCTCAGGCAGGCGTTGCACCAAAAGTCCGCCGCAGGCATCGTCTGATGAGGCAAGGACGATTTGGGTATCGAGCTGTTCGGAGCGTTTGGTGTAGTTGATAAGCATTTGGGCGATGCTGCCGCCTTCGAGCGGGACGACGCCCTGCCAAGGTTCTGCGTCTTTGGGCTGAAGGGTGAGGACGAAGACGCTGTTGCTGCCGAGAAGGTCGGTCAGGCTTTCGTCGTCGTTGATTTCGGCGGTTTCGTCCCAGCGCGCGGTGGCGCGGACGGTTTGGTCGGAAGTGGCTTCGACGACGAGCATTTTCAGACGACCTTGCCCTTGAACTTGGACGATGAGCGTGCCGTCGGTTTTGAGGTTGCCGGACAGGAGCGCGCCTGCGGCAAGGAGTTCGCCCAAGGCGCGGCGGATGGCGGCGGGATAGTGTTTTTGTCCGACGATGTGTTTCCATACGTTTTCAAGGCGGACGTGCAGACCGCGAACGGGCATATCGTCGAAGATGAAACGGGTGCGGATGTCGGCGTGGTTGATCTGGGTTTGCGGCATAAATTCCTCTGTTATATCTGGATGACGGATTGACGGCTATATGGTTGCGTCCGCAGGGAAATCAAGGTCGTCTGAAAACGTTTTGGCGAATCCTGCGCCCTTGGTTTTCAGACGACCTGTTTGTTTTTGAGCTGATTGATTATCTGAGTAAACGTGCAGCTAGTGCTTCCCCGACCGCCACACCGACCAGATAATCCACAGGCTGTTGGCGAAGGCGATAAGGTAGCCGACGAAGCCGATAAACTTGGGGCCGGTGTCTATGCTCATGACGATGGACGAACCGATAATCAGGGCGGCGGTGACGATGCCCATGGTCAGGCGGTTGGCGGCACTGTCGATTTGATGGCTGATGCGGTCTGACTGCTTGAGGTCTAGGGTGATGCCGAATTTGCCTTTTTGCAGCATTCTGGTCAGCCTGAAGAAGTCTTGCGGCAGCGACTCTGCCATTTGCAACAGGGTGCGCAGTTGCGTTTTGGCGTTGCGGGCGATGTGGGCGGCGGAGGCTTGTTCTTTGACGGCGGCTTCGGTGATGGGTTTGGCGCGTTCGAGCAGTTCGATACTGCCGTCGAGCCGTTTGACGACGCCTTCGAGGGTGATGAGGGTTTTGAAGAGCATCACGAGGTCGCCGGGCAGGGTCAGCCCGTGGCGGCGCATGATGGAAGTGATGTCGTTGATGACTTGGCTGACGCGCAGGTCGCGGATGGGCGTGTGTTCGTAGTTGAGCAGCATTTCCAAAACATCGGCGCCGAGCAGGTTTTCGTCGGGCAAATCGCCCTGCGCCCAGTCGCTGAGGACGTATTGGATGAGCAGCGCGTCGTTGTTGGTCAGAGCGTTGATAAGGTTGAGGATTTCGCGGCGGCGGGTGTTGCCGAGGTGTCCGACCAGCCCGAAGTCGATGAAGGTGATGCCGCCGTTGTCGTTGATGAAGATGTTGCCCGGATGGGGGTCGGCATGGAAAAAACCTTGCCGCAGCATCATGGTGAAGAGGGTGTCGGTAATCCGTCCGGCAAGTCCGCTGCGCAAGGAGTGGGGCATGGTTTCAAGGTCGGCGTCTTTCAGGAGCGTGCCGCCGATGTAGTCTTGTACGAGGATGTGCCGGTTGGAAATGTCGGGATAGACGGCGGGGATGCGGACCAAGGGGTCGTCTGAAAAGGTCTGGCCGAAGCGCTGCATATAACGCAGCTCCACCGATAAATCGGTTTCTTTCGCCAGACTCTTGGCAAAATAGGCGACCATCAATACGGGCTGGTAACGGCGCACTTCGGGGATTTCGGATTCCATCAGTCTGGCGAGGTGGTTCAAAATCCGCAGATCCGCCTGAATGACCGGCTCGATGTCGGGGCGTTTGACTTTGACGGCGACGGCAGTTCCGTCTAAAAGTTCGGCGCGGTGTACCTGAGCCACCGACGCGCTGCCTGCGGGTTTCGGGTCTATGCTGCGGAACACTTCGGAAACGGGTTTGCCCAAATAGGCTTCGACCAAAGTATAGATTTCAGACGACGGTATCGGCGCGACGTTGCTTTGCAGTTGTTCGAACTCTTCAATCCACTCCGCCCCGAAAATATCGACCCGCGTGGACAATACCTGACCGAGTTTGACGAAGGTCGGACCCAGCTCTTCAAACGCTTTGCGGAAGCGTCGCGGCGTACTCATATAACGGCTGTCGGGATGCACTTCGTCCCCGCTCGCCGCGCCCAAACGGATACGCTGAACAAAGCCGCCCAAGCCGTATTTCGTCAGTACGGTAATAATTTCGCGCATTCTGGAAAAGTCGCGCATAGCGAGCAGAGTGGGTATCATCATCGGTTGGGTGTCTTCGCAAATTTTTTATAAACAACGATTTAACGCAATATAACAGACGCTTTTTTGCCAAACATCCTGTTTTTTATATACAATCGCCTGCATATCCTAGATACAGAATAACATAATAACAGGCGGCAGACTGGTCGTCTGAAAATGGAATCAGTCAAACATGAAAGCCTTATCCAGGCTGGCGGCACTATTGGTTTCGGCCTGTATGCTGTCCGGCATTAATTTTGCAAACGCCGACGATCTCGATTCGTTCGTTAAAAACAGGCAGCAGGTTTTAAACCAATTTGAAGATGCAAAACAGCCTGCTCCCGCACAGGCTCCGCAGATAAATTTCCAACCCGCGCGCGCGGCAACTCCCGTTGTACATTCCATTCCTTCAGCTCCGGCCGCACCCGTCCGTGCATCGAGAAGTTCAGACAGTGCCGACGAACTAATCGGCAGCGCGATGGGGCTTTTGGGTGTTGCCTACCGTTACGGCGGTACATCAGCATCTACCGGTTTCGATTGCAGCGGCTTCATGCAGCATATCTTCAGACGCTCAATGGGGCTGAACCTCCCCCGTACCTCCGCCGAACAGGCAAAAATGGGCGTCGGCGTATCCCGCGGCGAATTACAGCCGGGCGATATGGTATTTTTCCGCACGATGGGACGCGGCAGGATTTCCCATGTCGGACTCTACATCGGCAACGACCGTTTCATCCACGCTCCGCGCACCGGCAAACGCATTGAAATCACCAGCCTCAGCAACAAATACTGGAACGCCAAATACGCCTTTGCACGCCGAGTGAAGAAAAACGATCCGTCCCGTTTTCTCAATTAAGTCTAGGAAAGCAACAACGTGAGTATGCCTGAAATGCCCAAATGGTACGACGACGACGGGCAAATCGTATCCTGCACTGAAAAAGTGAAAGTCATGACGGAAAACATGACCGAGCTTTATCAGGCGGCGCAAGACGCATTTGAAGACGCGCTTCTGATGGGCTGCAGTGAAAAACAGTTGCGCGAATACCTGCAAGCCTTGATTGAAGGTGTGGAAAACCCATACCGGAAAGCTTAGTCGAAACTATCCCGTACGACGGTATGGCTCTTGCCATGCCGTTTTTTATGGACCGTAAAACAGCAAGGTCGTCTGAAAGCTGCAATATGCTTCAGACGACCTTTTTTGCTTGCCCAAATCGGAGCCTGTGTCATGTAATACAAGGAAACTCTATGATATTTATCAAGATTATGCCAATGCTGAAACTGTAAAGTTTTTTCAGTTTGTCAACAGTCTGCTAGAATAACGCGTTTTGGCGTTGGGTGTTGTCCCGATGTCGTCTGAAAACAGCTTTGCGGCACTTTGACAGGATCATCCCTTCGGAGAGTCGTATCTAGAAAGGCTTTTTATGGATAACTTTACCGAATTACTGCACCAATGGGTTCAGAAAATCAACGATCCGATGTGGACAGGGCTGGTGTATGTATTGTTGGGTGCAGGTCTGTTCTTCACACTTGCCACCGGTTTCGTACAATTCCGCCTGCTCGGACGCAGTATCAAAGAGATGCTCGGCGGCCGCAAACAAGGCGATGATCCGCACGGTATTACGCCGTTTCAGGCTTTCGTTACCGGACTTGCCAGTCGCGTAGGCGTGGGCAACATCGCGGGCGTGGCGATTGCCATCAGTAGCGGCGGGCCGGGCGCGGTATTTTGGATGTGGATCACCGCATTGATCGGTATGAGTTCGGCGTTTGTCGAATCTTCACTGGCGCAGTTGTTCAAAATCCGCGATTACGACAACCATCATTTTCGCGGCGGTCCTGCTTACTATATTACCCAAGGCTTGGGTCAAAAATGGTTGGGCATCGTATTTGCATTGAGCCTGATTTTCTGCTTCGGATTCGTTTATGAAGCCGTTCAAACCAACACCATCGCCGTAACCGCCAAAGCCGCGTGGGGCTGGGACGAACATGCGGTCGGCGTCGCATTGGTCATCATGACTGCGCCGATTATTTTCGGCGGTATCCGCCGCGTTTCCCGCTTTGCCGAAATGCTTGTTCCGCTGATGGCGACTTTGTATCTGCTGATGGCGCTCTACATCATCATCACCAACATCAGCCTGATTCCCCACGTCTTCGGTCAGATTTTTGACAGCGCGTTCAACTTTGAAGCAGCCGGCGGCGGCCTGCTCGGCGGTTTGATTTCGCAAACCATGATGATCGGTATCAAACGCGGTCTGTATTCCAATGAAGCAGGTCAAGGTTCTGCGCCTAACGCCGCCGCAGCCGCCGAAGTCAAACACCCTGTTTCCCAAGGTATGATTCAAATGCTGGGCGTATTCGTCGATACGATTATCGTATGTTCCTGCACGGCGTTTATCGTTTTGGTTTACCAACAACCTTACGGCGATTTGAGCGGCGCAGAGCTGACCCAAGCAGCGATTATCAGCCAAGTCGGCGCATGGGGCGCAGACTTCTTGGCAATCATCCTGTTTATGTTTGCCTTCTCTACCGTCATCGGCAACTATGCCTATGCCGAATCAAACGTGCAGTTCATCAAAAGCCATTGGCTGCTGACCGCCTTGTTCCGTATGATGGTATTGGGCTGGGTATATTTCGGCGCAGTCGCCAACGTGCCGCTGGTTTGGGATATGGCGGATATGGCGATGGGTACGATGGCATGGATTAACCTGGTCGCCATCCTGCTCCTCTCTCCGCTTGCCTTCCTGCTGTTGAGGGACTACACGTCGAAACTGAAAATGGGCAAAGACCCCGTCTTCAAACTTTCCGAACATCCGGGTTTGAAACGCAAAATCAAATCCGATATTTGGTAAATCAAAAAACCGCCCTGTAATGGGGCGGTTTTTTATAGCGGACTGAAATGGCAAAACGCCTACGCTTATGCTTCCGCATACATACAAAGGTCGTCTGAAAGCCCTATTTCGGGTTTTCAGACGACCTTTGCAATATTCAGGCTAAACGTTCGGAAGGTTCAAACCTTCTTCAAAACCACCATATGCCGTTCTGCATCCAAGCCTGGGACGTGGAGGGCTTCGACGCGTTTGACGGCGACGGTATCGGGGAGTTTGGCGATTTCTTCTTCTGGGTACACGCCTTTCATGGCGACCCAGCGGCCGCCTTCTTTCAGCAGGTGTGCCGTCCAGTTGACGAAGTCGGCGAGTTCGGCGAAGGCGCGGCTGGTGATGATGTCGGCTTGGAAGTCTTGAACGGCTTCGACGCGGCCGCTGACGACGCGGACGTTGGCGAGTCCGAGTTCGATGACGGCTTGTTGTAGGAAGGCGGTTTTTTTGGTGTTGGCGTCCAGAAGGGTGATGTTGAGGTCGGGACGGCAGATGGCGGCGGGAATGCCGGGCTGTCCGCCGCCGGAGCCGACATCCAGCATAGTGTGCGCGCCTTGGAGGTAGGGGAGCAGGGTCAGGCTGTCGAGCAGGTGGTGGCTGACCATTTGCGCTTCGTCGCGCAGGGCAGTGAGGTTGTAGGTCTTGTTCCACTTTTTGAGCAGGCCGGTATAGGCGAGCAGCAGGGTTTGCTGTTCTGCGGATAGGTCCAAACCTAATGCCTGTATGCCTGATTGGAGTTGCTGTGTCGGGGTCATGGTGTTTGTCCGTGTTGTGTCGGGCGTTATGGTAGCGGAAAAAAAGGTCGTCTGAAAGGCGTGGGTTATTAAGGGATTAGGTTCTCAGGGCGGTGGAGTTGTAGCGTGGGCTTTGCCCGCGAAACTTGCCGCCTGACAATCCGAATTCGTCTGTTATTTTTGCACTCATGTCGTGGGCAAAGCCCACGCTACGGGTTTCAGACGACCTTTAGGTGTTTTTGAGGAGCGGTTGGTATTTAATTTTTCCCGCGAGTTGTAGCGTAGGCTACGCCCACGAAATTTGTTGCTTGATAATCTGAATCCGTCCGTCGTTTTTGCGCTCATGTCGTGGGCAAAGCCCACGCTACGGGTTTCAGACGACCTTTGGGTGTTTTCGAGGAGCAGGTTAGTATTTAATTTTTTGAGTGAGTTGTAGCATGGGCTACGCCCGCGAAACTTGTGGTCTGGCAATCCAAATCCATCCGTTGTTTTTGCACTCATGTCGCGGGCAAAGCCCACGCTACGGATTTCAGACGACCTTCCCTGCGTTTTCCAGCATCAGGACGAATTGTGCCAAATCTTGCGGCAGCGGGGCTTTTAAGATGAGTTTTTCGCCTGTCAGCGGGTGGTCGAGGTGCAGCTCGGCGGCGTGCAGGAACATCCGTTTCAAACCGAGTTTCTGGAGGCGTTTGTTGGCTTGGTAGTCGCCGTAGCGTTCGTCGCCGGCGATGGGGCAGTGCTGTGATTGGAGGTGGACGCGGATTTGGTGGGTGCGGCCGGTTTTCAGGGTGGCTTGCACGAGGGTGAGCTGCGAGAGGCCGACTTGGTGCAGGAGGTCGTCTGAAAAGCGGTTGAGCACGCGGAAGATGGTGTGCGCGGATTGTCCGTCTTCGCTGACGCGCACCATTTTTTCGCCTTGTGCGCCAGTGTATTTGAACAGGGGCAGTTTGACGTGGAAGCTGTCATTCGGCAGTTTGCCTACGCCCAGCGCGAGGTAGATTTTTTTGGGGTGGTCGTTGCGGATGGCTTCGTGCAATTTGACGAGCGCGCTGCGTTTTTTGGCGATCATCAAGAGGCCGCTGGTGTCTTTGTCGAGGCGGTGGACGAGTTCGAGATAGCGGGCTTCGGGGCGGGCGCGGCGGATTTGTTCGATGACGCCGAAGCTCACGCCGCTGCCGCCGTGGACGGCGGTGCCTGCGGGTTTGTCGATGACGAGCAATGCGTCGTCTTCGTAGATGATGGTAAATTCGCGCGCGGGTACGGCTTGGGCGCGGTTTTCAGACGACCTTTGTTTTTCGGCGGTGCGTACGGGCGGGATACGGAGCAGGTCGCCCGTTTGGATGCGGCTGTCGGGCTTGCAGCGTTTTTTGTTCAGGCGCACTTCGCCGGCGCGGATAATGCGGTGGATATGGCTTTTGGGTACGCCTTTGAGGATTTTTATCAGATAGTTGTCAAGGCGTTGTCCGGCTTCGTGTTCGGCGACGGTAATCAGGCTGACTGAATCTTTGCTTATTGCGTGCGTTTTCATCTATAATCCTGAACATCCGTTTCGGCAGAAACCTGTACAAACAGGCCGTATGGGACGGATGGTATTGTTAAAACGAGATTTTATATTAAAAACGCACTCTGCAAAGCATTTTCCCTGCGTTTATGCCAAAGCCCGTAAACGCAGGAGCGTAATTAAGTTTGATTTGATTTTGCCGATTTGACCGGGCATAAGACGAGGGACGGGTGTTTGACAAACCTGCCGCGCCGCACCGTTCGAAACTTCCGGCATAACGATAATAAGAAGATGTCGGCTATCTGTTTTCCAAGCCGGGCCTGTACCGTCCGGACTTCGGCGGCGGACGGAGTGTTCCGCCGCATTGTTCTTTATTGCCTTCTTTATCCGTATCCTTCCGCACACGGCCGCATTGTTTTGGGCGGCGTGCAACCTTGCGGACTTCAATTCAAAAACTGATTGCTCATCCGGGTTTCTGCATCCCGCGCCGAAAAGGGGCGCGGGCTATGCCTAATCCCGCCCGCCTCGCAGAGTGTCTGACAAAGAGCAGGCAGGTCGTCTGAAAAGGCTGCCCGCCTGTGCGAGGTAATGATTATGAAAAGAATGTTGTTCAATGCAACGCAGGCCGAAGAGCTGCGCGTTGCCATTGTCGATGGGCAAAACCTTTTGGATTTGGACATCGAAACGCTGGGTAAAGAGCAGCGCAAAGGTAATATTTATAAGGGTATCATCACCCGCATCGAGCCGTCGCTGGAAGCGTGTTTCGTAGATTACGGAACCGACCGCCACGGCTTTTTGCCGTTTAAGGAAGTATCGCGTTCGTATTTCCAAGATTACGAAGGCGGCAGGGCGCGCATTCAAGACGTGCTCAAAGAAGGCATGGAAGTCATCGTCCAAGTCGAAAAAGACGAACGCGGCAACAAAGGCGCGGCGCTGACCACCTTCATCAGCCTGGCCGGACGCTATCTGGTATTGATGCCCAACAACCCGCGCGGCGGCGGCGTATCCCGCCGTATCGAAGGCGAAGAGCGCCAAGAACTCAAAGCCGCTATGGCAGAACTCGACATTCCGAACGGCATGAGCATCATCGCCCGCACCGCCGGCATCGGCCGCAGCGCGGAAGAGTTGGAATGGGATTTGAACTACCTCAAACAGCTTTGGCAGGCCATCGAAGAAGCCGGTAAGGCGCACCACGAACCCTACCTCCTCTTCATGGAAAGCTCGCTGCTCATCCGCGCCATCCGCGACTATTTCCGTCCCGACATCGGCGAAATTCTGGTGGACAATCAAGAGGTTTATGACCAAGTTGCCGAGTTTATGAGCTACGTCATGCCGAGCAACGTAGGTCGTCTGAAACTCTATGAAGACCACACGCCGCTGTTCTCCCGCTTCCAAATCGAACACCAAATCGAAAGCGCATTCGCCCGCAGCGTCAGCCTGCCTTCCGGCGGCGCGATTGTGATCGACCACACCGAAGCCCTCGTTTCCATTGACGTCAACTCCGCCCGAGCGACACGCGGCGCGGACATCGAAGACACTGCGTTCAAAACCAATATGGAAGCCGCCGAAGAAGTCGCCCGCCAAATGCGCCTGCGCGACTTGGGAGGTTTGGTCGTCATCGACTTCATCGACATGGAAAACCCCAAGCACCAGCGCGATGTTGAAAACGTCCTGCGCGACGCGCTCAAAAAAGACCGCGCCCGCGTGCAAATGGGCAAACTCTCCCGCTTCGGCCTCTTGGAATTGAGCCGCCAACGACTGAAACCCGCTTTGGGCGAAAGCAGCCACGTCGCCTGCCCGCGCTGCGCCGGTACCGGCGTCATCCGCGGTATCGAATCGACCGCCCTGCACGTTTTGCGCATCATTCAAGAAGAAGCGATGAAAGACAACACCGGCGAAGTGCATGCGCAAGTACCCGTCGATGTCGCCACCTTCCTGCTGAACGAAAAACGCGCTGAGCTGTTTGCGATGGAAGAGCGTTTGGACGTCAACGTCGTCCTGATTCCGAATATCCATTTGGAAAACCCGCACTACGAAATCAACCGCATCCGCATCGATGACGTAGAAGAAGACGGTGAACCGAGCTACAAACGCGTTGCCGAGCCGGAAGAAGACGAATCCGCCAAACCTTTCGGCAGCGAAAGAGCCAAAGCCGCCCGTCCCGAACCCGCCGTCAAAGGCGTGCGCCATACCCAGCCTGCCCCGACCGTATCCGAGCAGAAAAACGGTTCATGGTGGGATACCTTCAAAGCATGGCTCAAACGCATTTTCGGCGGCAATACCGCAGCCGAAACCGCGCCTGTTGCCGAAGTGGCGGGAAAACGCACTTCAAACGGCAACAACCGCAACGGCAATTCCGGCAACCGCCGCGCAAACAACCGCCGCCAAAACCCGCGCCGCAACAATAGGCACGACGGCAGCAAGGTAGAAGTGCGCGAAGTGGCGGACTTTAAAGACAAAGCAGCGGATAATCAGGCAACGGAAAACGAAAACCGCAACGCCAAAGACAACCGCCGCAGCCGCAACCGCCAAAACGAGCGTAACGCCGCTGCGGAAGCCGAAAACCTCGAAGTCCAAGCACTCGCCGCCGCAACGTCGTCTGAAAACGAATCCCGTTCGGGCGAACAGGCGCAAGGCAGCAAACGCCGCCGCAACAACAACCGCAACGAACGCAACCGCGAACAAGCGGAAATCCGTGCGGAAGAAACCTTGTCCGAAGCAGTGGACAACGCAGCGGAAGAGGGCGTACAAACCGCCGATAACGATGCACCGAAAGGCAACGAACGCCGCCAACGCGAGCGCAACAACCAACGCGACCGCCGCGAACGCAACAATCAGCGCGACCGCCGTCAAAACGGTAAAAAACGCAATATTCCGTCTGCCGCCAAAATCGAGCAGTACCTGAATATTCACGATACCGCCGACAAAGTCCGCTTCGCCGCCGCGCACGTCATGGGCGAGCCTGTCGAAGAAGAACCGTTTGCCGTGACCATCCCCGCTCCCGAGGATAGTGCCGAGCCTTTGGTTGTCGTCGTTTCCGAACCCGTTGCGGCCACTGAAGAAGCCTTCGTGTTCTCCATCGAAGGCGAAGAAGCGGACAGCGGCATCCTGATCGAAGACAGCACCGACGACGAATGCAGCATCATCGACTCCGCCATCGGCAGCGTTGAAGAAACCCCGACCTCCGTGTTCGCCATCGAAACCGAAGACGGCTACCAACCGATGACCGCCGTCCCTGCCGAAGGTGAAGCCGAAGCCGTCGTTGAAATGGAGGAAGAACTGGTCGTTTGGAAAGCCGAACGCGAAGCCGCCGCCGCCATCGAAGCCCTTGCCGCAGCAGCAGCGGCCGCCGCCGCCCAAACAGCAGAATCCGAATCGCAAACTGCGCCGGAAGCAGGCCAAGCGGAAGCGACCGAGCCGGAAGAAACTGTCCCTGCCGTTGCCGCGATGCCCGACTTAGGCGGTTTGGTGTTTGTCGAAACCAATCCCGAAGCCGTCGCCGCCTTTGCTGAACAGGTTCAGCCCGAACCCGAATCCGGCCTGCGCCGCGCAGACGTGCCGAAAGTCGAAGCCGAACCTGTCGCCGCTGCCGAAATGGTCTTGGTAGAAACGCGCAAAGACTAAAGGCTGAAAGAAGAGGGCATCGTTAAGATGTCTGAATCTAAAAAAGGTCGTCTGAAACCGAAATTCTGGTTTCAGACGGCCTTTGTCTGTTTTGTGTGCCTGTTATCTCGTCTGTGTTTCCTAATCTTTTTTCAATATATAGTGGATTAACTTTAAACCAGTACGGCGTTGCCTCGCCTTGCCGTACTATCTGTACTGTCTGCGGCTTCGTCGCCTTGTCCTGATTTAAAGTTAATCCACTATAGTTAATCAAAAACACCCGCACCGTTACGTCTAAGCAGACTGCAATCCAAGTTTCAATTTTTCAGAGGGATTTTAGTCAAGCCGTAGCGTGGGTTTTGCCTGTTAAATCTGGTGGTCGCTCAGTGAATCAGGGAATAAAATGAATTCTTTATTGATAAAGCACACACTGAACTTTGCATTAGGTTTTGTGGTAATCTTCTGTTTTATTATAAGAATAATTTTTTGTGGTTGAAAAGTCCCGATTTGATAATTTATTCAATCTAAGTGAAGTGGAAGTGAATATATACTAAATTAAGTAAAAATAGAAAATTGAAAATGTACTTCCCCCTTGCTACTAAAAAATATGAGCATATAAATATATTGCTTGGAATAATTCTTGCAGAAAGATAGAAGATTATATGAATAATTTGTTTTTTTATTAAGAAGTTTATCGGGTATACTCCTACTATTTTTGATAATAATGAAGTTAGAGGGAATATTCCTTGAATTTTTAATAAAAATGATATAGAAAGTATTTTAAAATAAAGAATATTTTAAATTTATATTAAGTAATTATAGATTCAGCTTGTTAAGTCAAAGAAAGATGATCTTAAATGCAGCAAAAAACTAAAGAATTGCTAATTATAGCGGTTTGTATAGTATCTATCCTGGTGATTAGTTTATATTATAATAAGCCTTTGACTAAAACTTATTCAATGGAAGTATATAGTTATACGAGAGAGGCTACTACGGTAATGTTAGGAGAGGAGGATAATAAAGTTATAATGGATGCATTGCCATATAATGGAGGCGGAGCAGTTGTTTGTTGTGTATCTATTAAGGTTGATAAACCAGTTCCTGTAACATTGATTCTTCTAAGAGAAGAACCAGATAAATGGGAACATATAAATATGGAAGTTCCTATTGAATATGTTGGGGATAGTGAAGCTTATATACAGGCACATATTCTACCTGAGCATAAGGTTAGAGTTTTTGTCACAGGATATTCACGAATGCATCCCAAGCACCCTATGAATGCATATTATGAGCATATTCGTGCTGAACAAGATGCTTATGAAAAATGAAAAAATGATAAGTCTGTATAATTAATTTCTTAATAAATAAATTGCTATTTATTTGAACAAAGGCCGTCTGAAATCGGATTTTAGGTTTTCAGACGACCTTTGCTGTTTTTAACACACCGCGTTGCTGCCTGTCTCCCATTCTCTGCCTTGCGGATAGAAAGAAATTGAAAAACGGTGCGGATAAAGATTTTGGCTATATCCAAAGCATCAGGAGTTATTTAGCCTGCGTCAACCCGTTTGTTAAAATCCGTCATTCTGCCGTTTGATTGAACGGCATTTTCCAATAGAAACAAACAATAACCATGACCCACACACAGCAAAAATCCCCCGACCTTTGGCTGGTGACCGCCGCTGCCGCCGCCATCCTGCTGATTACCATCGGCATGCGCATGACTTTGGGACTGTTTGTCCGCCCCGTTGTCGACTCTACCGAGCTGAGTATCCAAGAGTTCAGCCTGATTATTGCCGTTTTCCAGTTGATGTGGGGCGTGTCCCAGCCGCTTTCCGGCGCGCTTGCCGACCGCTTCGGCGCGTTTAAGGTTTTGGGCGGCGGCGCGTTGCTGTTGGTTTGTGCCTGCCTGATGGTGCCGCAGATGCCGACTTATTGGGGGCTGATGCTGGCAATCGGGCTGCTTTTTGCATTCGGAACGGGCGCGGGTGGTTTCTCCATCATCATGGGGCAGGTCGCGGCGAAAGTGCCGCCGCACAAACGCGGTTTGGCTTCGGGTCTGGTCAACGCAGGCGGTTCAGCGGGGCAGTTTCTGTTTGCGCCGCTGGTGCAGGGTTTGCTGGTGTTGCCCGCCGTCGGCTGGACGGGGACGTTTTATGTTTGGGGCGGGATTGCGCTTTTAATCCTGCCGATTTCGTGGTGGCTGGCGGGCGGCAAAAACGCTGTCGCCACGCACCACACGTCGTCTGAAAACGGGCAATCGCTGGGGCAGGCAGTCAAAGCGGCGTTTAAAGACCGCAGCTACATCCTGCTGCACTTGGGCTTTTTTACCTGCGGTTTCCACATCGCGTTTTTGGTAACCCACCTGCCCAACGAAATCGCGCTCTGCGGCTTGCCTGCTTCGGTCGCTTCGACTTCGATTGCGATTATCGGCTTGGCGAACATTGCGGGCTGCATTTTTTCGGGCTGGTGTACGGGGCGGTTTTTGGGCAAATATGTTTTGTTCGGACTCTACGCCTCGCGTGTGGCGATGGTGCTGATATACCTTGCCGCCCCGAGAACCGACGTCAATTTCTACATTTTCGCCGCCGCGCTGGGCTTCACTTGGCTCGCCACCGTCGCGCCGACTGCCGCGATTACGGGCAAGCTGTTCGGCACGCGCTATCTGGCGACGTTGTTCGGACTGACGATGTTGAGCCATCAAATCGGCGGTTTTTTAGGCTCGTATATCGGCGGCATCGTGATTTACCGGTTCAACGATTACGGCTGGATGTGGTATGCCGACGCGGTGTTGGCGGGGATGGCGGCTTTGCTGAACCTGCCGATACGCGAAAAGAAAGCGGCGTAAACCGCTGACGCAACCAAGACAGGTCGTCTGAAAATCGGATTTCGGGTTTTCAGACGACCTTTTTGATTATTATGCATAGTTTAAAGTTTGTTTGAACAGGATTTGTTACAATGCGCCTTTCTTTTTGATGTTGTTCTCCCATTATGACTGACTCCCAACCAAGCACGATGCAGCGGATTTTTTCGCGCAATATGCTGATCTGTATTTTTACGGGCTTCACATCGGGGTTGCCGCTTTATTTCCTATACAGCCTGATTCCGGCGTGGCTGCGCCTCGAAAAAATTGATTTGAAGACCATAGGCCTGTTTGCCCTGATTGGTTTTCCCTATACTTGGAAATTTATCTGGTCTCCGCTTCTAGACTCTGTACGCCTGCCGTTTTTAGGTTTGCGGCGCGGTTGGATGCTGGTGATGCAGATCGCGCTTTTGCTGCTTTTGGCTGCCTATGCGTTTGTCCGCCCGCAAGAACATTTGTCGATTATTTTGGGACTGTCTTTGGTAGTGGCGTTTTTTTCTGCCAGTCAGGATATTGTGATCGACGCTTTCCGTCGCGAAGTGTTATCCGATGAAGAGTTGGTTTTAGGTAACTCGCTGTATGTGAATGCCTATCGTATTTCCTCGTTGATTCCCGCTTCATTAAGTCTGATTTTAGCCGATAGGATGCCTTGGTCGTCCGTCTTCATCATTACCGCGCTATTCATGATTCCGGGGTTGCTTGCCACTTTATTCGTGGCGCGAGAACCGGCACAACAACCCGTAGGTGCAAAAGGGTTTAAAGATACCGTTGTTGAGCCGTTCCGCGATTTCTTTACCCGTCAAAGCGTTAAACAGGCGTTGATTATTTTGGCTTTTATCGTGCTGTATAAACTGGGCGACAGCATGGCAACTGCGCTGGCACCCGCGTTTTATATCGATATGGGTTTCTCAGCAACTGACATCGGCTTGATTGCGAAAAATGCGGGGTTGTGGCCGGCGGTGATTTTCGGGATTATCGGCGGCATTTGGGTAAACAAATTAGGCGTGAACCGTGCATTGTGGCTGTTTGGTTTGGTGCAATGGGTTACGATTTTAGGTTTTGCGTGGCTGGCAAGTTTCGGACATTTCGAGCATGTGGGTGCATCAGAACGAACCATGTTGGCAGTCGTCATTGCTGCCGAGGCAGTGGGTGTGGGCTTAGGTACGGTAGCATTTGTGTCGTATATGGCGCAACAAACCAATACCGCATTTACCGCCACGCAGTTTGCGCTGCTGTCCAGCCTATCCGCCGTACCGCGTACGTTTATGAATGCGACAGCAGGGTTTCTGATTGAAGCGATGGGCTACGTCAATTTCTTCTGGCTGTGTTTCATGTTGGGAATTCCGGGCATGTTGCTGCTGTTTAAAGTTGCACCTTGGAACGGAGATAAAGCGAAGCAATCCGCCGTTTGAATGTATCGGTAGGATAAAAAGGTCGTCTGAAAACCTGTGATTGTGGTTTTCAGACGACCTTTTGTTAAATATGGAAGGTGATTTGTGTGTAAACAACACGCCACTTCCCTGGAGTATATAGACGGCGAAATATCAATTTATAGAGATAAAAAGCACGAGTAAGCCCCTGTGTTAAAAAAAGATTGGTATTTGCTTGATTTGTCGATTATAATGGCGGACTTGGTGCATTTGTGCCAAGTTTTATCATTGTCCGAAGGCAGGCCAATCGTAGCCCGCCCCTTTACTTTAAAAGGAAAATAATCATGACTTTAGGTCTGGTTGGACGCAAAGTTGGTATGACCCGCGTGTTCGACGAACAGGGTGTTTCTGTTCCGGTAACCGTTTTGGATATGTCTGCCAACCGCGTTACACAAGTAAAATCCAAAGATGCTGACGGCTATACTGCCGTTCAAGTTACCTTTGGTCAGAAAAAAGCTAACCGTGTCAATAAAGCCGAAGCTGGGCACTTTGCAAAAGCAGGTGTTGAAGCCGGTCGCGGTTTGATCGAGTTTGCTTTGACTGAAGAAAAACTGGCTGAATTGAAAGCCGGTGACGAAATCACCGTTTCCATGTTTGAAGTCGGTCAATTGGTCGATGTAACCGGTACCTCTAAAGGTAAAGGTTTCTCCGGTACGATCAAACGTCATAATTTCGGTGCCCAACGTACTTCCCACGGTAACTCCCGTTCTCACCGTGTTCCAGGTTCTATCGGTATGGCGCAAGACCCAGGTCGCGTGTTCCCCGGTAAACGCATGGCCGGTCAATACGGTAACACCAAAGCAACTGTCCAAAAACTGGAAGTTGTACGTGTTGATGCAGAACGCCAACTGCTGTTGGTTAAGGGTGCTGTTCCGGGTGCGGTCAACAGCGATGTTGTAGTTCGTCCTAGCGTGAAAGTAGGTGCGTAATGGAATTGAAAGTAATTGACGCTAAAGGACAAGTTTCAGGCAGTCTGTCTGTTTCTGATGCTTTGTTCGCTCGCGAATACAATGAAGCGTTGGTTCATCAGCTGGTAAATGCCTACTTGGCAAACGCCCGCTCTGGCAACCGCGCTCAAAAAACCCGTGCCGAAGTAAAACACTCAACCAAAAAACCATGGCGTCAAAAAGGTACCGGTCGTGCCCGTTCCGGTATGACTTCATCTCCGCTGTGGCGTAAAGGTGGTCGTGCGTTCCCGAACAAACCCGACGAAAACTTCACTCAAAAAGTAAACCGTAAAATGTACCGTGCCGGTATGGCGACTATCCTGTCCCAATTGGCCCGTGACGAACGTTTGTTTGCTATCGAAGCGTTGACTGCTGAAACTCCTAAAACCAAAGTTTTTGCTGAACAAGTGAAAAATCTGGGTCTGGAGCAAGTGCTGTTTGTAACCAAACAGCTCGATGAGAATGTTTACTTGGCTTCACGCAACTTGCCAAACGTGTTGGTTTTGGAAGCTCAACAAGTTGATCCTTACAGCTTGCTGCGTTACAAAAAAGTAATCATCACTAAAGATGCAGTTGCACAATTAGAGGAGCAATGGGTATGAATCAACAACGTTTGACTCAAGTGATTTTGGCACCTATCGTTTCTGAAAAAAGCAACGTATTGGCTGAAAAACGCAACCAAATGACGTTTAAAGTTTTGGCAAATGCAACCAAACCTGAAATCAAAGCTGCTGTTGAGCTGCTGTTCGGTGTTCAAGTTGCTTCTGTAACTACCGTTACCACTAAAGGTAAAACTAAGCGTTTTGGTCGTACTTTGGGCCGCCGCAGCGATGTTAAAAAAGCTTATGTAAGCTTGGCTGCCGGTCAAGAGTTGGATTTGGAAGCCGCTGCTGCAGCTGCAGATAAGGAATAAACAAAATGGCAATCGTTAAAATGAAGCCAACTTCTGCAGGCCGTCGCGGCATGGTTCGCGTGGTAACAGAAGGTTTGCACAAAGGTGCGCCTTATGCACCTTTGCTCGAAAAGAAAAATTCTACTGCCGGTCGTAACAATAATGGTCATATCACCACTCGTCACAAAGGCGGCGGTCATAAACACCATTACCGTGTTGTAGACTTTAAACGTAACAAAGACGGTATCCCTGCAAAAGTAGAGCGTATCGAATACGATCCTAACCGTACTGCTTTCATTGCACTGTTGTGCTATGCAGACGGTGAGCGTCGCTATATCATCGCTCCTCGCGGTATTCAAGCCGGTGCTGTATTGGTTTCCGGTGCTGAAGCTGCCATCAAAGTAGGTAACACTCTGCCGATCCGCAACATTCCCGTTGGTACGACTATCCACTGTATCGAAATGAAACCTGGTAAAGGTGCTCAAATTGCACGTTCTGCCGGCGCTTCTGCGGTATTGTTGGCTAAAGAAGGCGCATACGCTCAAGTCCGTCTGCGCTCTGGCGAAGTTCGTAAAATCAACGTAGATTGCCGTGCAACCATCGGTGAAGTCGGTAACGAAGAGCAAAGCCTGAAGAAAATCGGTAAGGCCGGTGCCAATCGTTGGCGCGGTATTCGTCCGACCGTTCGTGGTGTTGTCATGAACCCTGTCGATCACCCGCATGGTGGTGGTGAAGGTCGTACCGGTGAAGCTCGCGAACCGGTTAGCCCATGGGGTACTCCTGCTAAAGGCTACCGCACTCGTAATAACAAACGCACGGATAACATGATTGTTCGTCGTCGTTACTCAAATAAAGGTTAATTAGTATGGCTCGTTCATTGAAAAAAGGCCCATATGTAGACCTGCATTTGCTGAAAAAAGTAGATGCTGCTCGTGCAAGCAACGACAAGCGCCCGATTAAAACTTGGTCTCGTCGTTCTACCATTCTGCCTGATTTTATCGGTCTGACCATTGCTGTACACAACGGCCGCACCCATGTGCCCGTGTTTATCAGCGATAACATGGTTGGTCATAAATTAGGCGAATTCTCATTGACCCGTACCTTTAAAGGCCACTTGGCTGATAAAAAGGCTAAAAAGAAATAAGGTGAATCATGAGAGTAAATGCACAACATAAAAATGCCCGTATTTCAGCTCAAAAAGCTCGTTTGGTAGCTGATTTGATTCGCGGTAAAGACGTTGCCCAAGCTTTGAATATTTTGACTTTCAGTCCTAAAAAAGGTGCTGAGTTAATTAAGAAAGTATTGGAATCAGCTATTGCTAATGCCGAGCACAATAACGGTGCCGACATTGATGAGTTGAAAGTGGTCACTATCTTTGTTGACAAAGGTCCAAGCTTGAAACGTTTCCAAGCTCGTGCCAAAGGTCGCGGTAACCGCATTGAAAAACAAACTTGTCATATCAATGTGACAGTGGGCAACTAAGGAAAAGCTATGGGACAAAAGATTAACCCTACAGGCTTTCGCCTGGCGGTAACTAAAGACTGGGCTTCAAAATGGTTTGCTAAAAGCACCGACTTTTCTGCTGTTTTGAAACAAGACATTGATGTTCGTAACTACCTGCGTAAAAAATTGGCGAATGCTTCTGTTGGTCGCGTAGTTATTGAACGTCCTGCAAAATCTGCACGCATTACCATCCACTCTGCCCGTCCAGGCGTAGTAATTGGTAAAAAAGGTGAGGATATCGAAGTTCTGAAACGTGATTTGCAAGCCTTGATGGGCGTGCCTGTTCATGTGAATATCGAAGAAATCCGTAAACCTGAATTGGATGCACAAATTATTGCTGATGGTATTGCTCAGCAATTGGAAAAACGCGTTCAATTCCGCCGTGCTATGAAACGCGCTATGCAAAATGCTATGCGTTCAGGAGCAAAAGGTATCAAGATTATGACCTCAGGTCGTCTGAATGGTGCAGATATTGCTCGTAGCGAATGGTATCGTGAAGGTCGAGTACCTCTGCATACTTTGCGCGCAAACGTAGATTATGCAACTAGCGAAGCTCATACTACTTATGGCGTGCTGGGTCTGAAAGTTTGGGTCTATACTGAAGGTAATGTAAAGACTTCAGCTAAACCTGAGCATGAAAAGAAACAAAGAAAGGCAGGTGGACGTAATGCTGCAGCCAACTAGACTGAAATACCGCAAGCAACAAAAAGGTCGCAATACTGGTATTGCTACCCGCGGTAACAAAGTAAGTTTCGGTGAGTTCGGTTTGAAAGCCGTTGGTCGCGGTCGTTTGACTGCCCGCCAAATCGAAGCTGCTCGTCGTACAATGACTCGCCACATTAAACGTGGTGGTCGTATTTGGATTCGTGTATTCCCTGATAAACCAATTACTGAAAAACCTATTCAAGTTCGTATGGGTGGCGGTAAAGGTAACGTGGAATATTACATTGCCGAAATCAAACCAGGCAAAGTGTTGTATGAGATGGACGGTGTTCCAGAGGCTTTGGCTCGTGAAGCATTTGAATTAGCTGCTGCCAAATTGCCTATTCCTACGACCTTTGTAGTAAGACAGGTAGGTCAATAATGAAAGCAAATGAATTGAAAGACAAATCTATTGAGCAATTAAATGCAGATTTGTTGGACTTGTTGAAAGCTCAGTTTGGCTTACGTATGCAAAACGCAACTGGTCAATTGGGTAAGCCAAGCGAATTAAAACGTGTACGTCGCGATATTGCTCGTATTAAAACCATTTTAACTGAAAAAGGTGCTAAGTAATGAGCGAAAATAAAAATGTTCGTACTTTGCAAGGCAAAGTGGTAAGCGACAAAATGGACAAAACTGTGACAGTATTGGTTGAGCGTAAAGTAAAACATCCTCTGTACGGTAAAATTATCCGTTTATCAACTAAAATCCATGCCCATGATGAAAATAATCAATATGGAATTGGCGATGTTGTAGTAATTGCGGAATCTCGTCCACTGTCAAAAACCAAATCTTGGGTTGTTAAAGAACTGGTTGAGAAAGCACGTACTGTTTAAAATTTAAGACAGTTAGCTTTAATAAGAAACGAAGTGTTGCGCCAAAGTGAATTTGCGTGTAAACTTCGTTTCTTATCTTTCAGTTTCTTCTGGAAGTTTCTTCCCCTCGGGATCCAAGACTGGTTTACTAGAACCGTGATGGTTTCATTTAGTTAGCTCAATTGAAATAAGTGGGCGAGTTATATGAAAATGGTAAATTAAGTTGGTTAATTTAAAGGTACTAATATGATTCAAATGCAGACCATCTTAGATGTGGCTGATAACTCTGGTGCGCGTCGTGTGATGTGCATCAAAGTGTTGGGCGGATCTAAGCGTCGCTACGCTTCTGTTGGCGATATTATTAAAGTCGCAGTTAAAGATGCGGCCCCGCGTGGTCGTGTTAAAAAAGGTGATGTATACAATGCAGTTGTTGTTCGTACTGCTAAAGGTGTGCGTCGTCCTGATGGTGCGTTGATTAAATTCGATAACAATGCCGCCGTGTTGTTAAACAATAAACTTGAACCTCTGGGTACCCGTATTTTTGGTCCGGTAACCCGCGAGTTGCGTACTGAGCGATTTATGAAAATCGTTTCATTGGCGCCTGAAGTGTTATAAGGAATAGCGCGATGAATAAAATCATTAAAGGTGACCAAGTTGTTGTGATCACTGGTAAGGATAAAGGTAAGCAAGGTCAAGTAGTTCGCGTATTGGGTGGTAAAGTTGTTGTTGAAGGTGTTAACGTTGTAAAACGTCACCAAAAACCTAATCCGATGCGTGGTATTGAGGGTGGTATTGTTTCCAAAGAAATGCCGTTGGATATTTCTAATGTCGCAATCCTGAATCCGGAAACTAATAAAGCAGACCGTGTTGGTATTAAACTGGTTGAGAATGAAGGCAAAATTAAGCGCGTTCGTTTCTTCAAATCAAATGGCTCTGTTATTGGAGCATAAGGAGATAACATGGCTCGTTTGAGAGAGTTTTATAAAGATACAGTTGTTCCTGAACTGATTAAACAATTTGGTTACAAGTCAGTAATGGAAGTTCCCCGTATTGAAAAAATTACTTTAAATATGGGTGTCGGAGAAGCTGTTGCTGATAAAAAAGTTATGGAGCATGCGGTATCTGACTTAGAGAAAATTGCTGGTCAAAAACCAGTCGTTACTGTTGCTCGTAAATCTATCGCAGGTTTTAAGATTCGCGATAATTATCCTGTCGGTTGCAAAGTAACATTGCGCCGTGATCAAATGTTTGAATTCTTGGATCGTTTGATTACTATTGCATTACCTCGTGTACGTGACTTCCGTGGTGTAAGTGGCAAATCATTTGATGGTCGTGGTAATTACAACATGGGTGTTCGCGAGCAAATCATTTTCCCGGAAATTGAATACGATAAAATTGATGCTTTGCGTGGTTTGAATATTACTATTACAACTACTGCAAAAACTGATGAGGAAGCTAAAGCTTTATTGTCACTGTTCAAGTTTCCGTTTAAAGGATAATCATGGCTAAGAAAGCACTTATTAATCGTGAACTGAAACGTCAAGCTCTGGCGAAAAAGTTTGCAGCCAAACGTGAGGCAATTTTTGCTGTTATTAATGATGCGAATGCAACTGAAGAGGAGCGTTTTGAAGCTCGTCTGAAATTCCAATCCATTCCGCGTAATGCAGCTCCTGTACGTCAACGCCGTCGTTGTGCTTTGACAGGTCGTCCTCGTGGTACTTTCCGTAAATTCGGTTTGGGTCGTATTAAAATCCGTGAAATCGCTATGCGTGGCGAGATTCCCGGTGTTGTTAAAGCTAGCTGGTAATAGGAGTATTAATAATGAGTATGCATGATCCTATTTCCGATATGTTGACTCGTATTCGTAATGCGCAACGTGCCAATAAGGTAGCAGTTGCCATGCCTTCCTCTAAATTAAAGTGTGCAATTGCAAAAGTCTTGAAAGAAGAAGGTTATATCGAGGATTTTTCGGTTTCTGCTGATGCGAAGCCGGTATTGGAAATTCAATTGAAATATTATGCAGGCCGTCCTGTGATTGAGCAAATTAAACGTGTTTCACGTCCAGGTTTGCGTATTTACAAAGCTTCTAGCGAAATTCCTAATGTTATGAATGGATTGGGTATCGCTATTGTTAGTACTTCTAAAGGTGTGATGACTGACCGTAAGGCTCGTTCTGAGGGCGTCGGCGGTGAGTTGTTGTGCATCGTAGCCTAGTGGAGAAAAGTAAATGTCACGTGTCGCAAAAAACCCAGTGACTGTTCCTGCTGGTGTAGAAGTAAAATTTGGAACAGAAGCATTGGTTATCAAGGGTAAGAATGGTGAGTTGGTCTTTCCTTTGCATTCTGATGTCGCCATTGAATTAAACGATGGTAAATTAACTTTTGCTGCAAAAAATGACAGTAAGCAGGCAAATGCTATGTCAGGTACTGCTCGTGCATTAGTTAATAATATGGTTAAAGGTGTTTCAGAAGGTTTTGAGAAAAAACTACAATTGATTGGTGTGGGTTACCGCGCTCAAGCTCAAGGCAAAGTTTTGAATTTGTCTTTGGGTTTTTCTCATCCAATCGTATATGAAATGCCTGAAGGTGTTTCTGTTCAAACTCCTAGCCAAACAGAGATCGTTTTGACTGGTGCAGATAAACAAGTAGTTGGTCAAGTCGCTGCTGAAATTCGTGCATTCCGTTCTCCTGAGCCTTATAAAGGTAAGGGTGTTCGTTATGTAGGTGAAGTGGTAGTGATGAAAGAAGCCAAGAAAAAATAATTGAGGTTCACTAATGGATAAACATACAACCCGACTCCGTCGTGCACGCAAAACCCGTGCACGTATTGCGGACTTGAAAATGGTAAGATTATGTGTGTTCCGTAGCAATAATCATATTTATGCTCAAGTAATTAGTGCTGAAGGTGATAAAGTATTGGCTCAAGCCTCTACATTGGAAGCTGAAGTGCGTGGTAGTCTGAAATCTGGTGGCAACGTCGAGGCGGCTGCAGTAGTAGGAAAGCGCATTGCTGAGAAAGCTAAAGCAGTAGGCGTAGAAAAAGTTGCTTTTGATCGTTCAGGTTTCCAATATCACGGTCGTGTGAAAGCTTTGGCTGAAGCTGCACGTGAAAATGGTTTAAGCTTCTAATAATTGGAGACTTTCAGATGGCAAAACATGAAATTGAAGAACGTGGTGACGGCCTGATTGAAAAAATGGTCGCAGTTAATCGCGTGACTAAAGTAGTTAAAGGTGGTCGTATCATGGCTTTCTCTGCGCTAACTGTTGTTGGTGATGGGGATGGTCGTATTGGTATGGGTAAAGGTAAGTCAAAAGAAGTGCCGGTAGCTGTTCAAAAAGCAATGGATCAGGCTCGTCGCTCTATGATTAAAGTACCTCTAAAAAATGGTACGATTCATCATGAGGTTATTGGACGTCATGGCGCTACTAAAGTCTTTATGCAACCCGCTAAAGAAGGTAGTGGTGTAAAGGCAGGTGGTCCTATGCGCTTAGTTTTTGATGCTATGGGTATTCATAACATTTCTGCTAAAGTGCATGGTTCTACAAACCCTTATA
This sequence comes from Neisseria mucosa, assembly GCA_003028315.1. Taxonomy (NCBI): domain Bacteria; kingdom Pseudomonadati; phylum Pseudomonadota; class Betaproteobacteria; order Neisseriales; family Neisseriaceae; genus Neisseria; species Neisseria mucosa. The sequence goes on along the minus strand of CP028150.1, from coordinate 2,042,868 downwards.
ACATTGTACGAGCTACATTAGACGGCTTGTCTAAGTTATATACACCTGCTGATATCGCTGCTAAACGTGGCCTAACAGTGGAAGACATTTTGGGAGCAAACCATGACTGAGCAAAAAAAGATTAAAGTTACATTGGTGAAGAGCCTGATTGGTACAATTGAATCTCATCGTGCATGTGCTCGTGGTTTAGGTTTACGCCATCGTGAGCATACAGTAGAGGTTTTAGATACCCCTGAAAACCGTGGTATGATTAACAAAATCAGCTACTTGTTGAAAGTGGAGTCTTGATATGTTTCTAAATTCTATTCAACCTGCTGAGGGGGCTACCCACGCTCGTCGTCGTGTAGGTCGTGGTATCGGTAGTGGTTTAGGTAAAACTGGTGGCCGTGGTCATAAAGGTCAAAAAAGCCGTTCTGGTGGTTTTCATAAAGTAGGTTTCGAAGGCGGTCAAATGCCTTTGCAACGTCGCCTGCCAAAACGTGGTTTCAAATCTTTGACTGCTGCTGCTAACGCTGAGATTCGTTTGAGTGAATTGAACTTACTCGCTGTGAATGAGATTGATGTATTAGTTCTCAAGCAAGCTGGGTTGGTTCCTACAACTGTTTCCAATGTGAAAGTTATTGCCTCTGGTGAGCTTTCAAAAGCTGTTGTCCTGAAGGGTATTAAAGCCACTAAAGGGGCTAAAGCAGCAATTGAAGCTGCTGGTGGTAAAGTGGAAGAATAAGGCTTGCATTATAGTGGCTAATCAACAATCTTTATCAGGCTTGTCCAAATTTGGAGATCTGAAAAAACGTCTAACGTTTCTTTTAGGGGCGTTAGTTGTTTTTCGTATTGGTGCCCATATCCCTGTACCTGGCGTAGATGCTGTTGCTTTAGCTAAATTATACGAAAGCGCTGGGAACGGCATACTAGGCATGTTGAACATGTTTTCTGGTGGTTCGTTAGAGCGCTTTAGTATATTTGCAATTGGTATCATGCCTTATATTTCGGCATCGATTATTGTTCAGCTTGCTTCTGAGATTGTTCCTTCTTTAAAAGCTTTGAAGAAGGAAGGTGAGGCTGGTAGGAAAATAATTACGAAATATACTAGGTATGGGACGGTATTATTGGCTGTATTGCAAAGCTTTTGGGCTGCATCATCTGTCTATAAACAAGGTGTTGTTGTAACGACTGCGCTTGAGTTTTATATTTCTACAGTAGTCTGTTTGGTTACTGGTACTATGTTTCTGATGTGGTTAGGGGAGCAAATTACCGAGCGTGGTATTGGTAATGGTATTTCTTTGATCATTACAGCAGGCATTGTATCGGGTATCCCATCCGGTTTAGTTCAGTTATTAACTTTGTCTGAACGTTCTATGTTGATGGCAGTATCAATTGTGATTGGTATTTTGCTGTTGATCTATGCTGTAGTTTATTTTGAGAGTGCTCAGCGTAAAGTTCCTGTGCATTATGCGAAACGCCAAATTGGTAGTGGTGTAATGCAAGGTTCTAATACGCATATGCCCTTTAAGTTGAATATGGCAGGCGTCATTCCTCCTATTTTTGCGTCAAGTATTATTTTGTTTCCATCCACTTTGTTAAGCTGGTTTGGTTCTAATGATACAGGTAGTTTGTTGCATAAAATTGCTGGTTTGCTTCAGCATGGGCAAGCTTTATATATTTTGTTATTTACAGTGACAATTATTTTCTTCTGCTATTTTTATACAGCCTTGGTTTTTAGCCCAAAAGAAATGGCAGAGAATTTGAAGAAAAGCGGTGCTTTTGTGCCGGGAATTCGACCTGGTAAGCAAACTTCTCAGTATCTGGAGCAGGTTGTATTGCGCCTCACTTTGTTTGGTGCATTATATATTACAACTATTTGTTTAATTCCAGAATTTTTGACAACAGCTTTGAATGTTCCTTTTTATTTGGGTGGTACATCTTTACTGATTTTAGTCGTGGTGACAATGGACTTTAGTACCCAAATTAACTCTTACCGCATGACTCAGCAATATGAGAGTTTAATGAGCGGTCTTGATATGAAATCTTTATCACGTAAGTAGAATTATGGCTAAAGAAGATACCATACAAATGCAGGGGGAGATTCTTGAAACTCTACCTAACGCAACTTTTAAAGTAAAGCTTGAGAATGACCATATTGTATTAGGTCATATTTCCGGGAAAATGCGTATGCACTATATCCGGATCTCTCCTGGGGATAAGGTGACGGTAGAACTGACACCTTATGATTTAACTCGGGCTCGGATAGTCTTCCGAGCTAGATAAAACGATATAAGGAAAGATAATGCGTGTACAACCGTCTGTAAAGAAAATTTGCCGCAACTGTAAGATTATCCGTCGTAATCGAGTGGTTCGTGTAATTTGTACTGACCCTCGTCACAAACAACGTCAAGGTTAAGGGAACTTTTCTTTTAGCAAGACTTTGTGGTATAGTGACGAACTTTGCCGTTTAAAGGAAAAAATATGGCTCGTATTGCAGGGGTAAATATCCCTAATAATGCACATATCGTAATTGGCCTGCAGGCTATTTATGGTATCGGTGCTACTCGTGCTAAATTAATTTGCGAGGCAGCAAATATTGCTCCCACTACAAAAGCAAAAGATTTGGACGAGGCTCAATTAGACGCTTTGCGTGAACAAGTTGCTAAGTATGAAGTAGAAGGCGATTTGCGCCGTGAGGTAACGATGAGCATCAAACGATTGATGGACATGGGTTGTTACCGTGGTTTCCGTCATCGTCGAGGTTTGCCTTGTCGTGGTCAACGCACTCGCACAAACGCTCGTACCCGCAAAGGTCCGCGTAAAGCGATTGCTGGTAAAAAATAATTTTTAAGGAATTTTATTAATGGCTAAAGCAAACACAGCTTCGCGTGTACGTAAAAAAGTACGTAAAACCGTAAGCGAAGGTATTGTGCATGTACATGCTTCTTTCAACAATACCATCATTACAATCACTGACCGTCAAGGCAATGCATTGTCTTGGGCTACCTCTGGCGGCGCTGGTTTTAAAGGTTCTCGTAAAAGTACACCGTTTGCAGCTCAAGTGGCTGCAGAAGCAGCTGGTAAAGTTGCCCAAGAATATGGCGTTAAAAATTTAGAAGTTCGTATAAAAGGCCCTGGTCCCGGTCGAGAGTCTTCTGTACGTGCACTCAACGCTCTTGGTTTTAAAATTACCAGTATTACCGACGTTACTCCGTTGCCTCATAACGGTTGCCGTCCGCCTAAAAAACGTCGTATTTAAAGGAGTGATTGAAACATGGCACGTTATATTGGCCCTAAATGTAAATTAGCACGTCGAGAAGGCACTGATTTATTTCTGAAGAGTGCTCGTCGTTCTTTAGATTCTAAATGTAAACTGGACTCCGCTCCTGGTCAGCACGGCGCAAAAAAACCGCGTTTGTCCGACTATGGTTTGCAATTACGTGAGAAGCAAAAGATTCGTCGTATTTATGGCGTATTGGAACGTCAATTCCGTCGCTATTTTGCAGAAGCAGATCGACGTAAAGGCTCTACTGGTGAATTGCTGCTGCAATTGTTAGAGTCTCGTTTGGATAATGTAGTATATCGCATGGGATTTGGCTCGACTCGTGCTGAGGCGCGTCAGCTGGTTTCTCATAAAGCAATTACCGTTAACGGTCAGGTTGTAAATATTCCTTCTTTCCAAGTTAAAGCCGGTGATGTTGTAGCTGTTCGTGAGAAAGCTAAAAAACAGGTTCGTATCCAGGAAGCTTTAAGTCTGGCAACTCAAATCGGTTTACCAAGCTGGGTTTCTGTTGATGCAGACAAATTGGAAGGCGTATTTAAAAATATGCCGGATCGTTCAGAATTAACTGGCGATATTAATGAACAGCTGGTGGTAGAATTCTACTCTAAATAACGCTAGCTCAGTGAGGGACAGTTAAATGCAAAATAGCACAACCGAATTTTTGAAACCTCGTCAAATTGATGTCGATACTTTATCTACAACTCGTGCAAAAGTATCCATGCAGCCGTTTGAGCGCGGTTTTGGTCATACTTTAGGTAATGCTTTGCGTCGTATCTTACTGTCATCCATGAATGGTTTTGCTCCTACTGAAGTGGCCATTTCCGGTGTATTGCACGAATACTCTACTGTTGATGGCGTTCAAGAAGATGTCGTCGATATTTTGTTGAATGTCAAAGGTATTGTATTTAAGCTGCATGGGCGTGGCCAAGTTCAGTTAACTTTGAGAAAGTCAGGGGCCGGTGTAGTAGTTGCCGGCGATATCGAATTGCCACATGATGTGGAAATTTTAAATCCTGAGCATATTATTTGTCATTTGGCCGAGAATGGTCAAATTGAGATGGAAATCAAAGTTGAGCAGGGACGTGGTTATCAATCTGTTTCCGGTCGTCGTGTTGTGCGCGATGAAAACCGCCAGATTGGTGCAATTCAGTTGGATGCGAGCTTTTCGCCCATCAGTCGTGTTAGCTTTGAAGTTGAACCTGCACGCGTAGAGCAGCGTACGGATTTAGATAAATTGGTTTTGGATATTGAAACTGATGGTTCTATTGATCCTGAAGAAGCTGTACGTAGTGCTGCTCGTATTTTAATTGATCAAATGTCTATCTTTGCTGATTTGCAAGGTACTCCAGTAGAAGAAGTTGAAGAAAAAGCTCCTCCTATTGACCCTATCCTGCTGCGTCCGGTAGATGATTTGGAATTAACTGTACGTTCAGCTAATTGTCTGAAAGCTGAAGATATTTATTATATCGGCGATTTGATTCAACGTACTGAAACAGAGCTTCTTAAAACTCCGAATTTGGGTCGTAAATCTTTGAATGAAATCAAAGAAGTGTTGGCATCTAAAGGCTTGACACTAGGTTCTAAATTGGAAGCTTGGCCGCCTGTAGGCTTAGAAAAGCCGTAAGTTTGAAGATTAAAGGATAATGACATGCGTCATCGTAATGGTAACCGCAAATTAAACCGTACAAGCAGCCATCGCGCTGCAATGCTGCGTAATATGGCGAACTCATTGTTGACTCACGAGACTATTGTGACAACTTTGCCTAAAGCTAAAGAATTGCGCCGCGTAGTAGAACCCTTGATTACATTGGGTAAAAAACCTTCCTTGGCAAACCGTCGTTTGGCATTTGACCGCACTCGTGATCGTGATGTTGTGGTTAAATTGTTTGATGAATTGGGTCCTCGCTTTGCTACCCGAAATGGTGGCTATGTTCGTGTGCTGAAGTATGGTTTCCGAAAAGGCGATAATGCCCCATTAGCACTTGTTGAATTAGTTGATAAAGCTGCTAATACAGTTAGCGAATAATTGCTTTAAAATTAAGTGTCATCCGCATTGCGGATGACATTTTTTTATTGGTAAATCAATATTTTGAATTGCACACTATAAACTATATTTTAGATTAGGCAGTTAGGTAATTATCTATTTGTCGTTATTTGTTTGTATTTAATGTTTCCATTTTGTGTTTTGGAACAAATTCCTTTAATAGTGCGTTTCATTTGGATTAAGTGCCAAGATTGATTTGGAAAAATTATCCCTTTTAAAGTATTTTGTCTCATGAAAATTTGTATTTTCAGACAATCTTTTGCCAAAATAAATAAATCTGTATAAACTTCATATTTTCTTGTCGGAGTGCTGCTTGTTCCTGCAAACAGCTGAGACCGCGCCAGCGGAATCCGTAGAACCTGTCGGGGTAATGCCTGCGTAGGAAACAAGCTGTCAAACGCCTTTTCAGGCTTCCGTTCCCTTTTTCGCATTTCCCGCCATTCGGTGGATTCCGCTTCCGTCTTGTCTTTCGTCTTCCCGACAGCCCAAACACTGCAAAGGAATCCACCATGCCCCGTATCGCCATTCTCGGCGGCGGCCTCTGCGGCCGTCTGACTGCTTTACAACTTGCAGAACAAGGTTTATCCATTGCCCTCTTTGACAAGGGCGGGCGCAAAGGCGAACACGCCGCCGCTTATGTTGCCGCCGCCATGCTCGCGCCTGCTGCGGAAGCGGTCGAGGCTACGCCCGAAGTCATCAAACTGGGCAGGCAGAGCATTCCGCTGTGGCGCGACATACGAGGTCGTCTGAAAACGCCGACCATGATGCAGGAAAACGGCAGCCTGATTGTGTGGCACGGGCAGGACAAGCCATTATCCAGCGAGTTCGTCCGCCATCTCAAACGCGGCGGCGTAGCGGATGACGAAATCGTCCGTTGGCGCGCCGACGACATCGCCAAACGCGAACCGCAACTCGGCGGACGTTTTTCAGACGGCCTCTACCTGCCGACCGAAGGCCAGCTCGACGGACGGCAAATCTTGTCTGCACTTGCCGACACTTTGGACGGGCTGAACGTCCCTTGCCATTGGGAACACGAATGCGTCCCCGAAGACCTGCAAGCCCAATACGACTGGCTGATCGACTGCCGCGGCTACGGCGCAAAAACCGCGTGGAACCAATCCCCCGAACACACCAGCACCTTGCGCGGCATACGCGGCGAAGTGGCGCGGGTTTATACGCCCGAAATCACGCTCAACCGCCCCGTACGCCTGCTCCATCCGCGCTATCCGCTCTACATCGCCCCAAAAGAAAACCACATCTTCGTCATCGGCGCGACCCAAATTGAAAGCGAAAGCCAAGCCCCCGCCAGCGTGCGTTCCGGGTTGGAACTTTTATCCGCACTCTATGCCGTCCACCCCGCCTTCGGCGAAGCCGACATCCTCGAAATCGCCACCGGCCTGCGCCCCACGCTCAATCACCACAACCCCGAAATCCGTTACAGCCGCGCCCGACGCCTGATTGAAATCAACGGCCTTTTCCGTCACGGCTTCATGATTTCCCCCGCCGTAACCGCCGCCGCCGTCAGATTGGCAGTGGCACTGTTTGACGGAAAAGACGTGCCCGAACGTGATGAAGAAAGCGGTTTGGCGTATATTGAAAAATAAGTTTGAGGTCGTCTGAAAACGTCGCGCTATCAGTTTTATAAAGGTAACAATATGAATTTAGAAACTAAAATTCCGCCGCCGGCGATATGTTTTCTTTGTGCGTTGTTGATGTACATCTCTGCCCAAGTGTCGGCGTTGGCCGGCATACTGCCGCGCTTTCCTATATTGCTGTCGGTTGTTTTGATGGTATTTGGGACGGCGTTGGGCGTATTAGGTGTGTGGGCGTTTCGCCGTGTGCGCACGACTGTCAGCCCGTTCAACCCCGAACAAACCGAACACTTCGTTTCAGACGGCGTGTACCGTTTCAGCCGCAACCCGATGTATGCAGGCATGGGCTGCTGGCTGGTCGCATGGGCAGGCTATTTGGCGCACCCGCTGCCGTGGTTGTTTTTGGCTGCATTTGTTGCCTATATGACGCGGTTTCAAATCATGCCCGAAGAATGCGTTTTGGCGCAGAAATTCGGTGCAGAGTACGAGTCTTACTGCCGACGCGTCCGCCGCTGGTTATAAAAGTGGAAGCTTCCAATCAAGTATCACCCATCTTCTACTCTACGGCATGAATGTGAATACTTGATGTTTTCAGACGGCCTCATCAGATGGCTATACCAGGCTCACTTTCATTAAACAATAAAACAAAAAGGAAAACGTCATGATTGAACAAGCAATAGGAAACCTGTCAGGTATCTTTTGGATTTTCCTGCTCGTCATTCCCCTGCTTCTTTTGAAAGCGCTGCTCCAAAACCCCAAAGTGAAAGGACGCATAGGCGAACGGGCAGTCCGTTCAGTAATCGGAAAAGATTTGGATGAAGAAACCTATATCGAATTTCACGATTTGATTATTCCGTCCCGCAGCAGCACGACGCAAATCGACCATATCTATGTTTCGGTTTTCGGGATATTTGTCATAGAAACCAAGAATTACACAGGTTGGATTTTCGGCAGCGAGAAGCAATCGAAATGGACACAAGTCGTCTATAAGCAGAAACACTACTTTCAAAATCCGTTGCGCCAGAATTACGCACACATCAAGGCATTATCCGAACTGCTGCAACTGCCGGAAGAAAAATTTCATTCGATGGTGGTTTTCCTCGGCGATTGTGAACTGAAAACGCAAATGCCGCCGAATGTCTGCCGTATCAGACAGGCAGCATCCTATATTAGACGTTTTCAGACGACCTTATTGCTGCCTCAGGAAATAGAAGCGGCAACTGCCGTGCTGTCTTCAAACGAATACCAAGCCGACGGCGAAAAACTGCGGGCGCATACCGAACGCCTGCAGGAACGCCATCAGCGATAACTTAAAAGGACACCCCATGACCTTCCCGCCCCTAAAATCCCCGCTTAAATTCTACGCCGTCGTTCCCACCGCCGATTGGGTGGAGCGCATGGTCAAAGCAGGTGCCGACACGGTGCAACTGCGCTGCAAAACCTTGTACGGCGATGAATTGAAACGCGAAATTGCCCGATGCACCGCTGTCTGTCAGGGCAGCCGCACGCAGCTTTTCATCAACGACCACTGGCGCGAGGCGATAGAAGCAGGCGCATACGGTGTGCATCTCGGACAAGAAGACATGGACACCGCCGACCTCGCCGCCATCGCCGCCGCCGGTTTGCGTTTGGGTTTGAGTACGCACTCCGTTGCCGAACTCGACCGCGCCCTGTCCGTACACCCCAGCTACGTCGCCAGCGGAGCGATTTTCCCGACCACGACCAAGCAAATGCCCACCGCCCCGCAAGGCTTGGACAAACTGCGCGAATATGTGAAACAGGCAGGCGGCACGCCTGTCGTCGCCATCGGCGGCATCGATTTGAACAACGCCCAAGCCGTCCTTGCCACCGGCGTTTCCTCCCTCGCCGTCGTCCGCGCCGTTACCGAAGCGGAAAATCCCGAAGCCGTGGTTAAAGCGTTTCAGGCTTTGTGGAATGAATAAGGTCGTCTGAAAACCAAATTTCAGACGACCTGAGAAAGCGAAAAAGATTCGATTTACCGTGTAGGCAAAACTTAGCCCGCTATAAATACAGAAATATCGAGAAACCATGAACATCATCTTAAACGGCGAACCCGCCGAACTTCACGGCACGACCGTTGCCGACCTCATCGCCCAAACCGCGCCGCAAAAGCCTTTTGCCGTCGCGGTAAATACCGGATTCGTCGCCAAAGGCGCGTATGCGGAAACGGTTTTGAACGAAAACGACAAAGTCGATATTGTGCGGCCGGTGGTCGGCGGCTAGGCGGTTTTGCTTTTTCAGACGACCCCTGTCCCCAAAAACAACCTTACAAAGGAACCCATCATGCTCACCCTATACGGAGAAACTTTCCCTTCACGGCTGCTGCTCGGAACGGCGGCCTACCCGACCCCTGAAATCCTCAAACAATCCGTCCAAACCGCCCGGCCCGCGATGATTACCGTCTCGCTGCGCCGCGCGGGAAGCGGCGGCGAGGCGCACGGTCAGGGGTTTTGGTCGCTTTTGGAAGAAATCGGTATCCCGGTGCTGCCGAACACAGCAGGCTGCCAAAGCGTGCAGGAAGCGGTAACGACGGCGCAGATGGCGCGCGAAGTATTTGAAACCGATTGGATCAAACTCGAGCTCATCGGCGACGACGATACGTTGCAGCCCGACGTCTTCCAGCTTGTCGAAGCGGCGGAAATCCTGATTAAAGACGGCTTCAAAGTGCTGCCTTATTGCACCGAAGACCTGATTGCCTGCCGCCGCCTGCTCGACGCGGGCTGTCAGGCGCTAATGCCGTGGGCGGCGCCGATCGGCACGGGTTTGGGCGCGGTTCACGCCTATGCGCTGAACGTCCTGCGCGAACGCCTGCCCGACACGCCGCTGATTATCGATGCGGGCTTGGGCCTGCCCTCGCAGGCGGCGCAAGTGATGGAATGGGGTTTTGACGGCGTATTGCTGAACACCGCCGTTTCCCGCAGCGGCGACCCCGTCAACATGGCGCGCGCCTTCGCACTCGCCGTCGAATCCGGACGGCTGGCATTTGAAGCCGAACCGGTCGAGGCGCGCACCAAAGCGCAAGCAAGTACGCCGACCGTAGGGCAGCCGTTTTGGCATTCGGCGGAATATTGACGAATAGCGTGTTGCGGGTATATGAAAAGGTCGGCTGAAATTTCAGACGACCTTTTTTACGGCAATGTCTAACGGTATGGATGTAGAAAGGGGAGGGCGTTTTGAGTGGAACGTGTTATGCCATGAAAACTTGCTTTCAGACGACCTCTTGTCTTTTCCTTTATAATCCGTCCATCTATTTTTCACTCATTTCAAGCAGGTTCACCATGTTCAAACCCACTCTCCTCCTCGTTGACGGCTCTTCTTATCTTTACCGCGCTTATCACGCGATGGCACAGTTGTCCGCGCCTGACGGTGCGCCGACGGGTGCGCTTTATGGCGTATTGAACATGTTACGCCGGCTGCGGGCAGATTATGTGCACGATTATTGCGCGGTGGTGTTTGATGCGAAGGGCAAGAATTTCCGCCACGAGATGTTCCCCGACTACAAGGCGACGCGCCCGCCGATGCCGGACGATTTGCGCCCGCAGGCGGAAGCTTTGCCGGATTTGGTGCGGCTGATGGGCTGGCCGGTGCTGGTGATTCCGCAAGTGGAAGCGGACGACGTTATCGGCACGCTGGCGGCGATGGCAGGCGAAGCGGGTTGGAATGTGGTGGTGTCCACCGGCGATAAGGACATGGCGCAGCTGGTGAACGAGCGCGTTACGCTGGTGAACACGATGAGCGGCGAAACGCTGGACATTGAAGGCGTGAAGGAGAAATTCGGCGTGCGCCCCGACCAAATCCGCGATTATCTCGCGCTGATGGGCGACAAGGTGGACAACGTGCCGGGCGTGGAGAAGTGCGGCCCGAAAACGGCGGTGAAGTGGCTGGAAGCCTACGGCTCGTTGGCTGGTGTAATGGAACACGCTGCGGAAATCAAGGGCAAGGTCGGCGAAAACCTGCAAGCCGCGCTGCCCCAACTGCCGCTGTCGTATGATTTGGTGACGATTAAAACCGATGTGGACTTGCACACCGAGCTTTCAGACGGCCTCGAAAGCCTGCGCCGCACTTCGCCGAAATGGTCGCAGCTTGCGGTCGATTTCAAACGCTGGGGCTTCCGCACTTGGCTAAAAGAAGCGGAAAGCCGTATGCACGAAGCGGCGGACGGCGATTTGTTTGGCAGCGATACGATAGGCGAACAGGCGGCGTTGGACATGGAAACGTCGTCTGAAAAAATCATAGAACATGCCCCCGCCCCCGAAAAACTGGATTATCAAGCCGTTACCACCGAAGCGCAGTTTGCCGCTTTGTTGGACAAACTGTCGCAGGTGGACACAATCGGCATCGATACGGAAACCACCTCCCTAGACGCGATGAACGCCGCGCTGGTCGGCATCAGTATTGCGTTTCAAGCAGGCGAAGCAGTTTACATCCCCGTAGGACACAGCCTGACCGCCGCGCCCGAACAGCTTGATTTGCAAGACGTATTAGGTCGTCTGAAACCGCATTTGGAAAACCCTGCCCTGAAAAAAATCGGGCAAAACCTCAAATACGACCAACACGTTTTCGCCAACTACGGCATCGCCCTGAACGGTATTGCCGGCGACGCCATGCTCGCTTCCTATATCATCGAGAGCCATCTCGGACATGGCCTGGACGAATTGTCCGAACGCTGGCTGGGCTTGGAAACCATTACCTACGAATCGCTGTGCGGCAAAGGCGCGAAACAAATCGGTTTTGCCGACGTCGCCATCGGGCAGGCGACCGAATACGCCGCCCAAGACGCCGATTTCGCCCTGCGCCTCGAAGCGCACCTGCGCGCGCAAATGGACGCCAAACAGCTTGAAATGTATGAAAAAATGGAGCTACCCGTTGCGCAGGTATTGTTTGAAATGGAACGCAACGGTGTACAAATCGACCGCGCCGAACTCGCCCGCCAAAGCGCAGAACTCGGTGCCGAGCTGATGAAGCTCGAACAAGAAGCCTACGCCGCCGCAGGTCAGCCGTTCAACCTCAACTCGCCCAAACAGCTTCAAGAAATCCTGTTCGACAAAATGGGCATTCCCACCAAAGGACTGAAAAAAACCGCCAAAGGCGGCATTTCCACCAACGAAGCCGTGCTCGAACAGCTCGCGCCCGACTACCCCCTGCCCAAAATCATCCTGCAAAACCGCAGCCTGGCGAAACTCAAATCCACCTACACCGACAAACTGCCCGAAATGATTTCCCCCAAAGACGGCCGCGTGCATACCACCTACGCCCAAGCCGTCGCCATTACCGGCCGCCTTGCCAGCAACAACCCCAACCTGCAAAACATCCCCATCCGCACCGCCGAAGGCCGCCGCGTACGCCGCGCCTTCACCGCACCGCAAGGCAGCGTCATCGTTTCCGCCGACTATTCCCAAATCGAGCTGCGCATCATGGCGCACCTCTCCGGCGACAAAACCCTCATCGCCGCGTTCCAAAACGGCGAAGACGTACACCGCCGCACCGCCGCCGAAGTATTCGGCATCGCCCCCGAAAACGTCTCGCCCGAACAACGCCGCTACGCCAAAACCATCAACTTCGGCCTGATTTACGGCATGGGCCAATACGGCCTCGCCAAATCGCTGGGCATAGACAACCTGTCCGCCAAAACCTTCATCGACCGCTACTTCGCCCGCTACCCCGGCGTCGCCGAATACATGCAGCGCACCAAAGAACAAGCCGCCGCCCAAGGCTTCGTCGAAACCCTGTTCGGCCGCCGCCTCTACCTGCCCGACATCCGCAACAAAAACGCCAACGCCCGCGCCGGAGCCGAACGCGCCGCTATCAACGCCCCCATGCAAGGCACCGCCTCCGACCTCATCAAACGCGCCATGATAGACGTGTCCCGCTGGCTGGTTTCAGAAGACCTGAAAAGCAAGCTGATTATGCAGGTGCATGACGAACTAGTGCTGGAAGTACCCGAAGCCGAGCTGGATTCAGTGAAAGAAAAACTGCCGCAGATGATGGCAAAAGTGGACGAAGGGATGTTGAACGTGCCGCTGGTGGCTGAGGTTGGCGTGGGGATGAATTGGGAAGAGGCGCATTGAGAGCTCATAAATTAAGTATCTCTATGCTATTCCTAAGATGGTTTCAAGTCTTAAAAGGAGACTAATAAATGAAGGTATTGGTATATAAACGTACTCATACAGGCGATCCTAGTGAAAATGGAGTATTTGGGGAGAGTGATTGTATGGGGGCTATAAGAAACTGGCACTATGATGCTGTTATCGGTATAGGATCTATACATCCTTGGGAAGGAGATGAAGGAATCTCAGGTAAGGTAACTTGGATTGGTATAAATCCGATCAGAATTGGAAAAAATGGGCGTGGGGATATACTCAAGTTCAAACAATTTGTCCTTTTAGAGGAAGGTGGTCCTGATTTTAGAAAGTTAGCTCCAAATCTTGCAAATCGTTTTTATAGTGGATTAAATTTAAACCAGTACGGTGTTGCCTCGCCTTGCCGTACTATCTGTACTGTCTGCGGCTTCATCGCCTTGTCCTGATTTAAATTTAATCCACTATATATTAGAAATGCCCGTTTTACCCTTAGTAGTTATTCAGATGTTGAGAAAAAGGAAGTTGAGAGAGTAATTAAAAATATTATAGATACTTATAATATAAACAGTGAGACCCAATTTGTTTTAACTAGAAGAAAAAGTAAATCTAAAAATTGCACAAGTTATGAATGCACAAACCATAAATTTAATAAACCCTCTAGCTGCAAATCAAGTTGTTGATGTAGAAATGCTAACCTGAAATAAAGACATCAACAGCAATCTACAGACTGAATATTTGTATCTAACAAAAGGCTGCCATCTCAAAAGCCGTTGGATTCGAAAATCCAATCTACCCAACCGAAACCGCGTGCGTGCCTTGAGCCACGTACCCTACCTGAATAGCACGCGAAACCGGGCATCGGGTGTAGGTGTGTACGGTACGCACGCACGCGGTTGTTGAAACCCAAAACCCACCCAAGGTCGTCTGAAAACTTGTTTCACTTGTTTTCAGACGACCTTTTATAGTTAATTAAAATCAAAATAGGACAGTAGCGCATCGTCAAATCGGGCGTAATCAGACAATACGGTTCGCAGATACCGCTTAATATTTGCCCACACCTTCTCAATCGGGTTGAGCTCAGGTGAATAAGGTGCAAGAGGCAATACCTTATGTCCCCATTTTTCCGCCATTTCCCGTAAAACACCCATACGGTGAAATCGTGCATTATCTAAAATAATCACCGATTTTTGAGTCAATGCGGGCAGTAGGCATTGCTGAAACCACGCTTCAAAAAAGACTCCGGTCATCGTATTTTGATAAACCATCGGAGCAATCAGCCGGTTGCCGACTTGTGCGGACACCAGAGATAAGCGTCGGTATCTTTTTCCACTTATCTGCGCTTTCACTATTTGCCCTTTCGGGCTGCGGGCATAGGGACGGAACAGGTAGCGGTCAAATCCTGTTTCATCCAAATAAACACGTTGGTAGTCGGAAAATTCGGCCAGCTGTGTCAAATAATGCGTTACTTTGGCCGGATCTTGTTCTTTGTAAGTGGTGGTCTTTTTTTGCGCGTCATTCCCATCTGTTTGAGTGCATAGCAAACGGCGGCTGGCGTACAATCAAAATGTTTGGCGATTTCATGCAGATAGGCATCCGGGTGTTGCCCAACATATTGAGCCAGTTTTTGCCTATCCAATTTGACGGCATTTAGACCGGTGACTTGATGTTTTAGGCTGCCTGTTTGTTTTTTAAGGCGAATCCACAGGTAAAGCGTGTTTCTTGACAAGTTAAATGTTGCTGCGGTTTGGCTGATGTTTTTGCATTGTTCGTAATAGTTTAAAGCTTTGTTTCTTAAGTCCGCAGAGTATGCCATGGTTAAACCTTCAAAGTTGAGTATTGTACTATTTTATTTTTAATTGACTATATTTGGAGCAGCGGGGTAGGGCGGGTCGTCTGAAAGGTGGTTTGCCCTAGCGTGTTAAATCATGTTAGGTTATGATGTTTCTTTTAATATATAAATAGATGGCCGACAGGTCGTCTGAAACGGAGAAAAGGCATGAATGCCGTAGTGGTTGCAGTAATCGTTATGCTCGTGTTGTCGCTATCGCGGGTACACGTCGTATTGAGCCTGACTGTCGGTGCGTTCGTCGGCGGACTGGTGGCGGGAATGCCGCTGGAAAACATCGTGGATACGGCGGGCAATGTAACGCAGTCGGGGATTATTCCCGTGTTTAACGAAGGTTTGAAGGGCGGCGCGCGGATTTCTTTGTCTTATGCGATGCTCGGTGCGTTCGCGATGGCGATTACCTATTCGGGGCTGCCGCAGCAGCTTGCGGGCGGCATTATCCGCAAACTCAACAACAGTCAGGATGCCGCGAAAGGCGAAAGTTCGGTGAAATGGACGCTGTTGCTGATTATTTTGGCGATGGGCATCATGAGTCAAAACGTCGTGCCTATCCATATCGCGTTTATTCCGATGATTATTCCGCCACTTTTGCTGGTGTTTAACCGTTTGAAAGTCGACCGCCGCCTGGTGGCGTGTGTGATTACGTTCGGTTTGGTGACGACTTATATGTTCCTGCCTTACGGCTTCGGCGCGATTTTCTTGAACGACATTCTCTTGGGCAACATCAAATCTGCGGGTATGGACGTAAAAGGCATCAGCGTCATGCATGCGATGGCGATTCCTGCGCTGGGTATGGTGGCGGGGCTGCTGGCGGCGTTTGTCCACTACCGCAAATCACGCATTTATCAAACCAATACCGTCGATACGGAAGACAACCGCGAAGCATCCGAACAGCCCCAGCCTTCGGCTTACCGCAGTCTGGTGGCGGCAGTGGCAATCGGCGTGTGCTTTGCGATTCAGTTGATGTATGAAGATTCGCTGGTGTTGGGCGCGATGCTGGGTTTTGCCGTCTTTATGATGCTCGGCGTGATGAACCGCGACGCTGCCAGCGATGTGTTCGGCGAAGGCATCAAAATGATGGCGATGGTCGGTTTCATCATGATTGCGGCGCAAGGCTTTGCGGCAGTCATGACCGCGACAGGCGAAATCAAACCGCTGGTCGAACACAGTATGCAGCTTTTCGGCAGCAATAAAGGCATGGCGGCATTTGCCATGTTGTTTGTCGGATTGTTGGTCACCATGGGCATCGGCTCTTCTTTCTCCACCTTGCCGATTATTACCGCGATTTATGTGCCGCTGTGTATCAGCCTCGGCTTCTCGCCGCTGGCAACCGTCGCCATAGTCGGTACGGCGGGGGCATTGGGTGATGCCGGTTCGCCCGCGTCCGACTCGACGCTCGGCCCGACCATGGGTTTGAACGCCGACGGACAACACGACCACATCCGCGACTCGGTCATCCCAACCTTTATCCACTACAATATCCCGCTGATGATTGCGGGCTGGATTGCTGCGATGGTGCTGTAAATGAGCGAAATGGACGAATTGGAACACCGCATCACCGAGCTGGAAATCCAAACCGCGCTTCAGGAAGACTTAATCGGCAGCCTGAACGATACGGTGGCGAAAATGCAGCAGACGCTGGATTTGCAGCAGGCGCAGTTGAGGCTGCTTTATCAGAAAATGCAGGACAAAGGCGCAAGCGGAGAGCGCGAACCTTACAGCCTGCGTGATGAAATTCCGCCGCATTATTGAAGCGGGAATATGAAAAAAGGTCGTCTGAAAAACCTGAATCAAGGTTTTCAGACAACCTTTTGGCGTTATAGTGGATTAAATTTAAATCAGGACAAGGCGACGAAGCCGCAGACAGTACAGATAGTACGGCAAGGCGAGGCAACGCCGTACTGGTTTAAAGTTAATCCACTATATCAATATCTCGCCATCGTCCCATCCACCTGCAAAGCCCAAGCATCAATCCCGCCTTGCAGGTTAAACAGATTTTCGAAACCCGCGTCCGCTAGATACATCGCCGTATGCAGGCTGCGGATGCCGTGGTGGCAGTAAACGACAATCGGCAAATCGTCGTCGGGCAGCTCGTTTTGGCGCAGCGGAATCAGGTTCATCGGGATATGGATGGAGTCAGGCAGGGCGCAGACGGCGGTTTCCTCGTCGGTGCGCACGTCCAGCAGATGGAACGCGCGGCCTTCGTTCTGCCATTGTTGCAGTTGCAGCGGGGTGAGTTGAGGGATCGTCATGATATTGTGTGTGTGAAATGATGGAAACGATGAAAGGTCGTCTGAAAACGTTTCGCCATGTCCGGCTGGTTTTCAGACGACCTTTGATTTCAAAAAAGTTTAAAAATCGAAATCGCCGAAAGGACGGTTTTCTTTGTCGTCCAAATGCGCGACCAGCGTGTCGAACAGGACTTTTTCTTCAAATTCGCCGCCCTTGCGCGTAATCAGCAGCGCGCGCTGTACCGGCCGGCGGCCGACGATGACCGCCATGCGGCCGCCGTCTTTCAACTGTTCTTTCAATACGTCAGGCACGCGGTCCACCGCGCCGCCGACGTAAACCGCATCAAACGGCGCGCCCGCGGAAGGCTCGGTCAGCCCGTTGTTTTGCACATAATCGATATTGTCCAAAGCCAAGCCGTCCAACACTGCTTTGGCGCGGTTTTGCTGCTCGGCATCGAGGTCGTCTGAAACCACTTTACCCGCCAGTTTCGCCAAAAGCGCGGTCGCATAGCCCGAACCCGTGCCGATTTCCAAAACCGTATCGGTTTGCGTCAGTTTCAAACCCTGCGCCAACCGCGCTACGATTTTCGGCTCGAGCATCTTATGTCCGTTGGCAAGCGGCAGCTCCATGTCGGCATACGCCAAACCCTGCAAAGACTCGCTCACGAAACGCTCGCGCGGAATTTCCTCCAACGCGTCCAAAACGTCAAAATCCAATACATCCCACGGACGGATTTGCTGTTCGACCATATTGAACCGCGCTTTTTCAAAATCCATTTTGTGCTCCGTTAAATAATTGTTTTAGCAATGGCAGACATTATAAAACCACACTCCCGCCGCGCCAACTTCAGCGCGCGCCGCCCGCCCGTTTTTTCGGTCTCAAGCCGCCTGACGCGAAGCCTTAAACCGCTTCTCCAAAATCTTTGCCAGTTCGCCCAAATACAAAGCATCCGTTTCATCAAACTGCGCCAGATGTTCGCTGTCCACGTCCAACACGCCGATACAGAGGTCGTCTGAAAACAGCGGAACCACAATTTCCGAACGCGACAAAGACGAACAGGCAATATGGTCGGGATGCGCATTCACATCCTCGACGACCATCGTCTCGCCCTTTGTCCAAGCCTGACCGCACACCCCGCGCCCGAACGGAATCCGCGTACACGCCAAAGGCCCCTGAAACGGCGCCAAAACCAATTCGTCCGCGCGCGTATCAACCAAATAAAAACCCACCCAAAACCAGCCGAACGCTTCCTTCAAAACCGCCGCCGTGTTCGCCAAATTCGCCACCCAATCCGTCTCGTCCGCCACCACAGACTCAATCTGCGGCAACACCTCCCGATAAAGCGCGGCCTTGTCCGAAGCCGAAAAATGAAGCGCGTGCATAGCCATGTCCTATATATGTGTATATCAAACAGTTATTATAAAACAGGTCGTCTGAAACAGCATTTCAGACGACCCCGGGCATCCCGTTTCAAGTTGCTAACCCGTCGCATATCCACTAAACTTCACGTTACATCACGCTACACACAGCGTACAGCCAAAGAAACACAACACGGAGCAAAAAAGATGTATCACCAAATCGGAATGTGGGATCAAAAATGGGTCATCGGCAACTGGAAAATGAACGGCCGACTCCAAAACAACAACGCACTCATGCACCGCTTCCGCATCATGCCCACCGCCGAACGCGTCCTCATCGGCCTCGCCGCCCCGACCGTTTACCTGTTGCAACTGCACAACGCCATGCAGATTGTCCTCAACAACCGCATTCTCACCTGCGCCCAAGACGTCAGCCGCTTCCCCAACAACGGCGCCTACACAGGCGAAGTTTCCGCAGAAATGCTCGCCGACATCGGCACAGACATCGTCCTCATCGGACACTCCGAACGAAGCCTCTATTTCGGCGAGAAAAACGAAATCCAACGCCGCAAAATGGAAAACGTCCTCAACGTAGGCCTCATTCCCCTATTGTGCGTCGGCGAAAGCCTCGAAGAGCGCGAAGCCGGCAAAGAACACGAAGTCATCGCCCACCAACTCTCCGTATTGCATGGACTGAACACCAAAAACATCGCCGTCGCCTACGAGCCGGTATGGGCAATCGGCACCGGCAAAGTCGCCACCGTAGAACAAATTGCCGACATGCACGCATTCATCTACAAAGAAATCTTGTCTTTGTGCGGAAGCGATGTTAAAATCCGCGTTCTTTACGGCGGAAGTGTGAAAGCAGACAATGCAGCCGACATCTTCGCAGTACCTCATGTAGACGGCGCATTGGTTGGCGGCGCGTCATTATCGTATGACTCATTTACCGCCATCATCAACGCAGCGCAAGCCTCGTAGAAAACATATGGAAGCCTTTAAAACCCTTATCTGGATTATTAATATTATTTCCGCTTTGTCAGTGGTTGTGTTAGTATTGCTGCAACACGGCAAAGGCGCGGACGCAGGCGCGACCTTCGGGTCAGGCAGCGGCAGCGCGCAGGGCGTATTTGGTTCTGCAGGCAACGCAAACTTCCTGAGCCGCGCAACCGCCATCGCTGCGACTTTCTTCTTCGCAACCTGCATGGCAATGGTTTATATCCATACCCATACAAACAAACACGGTTTGGACTTCAGCAATGTGAAACAAACCCAGCAGGCTCCTAAACCTGCCGCTCCCGCTGAAAACCAACCCGCACCTGCTGCACCCGCTCCTCAGCAGCAGAAATAAAAGTTTTCAAAATGCCGACATGGTGAAATTGGTAGACACGCTATCTTGAGGGGGTAGTGGCCGTAGGCTGTGCGAGTTCAAATCTCGCTGTCGGCACCAACACACAAAAACGCTTAGAAATTCTAGGCGTTTTTTTTTCGTTTAATCCTGTCTAATGCCATCAACCAAACCTAATAAATACAAGGCTTTCAGACTGATTGCCATCCTATTGTCTTCTTCCTGATTGTATAATTCCGTCTAATTCAGCCTAATTGAAGTAACCTAAAATTTACGGTATCTTTTGCGGTATCTGAAAAATACCTCGAAAAAATACCGTAAAAATGAAGCTGAACGACCGACAAATCAAAAACGCCAAGCCTGCCGAAAAACCGTTTAAGCTGAATGACGGCAAGGGCTTGTATCTGTATATCAATACGAGCGGCGGGAAGTTATGGCGGTTTGACTTTTCGCATAACGGCAAAAGAGAAAACATTTACTATCGGCAAATATCCGACCATATCACTGGTAGAAGCCCGCCAAGCCGCTGAAAACGCCCGCCGTTTGCTTGTATCGGGGCAAGACCCCAGCGAAGCCAAGCAACAGGAAAAACGCGAACGGCAAGCCGCCGCTTTAAATACCTTTGAATCAATCGCCCGCCGCTGGCATACCGACAATCTACACCGTTGGAAAGAAAACCACGCCGCCCGTATTATTTTCAACTTTGAAAAGGTGTTTCCCTTACTGTCCGCTTTCTTAGCGGTTTTTTTATTTTCGATTAGCTGATGCGATACACGAAACCTTGTCAGATATTTTGGATTTATTCATGAATGAAATCCAATGGCGGCCATTCCTCACTCAAAGGCGCGACAATTTCAAACATCTGACCTTGATAGTCGAATTTGATTTTCCAAGCGTGGAGGAACATCCTCGATGCAGGCTTCCCGCTGTAGAGCGTATCGCCCAAAATCGGACTGCCCAAACTTTTCATGGCGACACGGAGTTGATGGGTTTTGCCCGTATGCGGATGCAGGACGAACAGGCGCAAGCCGGGTTCTAAACTATGGCTGTTAAACTCGGTCACGGCGGGATTTTCCATACTGCGCATCAGTTTCCATGTGCCGCGCCGCGATTTTTCCATATCACCTTTGATCCAACCTTGCTTCTTAGACGGCTTGTCCGTTGCCAGCGCCAAATAAGTTTTACGCATGGTTTTGGCGGCAAACTGCTGCGCCAGCGCCGACGCGCTTTGCGGGTTCAGGGCAAACAGCAGCACGCCGCTGGTCAGCTTGTCCAAGCGGTGCAGCAGCCAAACCTGCTTAAGGCCGAGTTGCGCCGCCAGCGTCTGCGTCAGGCTGACTTCGCCCTCTTCCTGATGTACGGATACGCCTTGCGGCTTGTTAATGGCAACAAAATCCGGATGTCGAAATAAGATTTCCCACATTTCAGACGACCTATTTCAACATAATATCACCGCCGGCCAAAGTGATGACGCCCAATACGCAAAACAGTACGCAGGCGGAAATCCGTACGGCTTTGGCGGGGATTTTTTTCATCAGCATATCGCCCAGATAAACCACGGGGACGGTTGCCAACATCAATCCGGCAACGCTGCCGAGTACGACCATGGATAAGGATTGGTATTTTGCCGCCAGCAAGACTGTGGCGATTTGGGTTTTGTCGCCGATTTCCGCCATGAAAAACAGGAAAACCGTCGCTCCAAACGCGCCATATTTAAGCCAACGGCTGTCGAGATTTTCATCTTTATCAGGCAAAAGCAGCCACAAGCCGACCATGATGAAGCTGATGCCGACCGCCCATTTGACGGTATCGGGGGAAACGGTTTCCGCCAGCCATACACCGACAAATGCGGAGACCAAATGATTCAGTAAAGTGGCAATGAAGATGCCGGAGACTACCGCATTTTTCTGGGCGAAACGTGCGGCAAGGAAAAGGGCGAGCAGTTGCGTTTTATCGCCGATTTCGGCAATGGCAACGCCCAGTATTGAAGAGAAAAATGCTTCCATAAGATACTCAACCGAAGCGGGCAAAAACAAAAAGCGTTGCACATACCGCCCGCAAGGGTATGGACAACGCTTACGTCTTGCCTGTCTTCCTGTTGTCAGGAAGATGCCGCCACCATGACTGATCTTTGTCGAACTCGGTCAATTATGTTGATAACGGCTCTGATTGTCAGTGAAAATCAGATGGCTACTCCCGTAAGAGTGT
Source organism: Neisseria mucosa (assembly GCA_003028315.1). NCBI lineage: Bacteria > Pseudomonadati > Pseudomonadota > Betaproteobacteria > Neisseriales > Neisseriaceae > Neisseria > Neisseria mucosa. Next base: position 2,020,874 of record CP028150.1, on the reverse strand, counting down.
GCGCATTATAAAGATGGAAGGGGAGGGATGCAATAAGTAATTGGCGGCTAAGGGGTCGTCTGAAACCTTGGAAGATGGTGAAAGAGATTATGCTATGATGCCCAAAGGTCAAAATCCACCGGAGTATTAATGCAAAAGTATTGGATATTGTGCATCGTTTGTCTTTTGGTATGGTGTGCTGTTTTGAGCTGGCTGCATCTATGCGCAGTCAATGTGGAAAAAAGGTCGTCTGGAACCCTGTCTTCTGCCGATATTGCTGTTGTCTTGGGTAATGCTGTTAACCGCAGAGGAAAACCGAATCCTTGTTTGCGCTCGCGGGTTGAAGCTGGTGTCAGGCTGTATCGGCAAGGTAAGGTGGGCGAATTGCTGATGAGTGGAGGAACGGACGGGGACGGCAGCAATGAAGCTCAAACTATGCGCGATATGGCCGTGGAAATGGGCGTACCGTCCGAAAAAATACGATTGGAAGAACATTCGGAAAGTACATATGAAAATATTGTGCTGAGTGTACCGAAGCTACGGGATGCGAACGAAATCATCATTGTCAGCGATGCTTTTCATCTTGCGCGTGCCTCTTGGCTTGCCAAGCGTTATTGGCAGGGTAAAACTGTTGAATTGTATGCTTCAGGGGCGTGCGGTGATTCGACGGTAAATTATTTGCGCAAACTGTCTCGGGAGGTGCTTGCATGGGTAAAGGCGGTTGCACTTTACAGTTAGGGGCTGACTATTATTTTTTATAATAGTAGATGGCCATGCTTTTGACTGACTAGAATCTCAATATGAAGAGGTCGTCTGAAAACCCAATTTCAGTTTTCAGACGACCTCTCTCTTAGATTTCCTGCCAATTACATTCCGGGGAACATTCCTTTCATACCCTTCATGCCTTTTGCCATACGCATCAGTTTGCCCAGTCCTTTTCCGCTGAACATTTTCATGACTTGTTGCGATTGTTCAAACTGTTTGAGCATTTTGTTGACTTCCTCTACGCTGGTGCCGGCGCCTGCGGCAATGCGGCGTTTGCGGCTGGCTTTGAGCAGGGTTGGGTTGGCACGTTCTTTGGGCGTCATGGAGTTGATGATGGCTTCGACTTTACCCATGGCTTTTTCTGCCGTGCCTTCGGGAATTTGTTTGGAAATCTGACCCAGTTCGCCCGGCATTTTTGACATCAGGCTTTCCAGTCCGCCCATATTGCGCATTTGCTGGATTTGTTCTTTAAAGTCATTGAGGTCGAAGCCTTTGCCTTTTTGCAGCTTTTTCGCCATTTTAGCGGCGGCTTCTTCGTCTATGCCTTTTTGGACATCTTCAATCAGGCTCAACACGTCGCCCATACCGAGAATACGGCTGGCTATGCGGTCTGGGTAGAAGGGTTCGAGTCCTGTGATTTTTTCACCGATACCGATGAATTTGATGGGTTTTCCGGTAACGTGGCGCACAGACAATGCTGCACCGCCACGCGAATCGCCGTCCATTTTGGTCAGGATGACACCGGTCAGCGGAAGGGCTTCGTTGAATGCTTGTGCGGTGTTTACAGCGTCTTGACCTAACATGGCATCGACGACGAATAAGGTTTCGACGGGATTGACGGCTGCGTGCAGCGCTTTGATTTCATTCATCATCTCTTCGTCAATCGCCAAGCGTCCGGCGGTATCGACCATCAAGACGTCGTAAAAGTGTTTTTTTGCATAATCAATCGCAGCAGTGGCAATTTCGACAGGTTTCTGATTGGAGTCGGAAGGGAAGAAGTCAATGCCGACTTGCTCAGCCAAAAGGCGCAACTGTTCGATAGCGGCAGGGCGGTACACGTCGGCTGAAACGACCAAGACTTTTTTCTTCTGTTCGTTTTTTAGCAGGCGGGCGAGTTTGCCGACGGTGGTGGTTTTACCGGCACCTTGCAGACCTGCCATTAAGACGACAGCAGGCGGTACAGCTGCCAAGTCCAAAGAGGAATTTTCCTTGCCCATCAATTCGATCAGGGCTTGGTTGACGACGCCGATAAAGGCTTGATCAGGGGTCAGGCTGCCGGCAACTTCCTGCCCGAGGGCTTTTTCTTTGACGTTGTTGACAAATTCTTTTACGACGGGCAGGGCTACGTCCGCTTCGAGCAGGGCAAGGCGGACTTCCCGCAGCGCCTCTTTGATGTTGTCTTCTGTCAGTTTTGCTTGACCGCGGATATTTTTGAAAACTTTACTAAAGCGGTTGGTTAAGTTGTCTAACATGCTTGTCCTTGGTAATGATAATAGCTGCCCTGTTCGGGGCATTCTTTGCTAAAATAAAATCGAGATTATTTTACACTATCGCGTGCGGTTATGTATGCGCGCCAAGAAAGTTTGTTATGCCGACTATCCTGATTTGCCTGATACTGGTGTATGCCGGATTGGGTATATTCGTTTGGTTCAACCACAAGACCCGAGAGATTAAAGATTATCCTCTAAAAGCCGAGTTGGCTGTTTTGGGTGCTGCGCTGACCATGCACGGTGCTGTATTGCTTATGCCTGTCATTCAAGACAAGATTTTGATTATGGGCTTTGGGTATTCCATCAGTTTGATTGTATGGTTGATGCTGCTGGTGTATTTCGTTGGTAGTTTTTTCTATCGTCTGCGCGGATTGCAGTTGCTTTTGTATCCATGTGCAGCGTTTACCTTATTATTGGGTGCACTGTTCCCTGGGAAATATGTCGGTTACCAAATCAATGATTTGCCGTTTATGTCGCATATTGGTACATCGCTGCTGGCATACGGTTTATTCGGTATTGTGACCTTGTTTGCCGTTTTGATTTTGCTGCTCAACCGTAACCTGCATAGGCGACGTGTTTCCAGTTTGTCCGGTTTTCTGCCGTCTTTACTGAGTTTGGAAAAGCTCATGTTCCAGGGGATGTGGGTAGGTTTTATCTTATTAACCTATTCGGTTGTCAGCGGGACATTTTTTGCAGAGGCTGTATTCGGTAAACCCGTTACATTTACCCATAAAACCGTATTCGGCATTCTCTCATGGATAATTTACGGTGCGTTGCTGCTTAAGCACAGTATGACGGCATGGCGAGGTAAAAAAGCAGCCGTTTGGACAATCATCGGGTTTGTCAGCCTAATGTTCGCTTATGTAGGAAGCAAGTTTGTATTGGAAATCTTGCTGCAGCGTTAAGGTGAGAGTTATTCGGATAATGGCGTATTTAGATTAACAAAGGTCGTCTGAAAGGGATTTCAGACGACCTTTGCTGTTGATTGAGTTTGGTTTGAGAATATTTTGAAATAAAAGTCTTTGTATTTCAGGTTGTTGTTAGGTTTTGTGGAATTTTTTGCGGTTTAGGAGTTGACGGTTTTTGAGGGGAGGGGTATAGTTCGGTTCTTCGCTGCTTCGGCGGTGATTGAACGAACAGGTAAGTATATCACAGTTAGTCTGATTTTTCGAGGTTTTGAGAAAAGTTTTGATTGACAATGAGATGAAATGCTTTATAATTCGTTTTCGCTCTTTAACAAAACAGATTACCGATAAGTGTGAGTGCGACAGCCTCACACTGTTTGAAAGACAGACAAGATGATGTTTTAGACATTGTCCTGTTGGTTTCTTTGAAGCAGACCAGAAGTTAAAAAGTTAGAGATTGAACATAAGAGTTTGATCCTGGCTCAGATTGAACGCTGGCGGCATGCTTTACACATGCAAGTCGGACGGCAGCACAGAGAAGCTTGCTTCTTGGGTGGCGAGTGGCGAACGGGTGAGTAACATATCGGAACGTACCGAGCAGTGGGGGATAACTAATCGAAAGATTAGCTAATACCGCATATATTCTGAGGAAGAAAGCAGGGGACCATTTGGCCTTGCGCTGTTTGAGCGGCCGATATCTGATTAGCTAGTTGGTGGGGTAAAGGCCTACCAAGGCGACGATCAGTAGCGGGTCTGAGAGGATGATCCGCCACACTGGGACTGAGACACGGCCCAGACTCCTACGGGAGGCAGCAGTGGGGAATTTTGGACAATGGGCGCAAGCCTGATCCAGCCATGCCGCGTGTCTGAAGAAGGCCTTCGGGTTGTAAAGGACTTTTGTCAGGGAAGAAAAGGGCGGGGTTAATACCCCTGTCTGATGACGGTACCTGAAGAATAAGCACCGGCTAACTACGTGCCAGCAGCCGCGGTAATACGTAGGGTGCGAGCGTTAATCGGAATTACTGGGCGTAAAGCGGGCGCAGACGGTTACTTAAGCAGGATGTGAAATCCCCGGGCTCAACCTGGGAACTGCGTTCTGAACTGGGTGACTAGAGTGTGTCAGAGGGAGGTAGAATTCCACGTGTAGCAGTGAAATGCGTAGAGATGTGGAGGAATACCGATGGCGAAGGCAGCCTCCTGGGATAACACTGACGTTCATGCCCGAAAGCGTGGGTAGCAAACAGGATTAGATACCCTGGTAGTCCACGCCCTAAACGATGTCGATTAGCTGTTGGGCAGCATGACTGCTTAGTAGCGAAGCTAACGCGTGAAATCGACCGCCTGGGGAGTACGGTCGCAAGATTAAAACTCAAAGGAATTGACGGGGACCCGCACAAGCGGTGGATGATGTGGATTAATTCGATGCAAC